>JBHHYS010000206.1:0-1569 GCA_046757645.1 Terriglobia bacterium | reverse complement strand
GGCTGCGGTTTGCCATCCGGGAAGGCGGCCACACCGTCGGCGCCGGCGCCGTCACGGAAATCTTGGAGTAACGGGGAATCCGAAAGGCAAGAGCTAAAGCCCTGAGTGGCTAAACCAAAAGAGAATGAAGAGGCAAACACGAGTGGCGAGCTAAGATGCAGCAGCAAGAAAAAATTCGCATTCGCTTGAAGGGCTACGACCACCGCGTCCTGGACCAGTCTACCTGGGAGATTGTGCAGACCGCGAAGCGCACCGGGGCGCTGGTAGCGGGCCCGATTCCCCTGCCCACCGATATCAATCGCTATACGGTGCTGCGCTCGCCGCACGTGGACAAGAAATCGCGCGAGCAGTTCGAGATTCGCACCCACAAGCGGCTGATCGACATTCTGGAGCCGACGGTGCAGACAGTGGATGCGCTGATGAAGCTCGACCTCCCCGCCGGCGTGGATGTGGAGATCAAAGCTTTTGGACGGGAGCACGGGAAGTGAAGCGGCCCAGAAGCGACGACCAGTTACTATGCTCGCTCCCCTCACCCCGAGCCTGTCGAGGGGTCTGCTTTTTAACAAGCAGATTCCTCACTTCGCCCCTCGACTTCGCTCGGAGCAGGCTCAGAATGACCGCGGGGGTCATTGGTCGCTGGGCACCGGGCACGGAGCACTGAGCAATGGCCGTACCAGGCATTTTGGGCAGAAAACTCGGCATGACCCAGGTGTTCGCCGGGGATGGCAGCGTGATTCCGGTCACGGTGCTGAAGGCGGGCCCGTGTGTGGTGGTGCAGCGAAAGACGAAGGAGGCGGACGGCTACGAGGCGGTGCAACTGGGCCTGGTGGAGTTCGTCAAGCCGCGTCGGGTGAACAAACCCCGGAGCGGCCAGTTCAAGAAGCACAACATCGCCCCGCTGCGCTTTCTGCGGGAGATTCGCCTGGCCGACTCCGAGGAGGAAGCCAAGGCGGGCGACAAAGTTTTGGTCGAGCAGGTGTTCAAGCCCGAGGACCAGGTGGATGTGATTGGGGTGAGCAAGGGGCGGGGCTGGGCCGGGTTTATCAAGCGGCACCACTTTCGCGGCGGGGCGGCCTCGCACGGCTCCATGTTCCACCGGGCTCCGGGGTCGATCGGGGGGAGCTCATTTCCTTCGCGGGTGTGGCCGGGACAGCGGATGGCCGGCCACATGGGCAACCAGCGCGTAACGGCGCGCAGCTTGAAGGTGGTGCAGGTGGACCCGGACGAGCACTTGCTGCTGATCAGGGGCGCGGTGCCGGGGGCGAACGGGGGCTACGTAACGATTCAGAAAGCCAAGGCGGCCGCGAAGCGCCGGAAGCACTAAGGGACGTGAAGAAATCATGCCTGCGGTGGAGATGAAAAATTTGGCGAACCAGAAGGTGGGCAAGCTCGAGTTGCGCGCCGACGTCTTCGCTGCCCGGGTGAACGAAGCCCTGCTGCACGAGGCGATGCGCCACTACCTGGCCCTGCTGCGCCGCGGCACCCACAAGACCAAGACCCGCGGCGAAGTCCGCGGCGGGGGCCGCAAGCCCTGGCGGCAGAAAGGCACCGGGCGGGCGCGCCATGGCA
>JBHHYS010000205.1:0-1569 GCA_046757645.1 Terriglobia bacterium | reverse complement strand
GCGCTGGAGCTCTCCTCCCACAACCGGGTGACGCTGGCGCACGCCAGCGCCGAGCCGACCGACGCCGCCCCCGAGCTGATGGAGACGGTGGAAACCCAAGTGCGCGCGGGGCGGCTGAACCGGCTGGCGAACGCCAGGGTCAAGAAGGTGGAGCCCGACGCGGTGGTGCTGGAGATCCTTCAGGCGACGCCTTCAGGACAAGCGCCCTCGGCGCCGGCGCTGCGGGTGAAGAACGACGTGGTGCTTCCCTTCCTGGGGGTGGAGAAGACGGAGCTGCCGCTGGACTTCTTCCGCAAGATCCACATCGCCTACGAGCGCGACTGGGACCTGCGGCGCTATCTGCTCTTCGCCTTCACCATCGTGGCGGTGGGCGCCTTCTACCTCATCAAGAAATTCATGCCCGGAGCGGTGATGGTGCCGGCGCCGGACTACCTGGGGCTTCCGGGGAACGAATGGGACCTGGGGTCGCTCTACCCGCTGGTCTACACGGTGGTGATGGTGGGCTTCGGGCTGAAAGCCATTCTGCGCTGGCGGAAGTTCCGCTGGCGAGCGCGGAAGGATTTGGGCGGCCAGCAGACGCTGCGGCTGGCCTCGCTGATTTTCTTCCAGGCGTTCTTCTTCTTCCTGGTGCCGCTGTTCATCCTGAAGGACTGGAAGGCGTGGGGGCTGCTCTACCCCTGGCCGCTGGTGTTCCACCCGGGGACGGTGGAGCACTTCAAGGCCAGCGATTTTTGGTGGTGGTGGAGCCTGGGGCTGGTTTTGATCGCGCTGCCGGTGTTCACGTTGTTCCACGGGAAAAAATTCTGCACCTGGGTGTGCGGCTGCGGCGGGCTGGCCGAGACCCTGGCCGACCCCTGGCGGCACTACTCGCCCAAGGGCGTGGGCAACACCCGCAAGGAGCGGCAGATTTATTTCGTCACCGGGTTCGCCGCCGTGGCCACGGTGCTGGTGGCGGCGGGCTACGATTTCGGCGCGGGCGGGGTGAGGCTGAGCCAAGTTTATTCCTACACGGTGGACCTGTTCCTGATCGCCATCATCCCGGTGGCGATGTACATCTTCCTGGGCGGGAAGATTTGGTGCCGCTACTGGTGCCCGGTGGTGGGGTGGATGAACCTGGTGGGGAAGAAGACCAGCCGCTTCCGCATTTCCGCCGACAAGCACCGCTGCATCACCTGCAACCTGTGCAGCCGCTACTGCGAAGTGGGGGTGGACGTGATGCGGTTCGCGGTGAAGGGGGAGGCGTTCGGGATGTGGAATTCGAGCTGCATCGGGTGTGGGATGTGCATCCACGTCTGCCCCACCGACGTGCTTACCTTCGGTCACCACCAGTTGGTTACCCTGCCCACCGCCCCGCCGTTGAAAGCACAACCGCGCTAAGCCACAAGCAGATTCCTCGCTGCACTCGGAAAGACAGACCCAAAACGCCGCGGGTAGCCCCGCTTGCGCGGGACAACCCTTCGGCTCCACTCAGGGCAGGCCCGCGCTACCTTTCGCAAACAACGGGCGGCAGAGGATAAACCCCTGCCCTACCCCAGCCCAGAAACTTCTGAGCCCCGAGGCTCCCGCCTC
>JBHHYS010000204.1:0-1726 GCA_046757645.1 Terriglobia bacterium | reverse complement strand
GGTGAAGCCGCTGAGCCAGGCGACCACGGTTGATAGTCTAAGTGAGACGCAGGGCGTGGCGGGGACGGTGCCTTACATGGCGCCGGAGCAGTTGCGGGGGGAGAAGGTGGACGCCCGCAGCGACATCTACGCTGCCGGCGCCGTGCTCTACGAGATGGCCACCGGCCAGCGGCCGTTCCCTGAGACGCATGGCGCTCGCCTGACCGATGCCATCCTGCATCAGGCGCCGCCGTCGCCCGGCCGCCTCAAGCCTCAGCTCTCGCCGCGGCTGGAAGACATCATCCTGAAGTGCCTGGAGAAGGAGCCCGAGAGCCGCTACCAGTCAGCCAAGGAGTTGTTGGTGGATCTGCGCCGCCCCGCCACGGCCGCTCTCAAATCGATCGCACCGAGCCCCCAGGCCCCTGCCTGGAGGAGATTGGGGCGGCCCGCCCTGTGGGTGGTGGGGATTGCAGTAGTGGCACTCGTATCGCTGCTGGCAGTGCTCATCGGCTTGAACGTAGGCGGGCTGCGGGATCGGCTCACGGGTGGCGCGGCGTCAGGCCTGATCACCTCCCTGGCCGTGCTGCCGCTTGACAACCTGATGGGTGATGCGGAACAGGAATACTTTGTTGAAGGGATGCACGAGGCGCTGATTACGGAACTCTCAAAGATTGGAGCTTTGAAGGTGATCTCGCGCACGTCAGCCATGCGGTACAAAGACACGGACAAGTCGGTGCCGGAGATTGCCCGGGAGCTGGGGGTGGATGCCGTAGTCGAAGGGTCTGTCTTGCGGGCGGGAAACACGGTGCGGGTCACGGCCCAGTTGATTCACGGGGCCACGGACGAACACCTTTGGGCAAAGGCTTATGAACGCGATCTCACCAACATTCTGGTGCTGCAGCGCGAAGTAGCCCAGGCGATTGCCCGGGAGATCAACATTGCCGTGACCCCGGAGGAACAAGCACGCCTGGCCAGCGCCCGACCCGTCAACCCCGAGGCCCACGAGGCCTACCTGAAGGGCCGCTACCAGTGGAACAAAAGGACGGAGGAGGGATTCAGCCAGGCCATTCAGTTTTTCCAGCAGGCCATCGAGAAAGACCCTGCCTACGCCCGCGCCTACGCGGGCCTGGCGGATGTCTATGCGCTCCAACCCGGCTGGGGATTCGCCCCGCCGTCAGAAGCCTATCCCCGCGCACGAGCCACCGCGCAGAAGGCGCTGGAACTGGATGAGAACATGGCCGAGCCTTATGCCACTTTGGGTGCTATCAAGTCGGAGTACGACAGGGATTGGAGCGCCGCCGAGCAAAACTACATACGGGCCCTGGAACTCAACCCCAACTACGCCACCGCCCACCAATGGTATGGCGAGCTCCTATCCCGGTTGGGAAAGCACGAGGAGGCTATTGCGGAACTCGAGTCCGCCGAACGACTCGACCCCGTCTCACCCATAATCAGCTCCGTTCTGGGGAGAGTGCTCTACCACGCCCGCCGGTACGACCCGGCCGCCCAACAATTGCGAAAAACGGTGGAAATGCACCCGGAGTTTTACTTCGCCTTCCTTGATCTCGGGAGGGCCTATGCGCAGATGGGAATGCACCCGGAAGCTCTGGCGGCGGTGGAAAAAGGCAGCGGACTCCCGGAAGTCGACCCCGAGTATGGATACGTCGGGTGGATTTACGCCCGAACCGGGCGGAAAGCCGAAGCTCAGAGGCTGCTTCGCCGATTGCGGGAACTGTCGAGCCAGCAG
>JBHHYS010000203.1:0-1728 GCA_046757645.1 Terriglobia bacterium | reverse complement strand
ACTTCCCGGTCTTGCAGGTGCTGCCGGGTGTGGACGACAATGTGTTCGAATCCTTTCAGGCGGCGATGCCGGGACAGTAAGCGATGGCGCGGAAGCGGAAGCGGTCTGCTAAAGCGGCGCCCGCCGGCTCGACGCCCGTCCGCGCCCGAGAGGGCAAGTCCTTCGACGCGTCTCAGGGTAAACCCTTCGACGCATCTCAGGGTAAACCCTTCGACGCGTCTCAGGGTAAACCCTTCGACGCGTCTCAGGGCAAGCCGGTAAGCGCGTCGCGGGCGGAATACGTGGAAGTGGTGCTGCCCGGCCAGGCGAACCCGCTGGGGAACGTGCTGGGCGGGCACGTGATGCACCTGATCGACATCACCGCCGCTATCGCCGCCCATCGGCACAGCAACAGCTACGCCGCTACGGTGGCGGTCGACTACCTGGACTTCCGCCATCCCATCAAGGTGGGGCAGTTGATTGTGCTCAAGGCCTCGGTGAACCGGGTCTTCAAGACTTCGATGGAAGTAGGGGTGAAAGTTTTTTCTGAAGACATCCTGACCGGGGAGCGGCGCCACACCAGCTCCGCCTACGTGACCTTCGTGGCCCTGGACGAGCAGAGCCAGCCCAAGCATGTCCGCCCGGTAGCCTGCGAGACGGAGGAAGACCGGCGGCGCTGGCGGGACGCCGAAGTGCGCCGCCGCATCCGTCTGGAGCTGCGCTACAAGAAGGCAGGGGTTCGCCGCTAGCTTTCTCGCGTTGGTTTGGCATCCTTCCGGGTCTTGCGCTATTCTAATAGGCAGAGAGTTGCAGGGAGGAGTCCATGAAGCCGAGGCGTCCTGAGGAGGGTTCCCAGCGTTTGACTTCCAACCATCGCTCCATCGGCGGGGAAGTGCCGCCCCTGCGGGTGATGCTGGAGAACGGTATGGGCAACGGGGGGCGCCGCTGGCGCCTGAGCGCCGGTTTCCTGCTGCAAGCGGCGGTGCTGGCGACGCTTCTCCTCTTGCCTTTGCTGTTCACCGAGTCGCTCGACTCCACCCCGCGCTCGCCGGAGATTATCCTGGTGATGCCGCCGAGGGAAGGCGTGCCGGAAGGGAAGATGACCGGTACGGGTAGAGGCGGCGGAGGCACCACCTCGCAGGTTCGTCACCGCAGCGATCTGCCCGAACTTTCTAGCGCCCCGCTGCTGCCCAGCCCCTGGTCGGAAGCCACGCTGGAGCCGGCGCTTCCCGGAATCGGTCCGGGCGAGGGCCCCGGCGATGCCAGGCTGGGCGTCCGCGGCGGAGCCGGCGAAGGGCCGGGGATCGGCATTCCGGTGGGGCAAGCGCCGCAGCCGCCCGAGCCCATCCGAGTGGGGGGGCGGGTGCGCGCGCCGCGCCTGCTGCGGATGGTCAAGCCCGAGTATCCGTTCGTGGCCCGGCAGGCCCGCATCGAAGGGGACGTGGTGCTGGAGGCGGTGCTGGGGACCGACGGGCGCGTGCAGGCAGTGAAGGTCGTGCAGGGCCACCCGGCGCTGCGGGACGCGGCGGCGGAAGGCGTCAAGCAATGGCTCTACGAACCCACTTACCTGAACGACCGGCCGGTGCCGGTCATTCTGGAAATCGTGGTTCGGTTCCGGCTGCGGGACTAGTGGACGCCTCGGGGCCTCAGCCGACTTCTTTCCCGGCGCGCTGGCCAGCGCGCTAGAATTGCGTCAGAAGAAAGGAGCAAAAGGAGGGGCCTGCCCGGACGAGCGCCCGACGATGAAGA
>JBHHYS010000202.1:0-1743 GCA_046757645.1 Terriglobia bacterium | reverse complement strand
ATGGACGCGTTCTTCGTGTCGGTAGAGTTGCTCTACCGGCCGGAGCTGCGCGGGAAGCCCGTAGTGGTGGGCACCCCGAGCGGTAGTCGAGGGGTGGTGGCGGCGGCCAGCTACGAGGCGCGCCAGTACGGCATCCACTCCGCCATGCCTTCGCGCACTGCCAAGCGCCTCTGCCCGGATGCCATCTTCCTCCCCGGCAACCACCAGCTTTATGAAGAATGGTCGGACAAAGTCCGCGCCATCCTGGAGCGCTTCACCCCGGTGGTGCAGATGGTCTCGATTGACGAAGCCTACCTCGACCTCACCGGTACCGAGCGCCTCCACGGCCCCGCCTGGGCCGCCGCGCAAAAAATCCAGCGCACCGTCTGGGAAGAAACCCGCCCCGACTTTGTCGGGGCTGGGCTCCCCTGCTCTATCGGCGTGGGGCAGAGCTACCTGGTGGCGAAAGTCGCCTCGGACGCGGCCAAACCCCGCGGGCTGCTCTGGGTGCCGCCCGGAGCGGAAGCCGCCTTCCTTGCCCCGCTGCCGGTGCGGCGGATTCCCGGCATCGGGCCGGTAACCGAGAAGGCGCTGGCGAAGCTGGGGGTGCGCACCGTGGGCGAGCTGGCGGGTCTCGACCGCGCCGCGCTCGAAGAAGTCTTCGGCCAGTGGGGCGAAGCGCTCTACCGCAAAGCCCGCGGCCAGGACGCCGAGCTCTGGTTCGTGGACGAGGAGCAGAAGTCCATCAGCCACGAGCGCACTTTCGCTGAAGACGTCGGCGACCCGAACGAGCTCGAAGCCACGCTCTCCCATCTGGCGCAACTCGTCGGCCAGCGCCTGCGCGAGGCGGGCCTGCACGCCCGCACCATTACTCTTAAGCTGCGTTATGCCAGCTTTCGCACCCTGACCCGCGCCCAAACCCTCCCGGAAGCCACCGATTTCGATTCGGTGATCTACGAGACAGCCGCGGGGTTATTCCGCCGCACCTGGAACCGCAAGCAAAAGCTGCGCCTGTTGGGGGTGGCCGCCAGCGGGCTCGGCCCGGCGCCCGCACAACTCTCCTTGCTCGACGCCGGGCAACGTGACCGCCTGGAAAAACTTTCCCGCGCCGCCGACCGGGTACGCGACCGCTACGGCGCCGAGGCTCTCCGTTCCGCCAAGTCGCTGCTGCGCAAATCTTCCCGTTGAGGAATCCTGGGCAGACCGGCGTGCCGCTTCGCAGGCAGGCCGGTCGGGCAGGCAAGAATGTGTGCCCTACCAAAGAAGAGCCTTGGGATGTGCCGAGCACGGGGTGGAGCAGGCATCCCGGCCTGCTCGTCCGGCAGGGGCGACGCCTCCGGGACAGACCCTTCGGCTTCGCCCCTCGACTCCGCTCGGGGCAAAGCTCAGGGCAGACAAGAATGTCTGTCCTCCCATTTTTCCCTGCGGTCCTTGCAGGAAAATTTCCCAATTAGTGTGCAAGCTGCGAGTACGGTTATAATCGCCCGATGAGCGAACTGCGAGAAAAAGCCACGGCGGTGGTGCGGCGGCTGGTCGAGGCCGGCCACCAGGCCTAGTACTATGAAGGATATGAGGGCACCTATGCCTTGGTTCGTCCCCCGGGGCATCACGCGGAGCGCCACCAGGCCATGGGCTTCTGCATCTTCAACAACATAGCCATCGGCGCAACTTATGCGCTGGAGAAGTATGGATTGAAAAGGGTCATGATCCTTGACTTCGACGTCCACCACGGCAACGGTACGCAGGACATTTTTTACTCGGATC
>JBHHYS010000201.1:0-1812 GCA_046757645.1 Terriglobia bacterium | reverse complement strand
GACCCAGTCTGTGTAAAAACGCTTTGGGTGCTATGATTCTCCCGATTCGAGAGTCGGGAGGACTAGATGAAGCGTTTCATCGAGGGCGTTGATCGGGGGCAGAGCACGTTGTTGCCGGAGTGCCTGGAGGACTGGGTCAACGAAGACAATCCGGTTCGTGTGATCGATGTATTCGTCGAGGAGCTCGATCTGGGCGGTCTGGGTTTCGATCGTGCGGAGCCCGAGGCGACGGGCCGGCCGGGGTATCATCCCTCGGTTCTGTTGAAGCTCTACATCTACGGCTATCTCAACCGGGTTCAGTCGAGCCGCCGGCTTGAGCGCGAGGCCGGTCGGAATGTCGAGGTGATGTGGCTGACCGGCCGGCTGGTGCCGGACCACAAGACGATTGCCGACTTCCGCAAGGACAATGGGGCTGCGATCCGCAAGGTGTGCGCGCAGTTCGTGGCGCTCTGCCGCGGGCTTGAGCTGTTTGCCGATGCGAGCGTGGCGATTGATGGCAGCAAGTTCAAGGCGGTCAACAACCGGGACCGAAACTTCACGCGGGCGAAGATGCAGCGCCGCCTGGAGCAGATCGAGGAGAGTGTGGAGCGGTATCTACACCAATTGGACAGCACCGACCGTCAGGAGCCCTCGGTTGCGACGGAGACCAAGACGGCGCGTTTGCAGGAGAAGATCGCCAAGCTGAAGGAGGAAATGCAGCGCCTGAAGGCGCTCGAAGCGCAGATGCTCGCCGCCCCGGACCAGCAGTTCTCGCTGAGCGACCCGGATTCCCGCTCCATGGCCACGAGCGGCCGGGGCAGTGGCGTTGTCGGCTACAATGTTCAGGCGGCGGTGGATACCAAACACCATCTGATCGTGGCGCATGACGTGAGCAATGTGGGCAGCGACCGCGCGCAACTCTCGCCCATGGCCAAGAAGACGAAGGCCGTCCTGGAGACGAAAAAGCTGGATGTGGTTGCCGACCGGGGTTACTTCTCCAGCTTGGAGATATTGGCGTGCGAGGAGGCGGGCATCACGGTGACGCTTCCAAAGCCACTCACCTCGGGCCTCAAGGCGAAAGGCCGGTTTGGCAAGCAGGACTTTGTCTATGTGCCCGAGGACGATGTTTATGTTTGTCCAGCCGGAGAGCACTTGACCTACCGTTTCGCGAGCGAGGAGAACGGCTTGGTTTTGCGCCGCTATTGGAGCAGTGTTTGCCAGGGCTGCGCCATCAAGGATCGCTGCACCACCGGCAAGGAGCGCCGGATCACCCGCTGGCAGCACGAGCATGTTCTGGAGGCGGTCCAGCGGCGGCTCGACGAGCACCCGGAGAAGATGCGCCAGCGCCGCGAGACGGTCGAACATCCATTCGGCACCATCAAGTCCTGGATGGGCGCTACTCATTTCCTGAGCAAGACGCTCAGGCGCGTGCGCACCGAAATGGCCTTGCACGTGCTGGCCTACAATCTCAAGCGTGTCATGAACATCCTGGGTATTGGCCCGCTCATCGCCGCCATCAGGGCAGCATAGGCGCGCGTCGGCCTTAATTTGCGTCCCTATCCATCCAATCGCCGCGATCCAAGGGCAAAATGCGCCCCGAAGGCCGCCCAGAGCCGTCAAAGTCGAAAAAGCACAAAATTCGCTCCGTCCCAACCCCCAAACGCCGACGCCCCGTAAACCAGCTCATCAGAGGCGCGTTTCTACACAGCCAAGACCCATGTGAGACATTAAGACATTTAGGGAAGGCCGTGGTTTTCATGTCCGATGCGTCTGGACTGTGAGTCCTCTAGGCAGCAACCTGTTCCGGTTGTCGCCCTGAGGAACTGTCGCATG
>JBHHYS010000200.1:0-1816 GCA_046757645.1 Terriglobia bacterium | reverse complement strand
CCTGGTTACTGCGGGTTTCCCATGTGGGCCCCCGGTAGGCAAAGGAGGAACGGGACCATGAAACGAATCGCAGTCGGCCTCCTCATCGGAAGCCTTGTGCTGGGAGGGATCGCCCCACTGGCCGAGGCGGGAGGGGGGCATCACAGGGGCCACGGGCACCATGCCGGGTACGGCGGACATCACCCTCCGCACCACGGGGTCCACCACCGACACCACCACGGGCATCGGCATGACCACTTTCTCCCAGGGTTCCTCGCCGGGACGTTCACCGTGCTGCTTCTGGATGCGCTGCGCACCCCGGCCTATCCCCCGGCCCCGGTCTGCCAGGATGTCTGGGTTCCCGGCCACTGGGAGCGGACCGCCAGATCCTATGGTTCCTACACGACGTATTACGACGTGTGGGTCAACGGCTACTGGCAGCGGCAGTGTTCCTGACCGCCCCGTGCGATGCCGAGCCGGGGCAGGCAGCGCGGGAAGGCCCGGCCCGGCGCCTTATCCTTCGTCATAGACCCTGTGGTTGATCCGGAATCGGTGCAAAACGGCCCGCGCATAGTTGACCGGGGTATAGGAGCGACCCAGCTTGATCCGGGCCGTGACATTCTCTGCGCCGGCGGGAAGCCTCGCCAGCGGGCAGGGCCTTTTCGCTTTCGCCCGGAAGCGGGCGCAGACTCTCCGCCATATCCGGGTTGAAGAGAACGCCGCATCCTTTTCCCGGAGCAGGTCCTTGCGAATAGATTCGGCTGGCTCGCGCGGGAACAGGGCCATGAGCGCCTCCTCGATCTCGGAGCGGCGCTGGGTCGGCTCTCCATCCTTGTACCAGAGCAGATCGCCATCCAGCACCTGGGGCTTGCCAGTGACGCGCGCCGCCATCTCCTGGAAGGCTGCGTTGCGGGAGGAGAACTCGCCCGCGTTAAAGTCAGCGCTCGTATACAGGACGGCCTGCTCTCGTCGCAGCCGTTTCCGATAAAAGCGATAGCTTTGGTGCAAGAGATAGATGCCCTCCTTGAGGCCTCGCGCCAGGGCGGTGTTCGGTGTCAGGAGCCACTTTTGCATTACCTGAGGGGATTCGACCCGTTCGCCGCGCTTCCTCGCGTTGCGATAGGCCTTCAGGACATTGACCTGCATGGGACCGAGCGTTCTGACAGGATTCGAAATGCCGAACTCCGCCACAAGGCGGGCTAGGGCCGCCGGCAGCAAATAATGCTCTTGCAGGTACGCCTGCAGCCACGGCCGGAGATCCTTTTCGATGTACCGCACCAGATCACCTTCCCTCCTCACGAACCCCCGTTTGGTATCCCGCCGCAACTTGGATCGGAGGGTCTCCTCGAGACCAGAGTAGTTGAGCAATCGGCCCACCACGGCATGCTCTTCGTTGAACCGCTCGAGGCGTAGCGTGAACATCGCCACAAGATCCCGGTTCCCTAATGCGGGATTCACCTCGACGCCGGACTCGAGCTGGATGGTGGTCAGCACCAACACCAAGAAATCCGAATCCTTGCAGCCAACCCGTAATTCGAAAAATGCCCGATTCAGGGCATCCAGCCACCATTGCTGACGCGGGCGAGGGTATCCGGTAAACAGCACCTTCCGCGCGCGCGTCATCTGTCTCTTGGTGAAGCACGGCCGGGCCGGATCGTAAAACTGTCTTGGGGCCTCTTGCCTCCGGGGTAGTGGGCTGGCTCTCCGCGGTGTTTGAGGGCCCGTACAGGCGGCGAAACCCCAACAGACTAGCAAGACAACCAGCAGCCGTGCGAAACCCCCCGTGGGGCTCAAACACTTCCACCTGTGCACATCACGCTGCATCACCTTCCTCGAG
>JBHHYS010000199.1:0-1830 GCA_046757645.1 Terriglobia bacterium | reverse complement strand
GGTTTTCGTCCAGGGTCCCGAATAGAGGCTCAATCCCGGTGGTGATCTTGACGCTGCGTCTCATTTACAAGAACGAGGGTGTTTTCCTCCTCCTGTGCCTTCCCTCCCAGCCTACCCCACCCCTGCAGGCCAGTCAATACGACTGGGTTACCGGGGTACCGATTGACTGGGGCAACCAATAAGCCCTTCCACTAGTTGGCGGGGACGGCGCGGCCACGGGCCCACTGGCGCAGGCGCTCGATGTCTTCGCGACGGGTGACGGCCAGCGGGTAGGTGCTCTTCAACTCGGCCAGCAGCACCGCGGTATCCAGGGACTTCTTGGCGGCGAAGGCGGTGTAGAGGCCGGAGATGACCACCTGCTCCAGCTCGGCTCCGCTGAAGTCCTCGGCAGCGGCGGCCAGGGCTTCCAAGTCGAACTCCTCCGGGTTGCGCTGGCGCTTTTCGAGGTGGATGCGGAAGACCTGGCGCCGGGCCTCGGCATCCGGCAGGTCGACGAAGAAAATCTCATCGAAGCGTCCCTTGCGCAGCAGCTCAGGCGGGAGCGTGGAGATGTTGTTGCAAGTGGCGGTAACGAAAACCGGAGCGCGCTTCTCCTGGAGCCAACTCAGCAGCGTTCCCAGCATCCGCTGCGAAAGCCCCGCGTCCACATCGGCCGCGCCGGCGCTGGCCGCGAACCCTTTCTCGATCTCATCAATCCACAACACCAGCGGGGCCATCTTGGCGGCGCCTTCGAGCGATTGCCGCAACTGCTTCTCCGATTCCCCGATGTACTTGTCGTAGAGGCGCCCCGGGTCGAGCCGCACCAGGGGAATCTGCCACTCGAAGGCCACCGCTTTGGCCAGCAGACTCTTGCCACAGCCTTGCACCCCAAGAATCAGGATGCCGAGCGGGGGGTGCAGGCCAAATTTTTCCGCCTCCGGAGTGAAGGCTCCCCGGCGTCGCTGGAGCCACTTCTTCAGGTTCCGCAGGTCGGCCAGCGCTGCGAAGTCCTCCCCCAGCTCGACGAACTCCAGTACGCCGCTGCGACCCAGCTCTTCCCGCTTGGCGATCAACACGTCGAGAATGGTCTGCGGGTCCAGGCGCCGGCGGGAGAGCAAGCAGCGACGCAGAACCCGGCGGCCCTCGGCCAGCGTGAGCCCGCAGAGGTTCCGCGCCAGGCGGCGCCGCCCGGACCCGTCCAGGGCCTTCACGATGCGCCCGCTCTCCTCCACTTCCCGGATCAGCGGGAGGATGACTTGCTGGAAGTCTTTCGCGTCCGGCAGGCCCAACTGGAACCGGGCCACGTCCTTTTGCAGCTCCATGGGCACGCTGACGCTGGGGGCGGTGACGAGCAGCGAGCTCTTGCGGCCGCGGAACTTGCCTTGCAAGTCCCGCACCAGGCGCACGACCTCCGGGGCTTCCCAGTGGCGGTGGAAGTCCTTGAGGAGAAACAAGGCGTCGCCGCGCAGGCTGCCGACATTGCTGAGGGCCGCCCGGGGGGATTCGGAGTGATAAAGAGGGTTGCGCGTCCCAACCCGCACCAGCCCGGTGGTGACCGTCCAGACGTAGAGCGGGACACCCAGCTCTTCGGCCACTTGCTCGACCAACTCCTGGGCCCGCTCCTCTTCCCAAGTCTCCATGTAGATAATGGGGTAGCGGGACCGAATCAGGAGCTTCAGTTCTTTCCTCGGGTCGCGCTTCTTGGCTTTGACCGCCACCGGGTGCTCCCCCCCCACGAGGTTGCGGAAAGAAAGTAAACAAGAATGGGACTGGAGGCAAGCCGCGTTTCACCTATCGGGCGCGTCCTTGACCCTCCCCGACCGCTATGCTAGTTTTGCGGGTTCGGCGCTT
>JBHHYS010000198.1:0-1835 GCA_046757645.1 Terriglobia bacterium | reverse complement strand
GGACGCGGGCGGCGACGTCGCGCACGGTGGCGCCGCGCGGCAGCACGTAGGGCGCCTGCCGGTCGGCCTTCTTGCCGGGACTTTTGGTGTAGACGCGCACCACCCCGAGCAGCTCGAACAGCGCCCGCATCAGCTCTTCCAGGTTCTCGCCCGTTTGCGCGGAGACGGGTAGCAGCCGGAAGCGCTCCCCCCAGAGCTCTGCCAAGACCTCGAGGTTGTCGCGGGCGCCGGGGCGGTCGCACTTGTTGCCCACCAGCAGTGTCGGCTTGGCGACAAAGCCTCTCGGTAGCTCCCCTTCGGCGCGCCCGGCGCGGATCTTGGCTTGCTCGAGCCGCTCCAACACTTGGGTCAAGTGGTCGAGCACGCCGGCGTCGCTCAGGTCCACCACCAGCGCGACGGCGTCGGCGTTGCGGATGGTCTGCGGCACCCAGGCCTCCGGGAACAGCGGGTCGAGCGGCGGCAAATCAACCAACTGCACCTGGATGTTCTCGAAGGGCATCATCCCGGGCAGGGGCGTGCGCGTGGTGAAAGGATAGTCGGCGATGGTGGGGGTGGCGCGGGTCAACGCTGCCAGCAGGGAGGACTTGCCGCTGTTGGGCGGGCCGACCAGAGCGACCTGGCCGGCGCCCTCGCGCTCGACGTAGTGGATGGGGGCAGCGTGGCGGGTGGCGCCCTTCTTGCCCTTTTCGCCCCGCAACTTCTTGAGCCGGCGCTTCAGGTCGCCCTGCATCTTTTCCGTCCCCTTGTGCTTGGGGATGGCGGAGAGCATCGCTTCCAGGGCGGCGATTTTTTCCTCGGGTGTACGGGCCTGCTTGAAGCGTTCTTCGGCTTCCAGGTATTCGGGGGTGAGGTTAGCGGGCATCGAAAGCTACCTGCTTGTCCGGTTACGGGGAGCCGGCGGCGGTGGGGACGGTTTCGTGTTTGACTCGCGCCAGGTCCCACTCCAGCACCAATCCCTCGGCAACCTTCTGAGCGATGTCGGGGCCGAGATATTTTTCCACCAGGTAGAGCGCGGCCTGGTAGCTGGTGACGCCGCCGGCGGAGGTGACGACACCGTTGTCATCCACGAAGACGACGTCGCGGCGCACGTCCACTTTGGGGAAGGCCTGAGCGAAGTCGTCGAGCGAGGCCGGGAAGGTGGTGGCGCGCCTGGAGTCGAGCAGCCCGGCGGCGCCCAGCAGGAAGGCGCCCCAGCAGTTGGAGTGGACCACCTGGGCTTGGCGGCCGGTGCGGCGAATCCAATCGACCAGCGCCGGGTCCTTGCTATCGGACTGGTAGTTCTCACCGCTGGGGACGACCAGCCAGTCAATCTTCGGGGCGGTCAGGAAGCTATAGTCGGGCAGGAGGCGGAGGCCTTCGGCGGTGGTGACGCTGCCGAAGCGGGGCGCGACGGTGAAGACTCGGAGACGCCCGTTGGTGTGGGTGGCGGCGTGCTGGAAGACGTCGTAGGGGGCGACCAGCTCGGTGTTGTAGACCCCGTCATAGACCAGGATGCCCACCGCGATGACGTCGTCCTGGGCGGTAAGAGAAAAGGCGAAGCCGGAGCCGAGGAACAAGAGCAGTAGAGCCAGCGAGTATCGAAGGAACTTCATAGTTGCCGTCCTTCTGCGGGCAGTCGAAATGGTAGGCGGAAGCGCCGCTGCGCGTCAACGACCCCCGCCCCCGGCCTGGGGGTTGGCCCCGAATGCGTTCTGCGTTCAGAACGCATTCGAACGCATGGGAAGGCCATCCCGGAAACCACCCGGGACGGCCAGAACGGGGCCGGGGCTGGTAGAATGGTGGCTATGCAGGATCGGCAGTTCTACCTGGAGCGGCAGGAGTCGAAGCCGGCACAG
>JBHHYS010000197.1:0-1985 GCA_046757645.1 Terriglobia bacterium | reverse complement strand
GTAGTAAGATGATTTGCGTAGCTAAAATCCCTCATTTTTCTATGCTAATGGCGCTTATTTAGCATTACGCGCAATCTTGAGCGTGACAAGACCATCAATCTCGCGGTAGGTCGGGAACGTGAACCGATCCCGTTCTTTGGATCGCCGGATGGTTACGGCGCATTTCAGGGGAGCAGGTCACCAGACTTGGCTTGAGCTTGATTTCGCGCGGTACCCATATGGTACCCAAGGCCGCAGCACGCGGACGCGCCAAGAATCAGAAAGCCCGCTATCCTATTGAGATAGCGGGCTAATATTTGGTTGCGGGGGCACGCAACCGCCTTTATTTGCTCTTCATCGCCTTGGGGATTCCCAGAGTCCGATAATTAAATCGCGTGCACGCAATCACCTATATCGAGCACGCTTCAAATGTCAGAGTCGTTCTGGTTATCAGCATAACTCAGCACCGAGAGGGTTGAGGTGTTCCCACATTGTTGAACAGTTTGGCGGCGCGGTTAAGGTGTACTCCGGCTATCGCCGTCGTTCGGGGGCGTCTCAGCCGTTCACAAAGCGGCAGAAGCGGGGGCAGAATACGCCACACTCCGCGTCGGTCAGGTCGCTTGCATAGCGCAACCCCTCGCATTCATACTTGGATCGAGTGGTCTTGGTTCGCATTTTATGCCTTCATCGTTGTTCAACCACAACGAAGGAACCACAAGCAACTGATTCCACTCAACTCTTTTTCAACTAGGCACTAATGTCCTCTCTCTCCTGGATAGATTTCGACGAAGTCGAGCGCCAGCGCGCCCGGCGGATCATGGCCCTATTTCAGGAAAAGGACAGTCGCGACGAGTTGGGTCTTGGGCCAATCCGGGACTCGATCGCGGATCACCTTTTCCCCGGTACAAGCACGATCCAGACGCGTCTTCGCTACATGCTGTTCGTGCCCTGGATCTACGCCATGGTCGAGCAGCGCGACGGCCCGCCCGAGCAGTTGGGAGCCGAGGCTCGCACCCGCGAGGTCCGCCTGATCGATGCCCTCCGGGCGGGCGGCGAGGACGAAGGCATCATCGGCCGCGATGCGGGTGCCAATTTGCAGCGTCTGGCGAGCTCAGTTTACTGGGCAGGCCTGCGCAGCTGGGGTATTCGGCTGTTCCCAGGTTCGCAGGAGGCCTATTTCGCGGCCCTGCCGAGCCTCCGTCGACGCCGTCGCCGGGCCGGTTCATCCGAAGACGCGCTCGCGGCAGAGGATCATGACCTGTTGACGTGGCGAGCGGGCATGCCGCCAGCTCCGGACGACCTTCTCGAGAATGCCGACTTCAGGCTGACGAGCGAGGAGGCAGGGTTCCTGATCGACCGCCTCGTCGACAGTCAGCCTAACAGCCTGCTCACCCATCTGGCCAAGGCCGGACGCCACGCAGACTGCGAGTTCATTTGGGAGCATCCCGATCTGGCGACGTTCCCAAGCGCTGCCCGCCGGCTCGTCGAGCACGCCGAGGTCTTCTCGCAAGTGATGCACGGTGCATCGCTGCTCTACAACCTGATGCTTTCCGAGTTGCGCCGGAAAGAAGAGTGGAAAGAAAAGTATCGCGACGCCCTCGACAAATGGGCGAATGAACTGGACCCGGCCGTCGTCGCCGCATGGTCGCTCGACGATTTCTGGCAGTGGATCGCGCACGAAAATCACCGGGTGAGGGAGCCGGCCCGCCGGTTCGTCCGCCGTTGGCTGGAACTGATCGGGCAAGATGCCGTAAAGGCGCCAGACCTGCCTGCAGCGCGCGAACTCGTCCGGACGCGCGAGATCCGGCTAAAGGGCGCCCAATCCCGCTTCGTCAACCGTTCCGTGCTGGATCGTTGGGGCGGAAGATCAGGTACTCGCCGCCTCGCTTTCCGCTGGACCGAGGCGAGCAGCCACATCCGGGACCTGGCCGATGCGCACTGACGTACCGCTTCATCCGGATGTGCGCGACCTCTATGGCGCCAGCCTGCGACCGCCGCCCGGAACC
>JBHHYS010000196.1:0-1990 GCA_046757645.1 Terriglobia bacterium | reverse complement strand
TTCTTGCGCAGCTTCAACTCGCGGAACTTCATCTTCAGGGCGTCGAAGACCAGCAGGCGGCCTTTGAGCGTCTCTCCTCGGCCGAGGATGAGCTTGATGGTCTCATTGGCTTGGATGGAGCCCACGATGCCGGGCAGCACTCCCAGGACCCCGCCTTCGGCGCAACTGGGCACCAGACCCGGCGGGGGCGGCTCGGGATAGAGGCAGCGGTAGCAGGGGCCGTCCTTCAGCGCAAATATCGTGGCCTGGCCCTCGAAGCGGAAGATGCTCCCGTAAACGTTGGGCTTGCCCAGCAGCACGCAGGCGTCGTTGACCAGGTAGCGGGTGGGGAAGTTGTCGGTGCCGTCCACGATGATGTCGTAGCCGCGCAGGATGTCGAGCGCGTTTTCGCTGGAGAGCTTGGCGTCGTGCGGTTCGATTTCAATTTCGGGGTTCAGGTCCTGCAAGCGGTCGCGAGCGGCTTCCAGTTTCCGCCGGCCGACGTCTTTGGAGCCGAAGGTCACCTGGCGCTGCAAGTTGGTGAAGTCCACCACATCGAAGTCCACCAGACCGATGCGGCCCACACCTGCCGCCGCCAGGTAGAGCCCCAGGGGGGCGCCCAGGCCGCCGGCGCCGATCAGCAAGACCTTGGCGGCTTTCAGCTTCAGTTGGCCCTCCATGCCCACTTCCGGCATGATCAGGTGGCGGCTGTAGCGCAGGATCTCCTGCTGGGAGAGCGGCAGCGCAGTGCCGACCTGGTGATTCTTCACTGCGCTTTCCTTGCTCATCGTCTTACTCCTTGCGTTGCCATTGGCTAGGGGAGGGCGGGGTTTTAACCCCCGCCGAAAAATCCCGCAAGCAACTCCCGGCTTTAGCCGCTGAGGTCATCCCTCAGGGGCTAAAGCCCCTCTTTTCGTGGCTCCTTTTCGGCACGGCTAAAGCCGTGCCCTGACGAAGCTCATGGCCGCCGGCGATGGAGGGCACGATGCTCACCACATCGGCGTCCTGCACCGCAGTGTTTTCCTTTTCCAAGTAGCGAATATCTTCGTCATTGACGTACACGTTCACGAAACTGCGCAGCTTGCCCTGGTCGGTGTAGAGGTGGCGGCGCAGGTCGCCGTACTCGGTGACGAGCCGGGTGAGCAGTTCGCCCACCGTGGCGGCTTTCAGCTCGATGGCCTCTTGCTTGCCCGCATATTGCCGGAGCGGCGTAGGGATGATCACTTTCGGCATCGGCCTTTGCCTCGCGGTCTCTATTCCCTCAGGGGCTAAAGCCCGTCAAATGTCTCACTCTTTCTCGGCCGGGCTGAAGCCCGGCCCCGCCCAAGAGCGATTCATCTTGACTTGGCGGGTCAGGCCTTTAGGCCTGACGTTCAGCCGGTCCTTGATTCCCCGGCTTTAGCCGCTGAGGTCCGTTCCCGTCCGGGCGCGCCGGTCAGGTTCCGCCCGGGACCGCATTTCCTCCTGGAGGAATTGGCTGCGATCGTCGGCCAGCACCCAACTGGTGGCTTCCTGGGGTGCACCCCCGGCCACGCGGACCACAAGATAAGAATACCACGGAAGCGCGTGTTCGCGGTCGAACTCCGAGGGGCGGGCGGGGTGGTCGGGGTGAGAATGGTAGAAGCCCACAATCTCCATCCCCTGATCGCGAGCGGCGCGTTCGGCGGTGCGGTAGTCCTCGGCGGTCACCAGGAAGCGCGTGCGCGCCGCTTCCCCTTCGCGGCGGTTGTCGAGCGGCAACAGGGCACGGACTTCTTTGGTGCCGTCTTCGCCCGCCACCCCCAGCAACGCTCCGCAACACTCGTCCGGATAAGTGCGCTGCCCGTGCTGGCGGATTTGCTCGAGCAGCGTCTCGCTGATTCTTAGAACCATAACCGGTCTATGCCCGTTCCTGGATGGGCCGTTTCATGCGTCCGGATGCATCCCGGACGCATAACGCATACTCCCTCGTGCGGTACCGCCGGCCTCAGAATTCTTCGTCCCAGAAGCGTTCGCTCAAATACTTGTCGCC
>JBHHYS010000195.1:0-2062 GCA_046757645.1 Terriglobia bacterium | reverse complement strand
TGTTCATCAAGGTGGTGGGATAGAAGGTCTTGAGGTCGGGCGTGTCGTCGGGCCAGCCCAGCGTGGAGAAAGGCCAGAGCGCGGAGCTGAACCAGGTGTCGAGGACGTCAGGGTCTTGCCGGAGTTTCCCGCTGCCGCAATGGTGGCATTGCTGGGGCGGGCTGGCCGCTTGCGGCCGGCCGCCCGCGACCTCGACGCGCGAGTCGCGTGCCGGCGTCAGCGCGCGGCAGTCTTCGCAATGCCAGATGGGGATGCGGTGGCCCCACCAGAGCTGGCGGGAGATGCACCAGTCGTGGATGCGCTCCATCCAGTCGAGATAGACCTTGGTCCAGTTGTCGGGGACGATGCGGATCAGGCCCTCGCGCACCACCCGCAGGGCGGGCTCGGCCAGCGGCTTCATTTTGCAGAACCACTGCACGGAGATGCGCGGCTCCACCGGAGTCTTGCAGCGCTGGCAGAGGCCAAGGGCGTGGCGGTAGGGTTCCACTTTTTCGAGCAGCCCTTGCTGCTCGAGGTCGGCGAGGACGCGCTTGCGGGCTTGGTAGCGGTCGAGTCCTTGGTAGGGCCCGGCGTTTTGGTTCATGCGGGCGTCGTCGTCGAGGACATCGACTTCCGGGAGCTGGTGGCGGCGGCCGAGCTCGAAGTCGTTGGGGTCGTGGGCGGGCGTGATCTTGACGGCGCCCGTGCCGAACTCGCGCGCAACGTACTCGTCTGCGATGATGGGGATCTCGCGCTTCAGTAGCGGCAGCAGGGTCTTCTTACCGACCAGGTGCCGGTAGCGCTCGTCGGCGGGATGGACGGCGACGGCGGTGTCGCCCAGCATGGTTTCCGGGCGCGTGGTGGCGACGGTGACGTGGTACTCGGTGCCGAGTACCGGGTAGCGAACGTAGTAGAGCCGGGCGTCGCGCTCGCTGTGGGCCACCTCGAGGTCGCTCAGGGCGGTCAGGCAACGCGGGCACCAGTTGATCATATAGCGGCCGCGGTAGATGAGCCCTTCACGATAAAGGCGAAGGAAAGCTTCCAGCACGGCGCGGTAGAGGGCCGGGTCGAGCGTGAAGCGCTCGCGCGTCCAGTCACAGGAGGCGCCCAGGCGGACCATCTGCTTTTTGATGGTGTCGCCGCTTTCGGCTTTCCACTCCCAGACGCGCCGCTCGAACTCTTCGCGCCCCACCTGCTGGCGCGTGAGCCCCTGCTCGGTCAACTGGCGCTCGACCACCACCTGGGTGGCGATGCCGGCGTGGTCGCTGCCGGGGAGCCAGAGCACGCGGTGGCCCTGCATCCGCCGCCAGCGCAGTAGGATGTCAATCTGAGTGTGCTCCAGCATGTGGCCCATATGGAGGGAGCCGGTGACGTTGGGGGGCGGGATGGCCAGCGAGTAGGTGGACTTCTCCGGCGGGCGATGCCGGGCGGCGACCTCCGGCGTGAAGAGCTTTTCCTCGACCCAGACGCGGGCCCAGTGCGGCTCGATCGAGCCGGGCTGGTAGGCTTTGGCGATGTCGTCTTGCTTCATGGTAGCCTTTCAGGACGCCCCTGGGAGGCGAAGTGAACCAGTATACGGCAGGCGCGCGGGAATGCGAAACGCTGCGCCCTCCGTGCGTTCGTCGAACGTCGCGGGCCGGGCTGATTCTCTGCAACTTCGCGTCCCCGCCAGAATCCAAACAGAGAACCGAGGAGGACAAAGGCGTGCGCAATCGAAACCGTTTTCTCGGGGCCGTGGCCCTCGCTCTTGCGGTCGTCTGCCTGGGACTGACGCCCGCCTGCGCCACGGGCGAGGAACCATCAAAGGAAGCCTCTAAGCCGAGGACCGTGAAAGGCCTCATGCAGGCGCGTCCGGGCGGCCCCCTGGAAGAGGTGGAGGTCGGGGTGAGCGAAGTTCCGGTTGATCCTCCTTCGGTGCCGGCAGCCAAGGCGCAGTTGAAAGAGGACGAGCTGGTTCTGGGTGTGGTCGTCGATGGGCACGCCATGGCCTACCCGATTCGCTACCTCGCGCTGTACGAAGTGGTGGATGACCGCGTGGGCGGTACGCCGCTCGCCCCCACCTGGTGACCCCTCACAGGCTCGG
>JBHHYS010000194.1:0-2135 GCA_046757645.1 Terriglobia bacterium | reverse complement strand
CGATCCCGCGCCCCGGGGAGCAGGCGGCCAGCGCGAGCGCGAGGCACAGGACCGGCAGGCGGTGAGCGATGTCGATTTTCGGCACGGCTTGCTGACCGGAGCAGTAGCGGTCAGAGTTGCCACCTCTCTGATCGCAGCATATCAAAGAAGCGGATGTGCTCTACGCCGATTGCGCCGCATACGGTCGGGATATTCGGATTCTTGGCGAGGCTCCCGCCGCGCTCGGCAGAAACGACATGCCAACCGTTGATATCAGCTAACGCGATCACAAAGGGATCGGCCTTATCGATGCCGCGCGCCTTCTTGGGGTTCTGATATGCGGCCATTAATTGGCCTACGCGCTCCTGTATCTCCGCGTCTTCATCAACGAAGAAATTAGGTTGGGCCAAACACCATTTGCGAAGAACACCCTCAGCAAGCTCGTCCTTAACACTACGCACTGCCCGCAGACGGCCTTCAGCGATCAACGCTTCCATTCTTGGAAGAAGGCCGGGGAGAACATCAGGGCTATAGTCCTCAACCCACCAATTGATCAGAGCGCTCGTGTCGATGCTGTAGGAGACGGCCGCAGCCATGATCACCAAGCCGTCGCCAAGTCCTCAACTGAACGAACCTTCTCAGCGCGCACGCCGAGATACTCCGAGGCGTCCATAAGGGTGATCCGGTCTTCTTGATAATTTTGGAGAATTAGATTGACGTAACGGCGCCCCAGATTGCCAATGGCCTCTTGAGGCATGTTGCGCTTCATGGGTTTATCTTTGGACGCCTCAAGTTTCTTCTTCCGCTGTTCCTCTCTTTCCTCTTGGTATTGCTTCCGTTTTTGCCGATAGAAAGCTGTGGTCGTCAGGCCAAACGTCTCAAGCCGTCGGACCGCAGCTTCACGGCTGACCCCGAAGGTCCGAGCGATTCGCCGAATCTCGCCTTCATCCCACTCCGTGGCACCCGTCGGATGCGCGGCGACCACCTCATGCGCGCGGAACAATTGTCCCGGCATGAGCGCCGCGGCGGCGACCCGATTGCCGAAAACCTCGACCTGCATCTCCCGCTCGCCGCGAGGTGTGAAGTCATCGATGTCACAGGTGCCGCTTTCGCCCAAGAGGACATGGACGAACTCGTGCAGCATCGTGAAAGTGCGTCCGTTCGGAGCGAGCTTCCTGTTGATCGCGATGACAGGGAGCAAGTCCTCAACGATAGAGAAGCCCCAAGCTTCATCCGGTGAGACGTTTTCAAACTGAAAAATGAGAACGCCAAGGGCTTCAATGCGTCGACGCCAAGCATTGTAGGCTGGTCTGCCCTCTCCCCAACGCTTTTGCTCGTCGAAATCAACATCCAAGAGCTTACGGACTCGTGCACCAACGGCCTCAGCGTCGGCGGTCGCGGATACTCGCTCGGAAATAGCGGGAATTTGCTCAGCTAGTTCTTCATAGAGAGAGCGCGCGAGATCGCGCCGCTCTCGTGCCAAGCGCAACTGACGTCGCAGCGCAGGGGAATATACGAGCGCGACCTCCCCCGGCGAGCGCCGGAAATCATGCGGAATGGCACGTTCCTTGGGCGGTTTGGGCAGATAGAAATCAGACAACGAACGTTTGTATATATGGGCGAGGCGTCGCAGCTGGCCCATAAGAGGGCGATCCTCGCCTGATCTTGATTCCCAAGAGGCGATAAGTTCCGGCGACTTCTTGAGCTTCGTGGCAACCTCTTCAACCGAGTATCCCGCGGATTCTCGTGCCCATTTTAGAAGTTCTGGTTTGATTATCGCCGGGATGCGTTTAGCCATTGCTGAGAGCCTCAATTATGTGGCTCGATTCGTCCGGGTAATGCGGGCAATGTGTACGGGCTAACACACCAACTGAGTGGGCCATTCCGTTCATTCCTGGGTCCGACTTGCGCAAATTGGTACCCCAAGCTCGATCCTACATCCCAAGGACTTGCGGTGCTAGGTAACGGTAGCGGCACGGGAAGCCACTCCGGCGAGGTCGTGCGCGCCTGCCCCCCGGCGGGCTACGCCTGCAAACGCCCCTCGATCGCGGAGACGAACATGGTCCTGAGTTCGGGCGCGCCGACCGGGACCGGGTTGCCGGGCGCGGTCGGGTCCTCGGCGGCCATCTGCGCGAGCTCGTCCAGGCGCTCATCGT
>JBHHYS010000193.1:0-2170 GCA_046757645.1 Terriglobia bacterium | reverse complement strand
CCAGCCCGTAAATGACAAAGGCGAGAAAGACGAGGCCCGAGAAAATGTAGAGAAGGATGACCTCCGAGGGTTGATCGGGCTCGAGGAAGGGGACGTTGATGGAGCCGAGGACGAAAACCAGTCCGAGTAGCACCGCAAACCCCAGCCCCCGCAGCAGCCAGCGACGACGACGGCGGCGTGGCTCAGCGGCGGCCATCGGAGCGCTCCAACTCGATTCCGAGTGGACAGGCGGAGCAGTCAGGGCGGTCGCGGTGGCAATAGCGCTTGCCCACGGCCACCAGCAGGGCGTGGTATTCGTTGAAGAGAACCGGGTCGGGGTGAAGGTGGCGGTGAAAGAGACCTTGGAGTTTTTCGTAAGCAGCCTGGTGAGGGGCCAGACCATGGCGCGCCAAGACGCGGCGCGTGTAGGCATCAATCACAAACAGGGGGCGGCCGGCGGCGTAGAGGAGAATGGAATCGGCGGTCTCTTTACCGATGCCCGGCAGCGACAGCAGTTCGGCGCGCAGGGCCGGGGTGGGGCGACGGAAAAGCCGTGCCAGCGAGTTGGCGTAGCGTTGCTCGAGATGCCGAAGAAAGTGGCGTACGGCCCGGGTCTTCTGGCGGAAGTAGCCGGAGGGTCGCAGCAGACGGGCCAGGCGGGGGGCCGGGAGTTGACGAAGCTTCGCCGGGGCCAGCACGCCGGCGCGCTCGAGGTTGGCGAGGGCCTTTTCCACATTCGCCCAACTGGTATTCTGAGTGAGCAACGCTCCCAGGATGACTTCGAATCGGGTGCGAGCCGGCCACCAGAGCTGGGGGCCAAAATGGTGGTAGAGGCGATGATAGTAACGGAGCAAGGTGGGGCGGGGGTCGGGCGCCGAGGGCGAACGCGTGGGCATTACAAAAGGCAAGATAGTCGGGCTCCGGCAGCAAGTCAAGACAGTGCCCGGCGAGGGGGGGGTTGGCGGCGTTGCTTGACAGCCGCCCGGAATTTCCTTAGGATTCAAGTAATTTCGGAGGACAGCAGAGCCCGGATTGGGTAGGAGTAACCCAGGGCCGGCGGAGTGATGATTAGCAAAACTGGGGGGCCCGCTCGCGGAGCAGGGACCTCTCCGCAGGGCGTTGAAGTGTGTATTTCTGCCGCTGGTCCTAGAACTCACAGGGTTGCGGGGACCCGGTAGCGGAGTAGAGACGTGTCCGCGCGACTCGGCGAAATCCTCATCAAAGAAAAACTGATAACTCAAGAGCAACTCCAGCAAGCCCTGGAGCACCAGAAGAAAAATGGTGGCCGGCTGGGCGGGGCGTTGGTCAAGCTGGGGTTCATCACCGACGAAGAGATCACGGGTGTATTGTCCCGCCAGTACGGGGTGCCGGCCATCAACCTAGGCTATTACGAAGTGGATCCGGCGGTGTTGAAACTCGTGCCGCACGATACGGCGGCGCGCTACCAGGTGGTGCCGCTGTCGCGGGTGGGTTCAACGCTGACTATTGCCATGGCCGATCCCACCAATGTCTTCGCCATGGACGATATCAAATTTATGACCGGGCTGAAGGTGGAGCCGGTGGTGGCGTCCGAGAACGCCATCTTCGAGGCGATCGGCAAGTTCTACGGTGGAGAGCAGGTCCGGACGGAAGAACAGCTCGACAAAGTAATGGCGGAGATTGGCGGGGAGACCGGGGATGTCGAGGTAGCGGAAGAAGAGTCGGAGGTGTCAATCTCCGAGCTGGAGCACGCCGCGGAAGAGGCTCCGGTGATCAAGCTGGTCAACCTCATCCTCACCGAAGCGCTCAACCGGGGGGCGAGCGACATCCACCTGGAACCCTACGAGAGAGAGTACCGGGTGCGCTTCCGCATCGATGGGATTCTGCACAATGTGATGAGCCCGCCGCTGCGGTTGAAAGACGCCGTCACCAGCCGCGTCAAGATTATGTCCAAGCTGGATATCTCCGAGAAGCGCTTGCCGCAGGATGGGCGCATCATGCTGCGGCTGAGCAAGGACGGAAAGAAGAAGGAGCTGGACTACCGGGTCTCCTGCCTTCCCACCCTGTTCGGGGAAAAAATCGTCCTCCGCCTGCTGGACAAAGAGAATCTGCGGCTTGATATGACCAAGCTGGGGTTTGAGTCCGAGTCGCTGGTAAAATTCGAGAAGGCCATCTTGAAGCCGTATGGAATGGTACTGGTGACCGGGCCGAC
>JBHHYS010000192.1:0-2191 GCA_046757645.1 Terriglobia bacterium | reverse complement strand
GAGCACGTCCCGTTCCCGCCTACCAAGGTGTAAAGCCGGGCCGGGGGGAACCCTTTGCAGCCGGGGAGTCATCTGAATTAGTCTAGGGAGTTGAGGTCAACGGGTCGCCGCGGGCGCATCCAAGGAGGACTGAGCCGATGAGGTGGTTTACCACCCCGGGAAGCATCTTCGACATGGGGCCGCGCTTCCCCCTGCTCGACAACCACCGCCAGGCCTCCATCCCCGGGCTCTACATGGCGGGGGACATCACCGGCACGCCCGACATCAAGGCGGCCATCAACGCCGGGGCGGCGGTGGCCCGCCAGCTCTTGGCGCAGGAAATCGACTGTCGCCCGCCCTGCGACGCCCACGTGATCATTCTCGGGGGCGGCCCGGCGGGGGTGAGCGCGGCGCTGGAGTTCGAAAAAGCCGGGCCCCAGAAGTGGGGGGGTCGCAAAGGCTACCTGCTGCTCGAGCGGCAGCAGCTCTTCAAGACCGTCCGCAACTTTGCCAAGTGCAAGCCGCTGTTCTACGCCTCCACCGGCAAGCCCGGGGTGAGCGGGGAGTTGTGGTGGGAGGAGCCGCGGCCCGGGGGGGCGGTGCGGAGTTGCGACCTGGTGGAGGAGTGGGAGCAGCAACTGCAGCGCTACTCGCTCAACGTGCGCCTGGGAGAAAGCGTCACCGACATCCAGAAGACCGACAAGTTCCGGGTGGTCACCAACAAGCGCAGCTACGTCTGCGACCGGGTGATCCTCTGCATCGGCAAGCTGATCTACCTGACCAAGCTCACCGTGGGCCACGAAGCCGAGCCCAAGGTGTTCTACGAGCCGCCCGACCCGCTCAAATACCGTGACCGGGACATCCTGGTGGTGGGGGGAACGAACGAGGCGCTGGAGACCGCGCTGGGCTTGGCGAACCACAACCGGGTGACGCTGGCGCACGCGAACGCGGAGTTGAAAGATGCCGACCCGGACCTCACCGCCACGGTCGAAGAGCAGATTCGCCTCGGGAAGTTGAACCGGCTGGCCAACGCCCGGGTAAAGGAGGTGGCCCGGGACGCGGTGGTGCTGGAAATCCCGCCTCCGGCGGGACCGCGGTTGCGGCTGAAGAACGACGTGGTCTTTCCTTTTCTGGGGGTGGAGACCACCGAGCTCCCCCTGAGCTTTTTCCGCAAGATTCACGTGGCCTACGAGCGCGACTGGCACCTGAAGCGCTACCTGCTGTTTCTCTTCAGCATCCTGGCGGTGGGAACCTTCTACATCCTGAAGAAGTTCATGCCCGGCGTGGTGATGCTGCCGGTGCCCGGCTTCCTGGGGGTGCCGGCGAGCCAGTGGGACTTGGGCTCGCTCTACCCGCTGATCTACACCCTGGTGGTGGCGGGGTTCGGGGTGCGCGCCATCCGCCGCTGGAAGAAGTTTCGCTGGCGAGCGAAGAAGGGCTTCGGGGGGCAGCAGACCCTGCGGCTGGCGTCGCTGATTTTCTTTCAGACGTTCTTCTTTTTCCTGGTGCCGCTGTTCATCCTCAAGGACTGGAAGGCGTGGGCGCTGCTCTATCCCTGGCCGCTGGTGGTCCACCCGGGCACATTGGCGCATTTCCTGGCCAGCACTTTCTGGTGGTGGTGGAGCCTGGGGCTGATTCTGATTGCCGTGCCGGTGTTCACCCTCCTTTACGGCAAGAGGTACTGCACCTGGGTGTGTGGCTGCGGCGCCTTGGCGGAGACCCTGGGGGATTCCTGGCGGCACTATTCCCCCAAGGGCGTGGGCAACACCCGCAAGGAGCGGCAACTGTATTTCGTCACCGGATTCGCGGTGCTGGCCACGGTGCTGGTGGCGGCGGGCTACGATTTCGCGGTGGCCGGAGTGACCCTCAGCCAGGTGTATTCCTACACGGTGGACCTCTTCCTGATCGCCATCATCCCGGTGGCGATGTATTTCTTCCTGGGGGGCAAGATCTGGTGCCGCTACTGGTGCCCGGTGGTGGGGGTGATGAACCTGGTGGGGAAGAAGTATAGCCGCTTCCGCATCTCCGCCGACAAGCATCGCTGCATCGCCTGCAATATGTGCACCCGCTACTGCGAGGTGGGTGTGGACGTGATGAAGTTCGCGGTCAAGGGGGAGGGGTTCGGGATGTGGAATTCGAGCTGCATCGGCTGCGGCGTCTGCATCCACGTCTGCCCCACCGATGTGTTGACCTTCGGGCACCACCAGCTCGT
>JBHHYS010000191.1:0-2370 GCA_046757645.1 Terriglobia bacterium | reverse complement strand
CCGTCTGCACCGCCCACCTCGCGAACCCCCACCAGCGCTTCTGCTCCCCCCGCTGCCGCGCCCGCGCCCGCTCCCTCCGCAAGCAACGGGTTTGTTGCCCGAACTGTGGCGCTGAACTCTGGCTGCCTCGGAGGCTTGCCCAACGCGTCTTGCAGCGCCCCTAGACCCCCTTCGACACGCCGAGTCGCCGCCCCGACACGCCGTGTCGGCAACTACCCAGGGGTTGACCCCACCCCCCGCCCTAAGCCCGCCTTTTCCGGGCTTAGCCTGTTTACCCTGAGCGAAGTGGCTCGACTTTCGCTCGGCACGGTGAGCGACAGTCGAACCGCCGAAGGGCCGCCCATCCGCCTGTCATTCCGAGCCCTCGCCTGCGTTCGCTTGTCCTGAGCGAAGCCGAACGGGCGGCGAGGAATCTGCTTTTCCGCACGGGGCACCGAGCACGGGCCACGAATCACCGCTCTCAATAGATCCCCTTGATCTTTCCCCCCGATCTATGGATCGATCCGATCACCTTTCCCAGGCTTTAATGACGGAAATGCCATGGAGCCGTCGCTATGCCGCCGAAGCAAAAGAAAAAACTCTTATGGGCGCTCCAGCGCACCCAGCTACTATTGGGCCGCAACGCTTGTCCTCACGAAACGTTCCACCGGGTCCTGAATCGCGCTGACGTACACGCCTTGCGCACATTGTCGGAGTTCGCCAAAAAAGAGTTAGCGCGCGCCGAGACGACATTTATTTGACCAGGTGAGTTGTGATCTAATCTGCGCGTGCAGATTAGATTACCGCGGCACTTGGCAGCCCCGTACAAGAGTCCCTCTCAACAGGCGCGGGTCGTTACGGAGGCGTGGGGCGAACAGAACTTCTATTGTCTCAACTGCCCTTCGCCGCAGCTGGAACGAACCCCGCCCGGGGCCAAGGGGGTAGATTATTTCTGTCCGCAATGCCTAGCCGCCTACCAGCTCAAAGGCCAGTCAAGGCCGCTCGGTGGAAGAATCACGGACGCGGCCTATGAAGTTATGTTCGGACTCATCCGGGCCGGGGAAACCCCGAATTTGTTTGCCCTTCACTATGACCGAGAAAAGTGGTGCGTAAGAAACCTGATCTTGGTTCCGCGATTTGTCTTCACCGAATCCGCTATCGAAAAACGAAAGCCTCTTTCCCGCTCCGCACGACGGCATGGCTGGGTAGGCTGCAACTTTGTGCTGGCGAACCTCCCCAACGATGCGCGAATCCCCTTGGTAGTAGATGGAAAAACCCACGAGCCCCGCACGGCCCGGAAGCAATATGACCGCTTGCGACCCTTGCAGAAGATTCGCTTGGAAGCGCGGGGGTGGACGCTGGATGTACTAAACGTCGTGCGAAAACTCGGCAAGCCGGAATTTACGCTTGCTGACGCGTATGGCTTTGCAGACGAATTGGCCCGCCTGCATCCGCAGAACCGGCACGTCGACGAAAAAATTCGCCAGCAGTTGCAACGCTTGCGGGATTTAGGCATTCTGGAGTTTGTCGAGCGTGGCCGTTACCGCGTCAAGCGATAGCGCATAAATAGCCAATGGATATCCAGGTTCAGGTCGAAGTCAAAGAGGAACATTTGCGGAGGCAATTGGCCGGGCTGCGGGCCGAAGGGAACCGGCTATGACCACAAAACTGACATCGACTTCCGAGCGCCAACCGCAGTCGCCGAGCGCCGCCGAGAAGCAACGACAGCTTCAAGAGGCGCTGGCCGAGCTTCCCTCGGTGATTATCGCGCTGTCCGGCGGGACGGATTCGGCCTATCTGGCCTGGGTGGCGCACCAGGTGCTAGGGGCCAGTGGCCAGCGACCAGCGACCAGTGAAGCACCGGGCACCGGCCGACAGCGGCTCTTGGCCGTCACTGCGGTCAGTGCCTCGCTGCCGGAACGCGAGCGGGCTGAAGTGGAACGATTCGTCCACCGCTATGCCATTCCCCACGAATTCATCCGCACCGAGGAGCTCCAGAACCCCCTCTATGTCGCCAACCACCCCGACCGCTGCTACCATTGCAAGGACGAGCTCTTCGACAAGCTGGGCGCGTTGGCCCGCGAGCGCGGCATCGCCGCCGTCGCCTACGGGGTGAACCTCGACGACCTCGCCGACTTCCGCCCCGGCCAGCAGGCCGCCCGCGAGCACCGCATCCTCACCCCGCTGCTCGACGCCGGACTCACCAAGGCGGAGATTCGCCGGCTCTCCCGCCGCGCCGGCCTGCCCACCTGGTCGAAGCCCGCGGCCGCCTGCCTGGCCTCGCGCCTCGCCCCCGGGATCGAAGTGACCGACGAGAACCTGAAAAAAATCGAGCGCGGCGAAGAGGCCCTGCGCAAGCTCGGCTTCCGCCAGGTCCGCGTCCGCTACCAC
>JBHHYS010000190.1:0-2397 GCA_046757645.1 Terriglobia bacterium | reverse complement strand
GGACCGACCGGCAGCGGCAGCTGCGGCTTCCTTCCTGATTGCAAGTCGAAAAAGAAAGGTCTTCTTGAGGGCTCGGGGCCTTGGTCTATTGACGCACTATCACACTCTCCCTCTCCTTCTCTCAAGCGCGAACCGCAGCGCCCGTAAGGTCCAAAAACTAAACGTACCCTCGGCTGTAAGCCGAGGGGTTTTAAGGTTCGTCGATTGGAAATCGACTGTCATCCTGCACCGGCTCACCGTCCTGCTTGTCAATGTACTCTCTGATCAACTCGTCGGTGATCTTTCCCGAGCTGACTGCAAGGTAGCCGCGGGCCCAAAAGTGCTGATCGATTCTGGCACGGACGCCACTGGCTATTTGCTAAAAAAACCCAAGATTCGATCCGAATCTCAGGGCAACCGATCTACTAGTGCAGCGCCGCAAAAGTTCTGAGCCACCCTTGTAGTCAGAGGTGCAGTTCATTTTACAGGTATGTTCATCCAGCTGACCCCGAAGCAGCAGGTTGAGCTGGAGAGGCTGGTGCGGGCAGGAAAGACGGAGGTGCGCCGTTACCGTCGTGCTTGGATGGTGCTGTTGGCGGCGCGAGGAACCTCGGTCAAGTCGATCGCTCAGAGATTGGGAACGAATCGTACACTGGTCAAGAAGTGGCTGGGGCGTTTTCGGAACCAGGGAATCGACGGTTTGGCCGATCTTCCGCGCACGGGACGGCCGCAGAGGATAGGGTGCCTGGAGCGGACTCGGGTGGTGGCTGCCGCCTGCCAAGGGCCTGAGGAATATGGCCTGCAGCGTGTGCTGTGGAGCCACGGGTCTCTGAGTCAGGCCTTGGTGGAGGCGGGGCTGGTGCGGACGGTGAGTGCGGCGACGGTGGGGCGGATTTTGCAGCAAGCCCAGATCAAGCCGCATCGGGTCAAGATGTGGTGTCACAGCCGGGACCCACGCTTTCAGGAGAAGCTGCGGGAGATCGTCGGACTTTACATGGACGCTCCCGCGGGCGAGCCGGTCTTGTGCGTGGATGAGAAAAGCGGGATACAGGCGCTGAGTCGATCTCGAGGTCTGCTCCGCGCCCGCAAGGGTGGCTGGAGCCGGCTGGAATACGAGTACAAACGGCATGGAACGCGTTGTCTGTTCGCCTGTTTCAACGTGCGCACGGGAGGGGTGCTGGGCCGCTGTCGCCGCCATCGCAAGCGATCCGACTTCCTGGCCTTTATGGATCTGGTGGCGACCCGCTATCGACAAAGACGCGTTCACGTAGTGCTGGACAACCTGAACACCCATCGAGACACGAGTGCGGGAGCGTTCATCAGCGAATGGAATCGCAAGCAGGGCAATCGATTCGTCTTCCACTATACGCCGACGCACGGATCGTGGTTGAATCAGATCGAGCTTTGGTTTTCGATCCTGAGCCGTCGGGTGCTTCGCTACGGAAGCTTCGCCACGGCTGAGGATCTGATCCAGAAGGTCGAGTCCTTCATCGAGCAGTGGAACGAGCGGGAAGCCCATCCGTTCCGCTGGACCTACAAGGGGCTCCCTCTGGTGGCTTGAGGGTGTCGGCCATGAGCTTTGAAATGGAGGCAGCTTCCGAGACTTTGTCCCGTTTGCTCGAAGGCGACGAATCCACTCGCGGCTTGGATGTCCGCGCCTACGGCAAGAACCTGATCGTGGGCCGCGAGGTGCCCTGGGGACCCGACGGGGAGTTGGAGAGGGATGATCGTGTCCGGCTGACCCGGATCAACGCCTCTACCTATGGATTAAGCGTCCGACGACACACCGGCCGCTGGGAAAAAACACCCTTTTCAGGAAGCATGCAAGACATGGTTGAGGTGATCCAAACCCTCATGCAGCACCTGGTCGCTCCCTACGGCTAGTACCATGTAACAGTATTTAATTCGGAGTGTGTTGATAGAGTATGGCAAACTGGAAGGGAGTTTGCCATGAAGCCACGCTACCGAGTGACGTTGACCCAAGGAGAACGCAAGGAACTCGAGGATTTGACCAAGACGGGCAGAACAGCGGCGAGACGGGTGCTGTATGCACGGGCTTTGCTGCTATGCGATGAGTCTCCCGGAGCTCCGGCCTGGACGGTGGCTCACACCGCAGAGGCCATGGGCGTGAGTTCCCGCACGATCGAGCATCTCAAGAAGCGGTTTGTGGAAAAGGGGCTGGAAGCGGCCTTGGAACGCAAGAAACTAGAGAAACCTCCGCGCGAGGTGATCTTCGATGGCGCGTTTGAGGCCCGCTTGATCGCACTGGCTTGTTCAGAAGCGCCCGAGGGACGCCGCCGCTGGACGGTTCGGCTCTTGGCGGACAAAGCGGTCGAACTGAATCTGACAGACAGCGTTTCGCACATGACCATTCAGCGCATTTTAAAAAAAACGAACTTAAGCCTCACCTCCGGAAGT
>JBHHYS010000189.1:0-2480 GCA_046757645.1 Terriglobia bacterium | reverse complement strand
GCCCCAGCTCCGCCAGGCAGGCGGCCGTTACCAGTCCCACGTAACCGCAGCCGATAACCGTAATTCTCACGGGCGTATGCCGAACCGCCGGTAGCCGGGCGCCAGGCCCACTTTCTCCTGCTTGTGGCTTTCGAACTCTTTGAGTTTCAAGCTGACGGGACAGTGCTTGGCGCTTCGCAGAATGCAGAAATGAAAGCCGGCGCGCGCCTGCCACTGCCCCAGAGAAGGGTTCGCTAGTTGATGCGTCGAGCCGAAGGGGCTGGTACCTCGTGCCAGCTTGCTCCGCCGCCGCGGCTTATAGGTCATATCCATACCATCGGAGGAACGGCCACGTCGTGGCTGTCACCAGGAGCACGTCTCTACGCTTCATGCGTGTCCTCCATTCCTCGCCCCGGTGAAGTTCCACGTATCCACTTCTAAGACGAATGGGATTGCCTGACACGGTGTGTTGTTTGGAGAGATTGACCCCTCCGTGTTGGATGAACGATAGGTCGAGCGTACATCCTTTGAACAAACTGGCTACCCGGCTGACCGCCCGGCTCGGGTTCTCTACAAAGTCTTCGTGACGCAATCTGAGCGAACGGGGTCGCAGTCGGCCTGCCAGCATGGAGATACTCGTGTTCCAGAGGGTCCAGACTATCGAACTCTTGGCTGGCGACACCTTCGCCAGGTAACTCCCAGTATCAGGCCGGAATTTGGGTTGCCGTTGAGAAAAGGCGACCGCGCGCGGGTCCCGAGTGGGGTGAACGATGTAGAGCTCGATGGTTGAAGCCAGACTCAGCACATAAGCATACGAGGGATTCTTGGAGGAATCGACGATGACCCTGCAGCCGGTTGTCTCCTGAAGCTTGCGATAGACGCCTTCCACATAGGCCAAGAAGCTCTTCAGCTTGTTGCCGAGTGAGCTTCGAGCTCCAGGCAGGAACAGGAGAGGAAGATGCCGGGCGCGGGTGGTGCGATTGCGGAGGTCTATTATTTCTGTTGGCCTGGGCTGATTTGCCTTCCCAAACATCTTTTCTAACACTCCTCTCCAGACTCGGCATTCTCGAAATGGTACGCCGCAGCCACAAGGGATGTTCGAGGCGAGGCCATCATCCCAGATATGCCACAGCTCACCGGCATGAAAGAAGTCGTCTAGTTGGCCCAGAACATTGCCCAGAAGGGTGCTTCCACACCGAGCAGTACCCGCGATGTAAAGGACCTTAATTTTGTCGTTCATTTATGGGTCGAGGGGAGACTTTTCAGCCCGGGGGTCCTCCCCCGCGGGCGGCAACGCTTGTCCAGGCCCGCCAATTCTTCCAAGCACCGGAGGAGATGTTGCCTGTGACGAGTCCAGGAAAACCCTCGGGCATATCTCCGACCCCGCTCCTGTAGGGTCGCTCGCAAGTCGCTGTTCTCTACAATCGTTTCCACCTGGCGGGTCAATTGCGCAGGATTCAGCGGGTCGAAGTAGAGGACGGCATCGCGGGCCACTTCGCGGTTGATGGCAATGTCCGAGGCCGCCACGGGCAATCCAGCGGCCATGGCTTCCACCAGCGGGTGGCCGAAGGACTCGGTCAGCGTGGGGTAACACATCACGTGACACTCGCGGTAAAGAGCAAGTAGTTTGTTGTGGGGGACCAGGCCGAGGACTTCTACCGCGCCTTCGGAGTCGAGTTCCTCGAGCCGCACCAGGTCTTGCTTCCAGGTGGATGAGGCCTTTCGAGAAAGGGGAGCGCGCGGGTCGGCCGTAGTCACCAAGCAGAAGCGCCCCCCGTGACGTTGGCGGAGCAGACGCAGGGCCTCCAGGGCGGTGGTGAAATTCTTGTAGTCGTAGTAGTAGGTGGGAAAGAGCAAGCGAATGGGCCCGCCGTAATCGCGGGCAGGGACTTCGGCCGGCTCCCCGATAGGTCGCCCGTAATAGTTGACCGTCGCTTTGCCATCGGGTAGCCACACCGCCCTACGAACCATCTCCAACATGCTGGCGCTGGGAGCCATGACGGCGTCAGCCGCAGCCACCGAGCGGCAGACCAGCCAGCGCCGCAGCCGGTACAGTAGGCGGTGGCGCCAACCCTGGCGCGGCAGAATATGTTTTTGAAATAGCTCGGAAAAGAAGAGCGAATTGCGGACGAACAAGAGCTGCGGAACGGGACAGTGAAGCATTCCGAAATCGGAGAAGGAAAACAGCACGTCGGCCCGTTCGTGCTTGAGCCAGCGGCGCAGCGTCACCTGGTCCCACCACAGCCGCCGCAGCCATCCCTTCTCTCCCGCGCCGACGCTCTGCCAGCGAATATGCTCGGGCAAGTCTCCGCCTAGTTCGGCCTGTGTGGGTGCGGCAAAAAAAAGAAAGCGGTGTCGTCTGTCTGTTTTTCTCAGTTCGCTTACCAGGGCACGCAGGTCGGTGACTCCCCCCCCCACCTTGATGCCCACCGCGTTTACCAAGAGATTCATCGAGGCTCTGGCTGCGGGTTCCCGGAAGGCAGGCGCGCCAGGCAGATGGC
>JBHHYS010000188.1:0-2510 GCA_046757645.1 Terriglobia bacterium | reverse complement strand
CAAGCGGATGAACCCGGATTCTCGCCTGGATTCCGACACTGCGCGGCTCAGAGGACTCACCGCAGAGGCACAGAGACCACAGAGACCAGAAAGAGGGCGTAGCACAGCTCAGGTTCCTCAGGGGCGAAAGCTCGTCTATTTTTCTGGCTTCCCTTCGGCACGGCTCCCTCGACTTCCCTCGGGACAAGTAAAGCCGTGCCCTGACCGAAGAGCCGACGAGGAACGCCGGCTCGCAGAAACGCATTCCTCCCCGCTACCTGTATTCGCTTATCGGTTTTCGAGTTTCGAATCGTTCGTCTCCGTTGGTCAGGCTTCGACGAGTTCCTGCTTGAGGCGCTCGGTCTGGTAGTGAGTGACCAGGGCATCAACCAGGGGCGCGAGCCGGCCGTCAAGGATTTCCGGCAGCTGGTGCAAGGTGAGACCGATGCGGTGGTCAGTGACCCGGCTCTGGGGAAAGTTGTAGGTGCGGATCTTCTGGCTGCGGTCACCGCTCTTGATCATGTCGCGGCGCTCGGCGGCGATGGCAGCGTGCTGTTTTTCCCGCTCGCGGTCGTAGAGGCGCGCGCGGAGCACGCGCATCGCCTTGGCCTTGTTCTTGATCTGCGACTTCTCGTCCTGGCAGGTGACTACCAGGTTGGTGGGCAGGTGGGTGATGCGCACGGCCGAGTAGGTGGTGTTCACCGATTGTCCGCCCGGCCCCGAGGAGCAGAAGGTGTCGACGCGGAGGTCCTTGGGCTCGAGCTGGATGTCAATCTCCTCGGCTTCAGGGAGCACGGCCACCGTGGCCGCCGAGGTGTGAATGCGGCCCTGCTGTTCGGTTTGGGGCACGCGCTGCACCCGGTGGACGCCGCTCTCGTGCTTCAGCTTGCTGTAAACCTTGTTGCCCTGGACGGAGGCAATCACCTCCTTCAGGCCGCCGATGGGGCTGGGGCTGGTGCTGAGCACTTCCACCTTCCAGCCCTGCGACTCGGCATAGCGGGTGTACATCCGGAAGAGCTCCTGGGCAAACAGGGTGGCTTCGTTGCCCCCCGTACCGGCGCGAATCTCCAAGATCACGTTCTTCTCGTCGTTCGGGTCCTTGGGCAGCAGCAGAAGCTTCAAGGCGCGCTCCACCTCCGCTTTTTTCTTCTCCAGTTGCGCCAGCTCGTCTTGGGCGAGCGACCTCATCTCCGGGTCTTCGAGCAGCCCCCGGGCCCCGCGGAGGTTCTTCTCGATTTCTTTCCACTCGCGGTAGGCGTCCACCACAGCCCGCATCTCGGCGTGGGCCTTGGCGAGTTTCTGGTAGCGGGCGCTGTCGGCCAACACTTCCGGCTGGGCGAGCTCTCGGTTCATCTCCTCGTAGCGCGCTTCCACCTGGTCGAGTTTTTCAAAAAGCGTCAGCATAGCCATCGGTTCAGTTTCACTCGGCGCTCTCAAGCCGCGCGGGAATTCACTCTCGGGCGAAAAAGATTTTCGGGAAGTAGTCGCAGGGTGCCCCGCGGGGCGGGGCTAGAGACCGCCCCGGACAAGCGGGAGCACGCTCGGGGGCATTGTCCGGTTATGGGCTTGGGGTCTCACCCCACAAGTATAGCACAAACCGCAGCCGCGCAAGCGGCGGATGAGCTTCCCCCTGTTCCAATCCTAGACACTGCAAGGGTCGCACGTCCGACTGAACAGACTGGGTTGGAACCGGGCTAGCGCAGCCGGCCCAACTCGAAATTCGCTTCTACCTCTTGGCCGTCGGGGGTAAAGACGAGAACGCGGGCGGGACGCGAGGCCACTTTGGCCGGATCAAACTCCAGGGTGAGAACCGCGCCCACCAGGGTGCACACCACGTCACTGCAAGTGATGAGTGGGTAGCCGCGGCGCGCCTGCGGCTCAACGTCGCCGCGCTGCACCAGGTGGACGTCGAAGGCCCGCCAGAAATCGGGCTCGCGGAAGTAGACAGGCTCGAAACCAGGCAGGCCGTAGGGCGAGTGGGCGGGAAAGGTGGGGGTGAGGCGCAGCGTGACCTTCACGGCGAGCGGCGGCGGCTGGCGCCGGTAGTCAGCTTCCGCCTTCAGGGGGCTGTAGGCGTCGAGCGCACGCCGCGTCCGGTCGGTCATCGCCTTGAAGGGGGTGATGAGCTCAACCCGCTCGACGTGCACACCGTGCCGGGGCGCCGGGAATGTCTGGACGTACGGCTTGAGAAAATCGGTTAGCCGGAAGGTGGTGTCTTTGCCCAGGAAGTAGGCCTCGCGGAGGCTGCGCGGGTTCAGCGCGCGCTCGTAGGCCGGCGCCCCCAGCGCCCCACCCAGCAGCGCGGCGAGCGTCACTGCCCCGATTTTCCTGCGGCTCAACATCGCATTCTTCGCCTCTCCTAGCTTAGATGCAGCGCTCAATACGGGGGAAGGTTTCGCCCGACGTGGATGCGGCACGGCTGAAGCCGCCCCCTGACGCAGACGCACTAGATGCGGCGGGTGATGTGGGGAAAGGTTTCCCAGACCTTGATGCCGCAGAAGTGGGAGCCTTCCGTGCAGATGGGCGAGGCG
>JBHHYS010000187.1:0-2511 GCA_046757645.1 Terriglobia bacterium | reverse complement strand
TTTTAGAGCCTGCCCTGAGCGTAGCCGAAGGGTTTCGAGTTTCGTTCTTAGTCTTCCGGGAAGTTCATGCGGCGGAGGGAGGGATTGGAAGCGCTACTCCCGTCGCTCTTCTTGGGCGGAAGGCGAGCTCTTGGCCCGGAGTGAGTTAACGTCCTTGCCGTGCACGGCTGGCGAGGAACCGCTCTTGGCATTCAGCACCGGCGGAGCGAATCGCCTCAAAACCAGGATTACCTCGGATGTTCTCAAACAGGGGATTGGTGTCTAAGGCGGGATAGGAGCAGTAGTTATCTTGGATGGCCCGTCTAACCAAACGCAGGGCTGCTTCTTGCTGCCCACAGAAGGCCAGTTTCGCGGCCATCTCATACTTTCCTTCCGGGTCTGGGTCGGCCATCGCACGAGACTCCGCTTCTGCAGCTAGTGGCGCAATTTCCGAAACGGGCCGATGCTGAAGGCAGGCTTTAACCAGCTCCGGCGCCCAAAAGGCTCCCCCTGATGTACCCTCCAAGATCCTCAAGGCTTCTTCCGTTCTACCCTGGGTCAAGAGCACGAGTATGGTATGGCTCGTGGCCCATAGTGAACCTGCATCGAGGCGGAGATAATCCATAGCGCGATCGTACTTCCCCAATTCCCAAAACACGTGTGCGCATGAGCGCAGGCCGGCGTTACCCGGGTCGAGGTCCAGTGCGGTGTCACATTCGCGCGCCGCTTCATTCACCAACCCAGCGTAGCGCAAGACGTAACTCAGTGCGAAATGCGCCAGTGCGCTCTCCGGGCGACGCTTGACGAAGTCGACAGCTTGGCTGTAAGCCGCCTCAAGCTCACCCTTCTCGACCCGAAACACGACTACCCCCTGTGCCGCACGCATTAGATTCGGATCGAGTGAAATCGCGCGTTGGTACGCCCGCTCCGAGCGGCGGTAGAACTCATGTACATAGCCACCGTACGAATAGCGGCCCTCATCATAATAACGTTGGGCGAGTTCAGCCCACGCAGGCGCATAGCTGGAATCCAGACTCACGGAGCGTTCCAACATATTGATTGCTCGCTTGTTCGGTTCGGGGTCGCGCGGTAGCGCAAGGCTGCGCAGATAAAGATCGTATGCTTCCGCGTTCTGCGGGCGGGTACCCGCTTTTGCTGGCATCCTCCCCGTACCGAGCACAGGGATCAGACCTCCCCGCACGCGCGTAATGATTTGTTCCTGCAGGTTGATCAAGTCCTGTGAGGCCACGTTCACTGTATCGCGCCAAACGAGGCGGTTATTTTCCACGTCGATTACTTCAAGGGTCACACGAAGATGATCGTTATCTTGCATGTAGTGCCCTGTCACAATGTTGCCCACACCCAATTCCCGTCCAGCGTGCTGTGGGTCTGCCTGATCATACTTTCTTGTCGCCGCAAAGGGACGCACTCCCACCGAGGGCGCGTAGCTGAGAACAGTCACCAGCTCGTCAGGAAGAGCAAACCGAAGATACTCGATGTTTTCATTTGCTCCGACATTTTGAAAGGGAAGAACCGCTATCGTAGTCTGAGCGGCCGGAGTCGAGACGGAACCCTCTCGATGCGTTTCCCACCAAACGAATCCGCCCAAGACGGCTACAAACACCACGCCGGCACCAATCCATAAGGCGCGAGGGAGAGCCGCCCTCGGGTGCGGAGGAGCTTTGGCCAGAGTGTCGCTCGGTATGCGTGCGGAATCTGTGTCGCGTTTGAGCCGCTTCAAGTCGGCCCGCAGCTCGGCAGCCGACTGGTAGCGGGTGGTGCGGTCCTTCTCCAGCGCCTTGTTGATGATGCGCTCGAGTTCGACCGGCACCTCCGGGTTCAACCGCACCGGCGCCAGCGGCGCCTTGTGCAGGATGGCGTCGAAGACAGCCGCCGAGGTGTTCCCCTTGAAGGGGAGCTGGCCGGTGGCCATCTCGTAAAGGACGATGCCCAAGGAGAAGATGTCGCTGCGCCCGTCCAGCTCTTCGCCCAGGGCCTGCTCGGGGGACATATAGGCGACGGTGCCCAGCGCCGTGCCAGGGCTGGTGAGGTGCTCCTCGGTCGGTTCGGTGGCCGTGGCCCTAGAGGATTCCGCCGTGCGCTGCGGGGCCAGCTTGGCCAGGCCGAAGTCGAGGATTTTGGCCTGGCCGCGCCGGGTAACGAAGAGGTTGGCTGGCTTGATGTCGCGGTGGATGATGCCTTCGGCGTGGGCGGCGTCGAGGGCGTCGGCCACCTGGGTGGCGATTTCGAGCAGTTCATCCGTGCCCAGGGGCCGGTCGGCGATGCGGTGCTTGAGGGTGCGGCCCTCGAGCAGCTCCATCACGATGTAGTGCTGTTCCTGATGCTGCCCAATGTCGTAGAGCGTGCAGATGTTGGGGTGGTTCAGGGCGGAGGCGGCGCGGGCCTCGCGCAAGAAGCGGTCGACCGCCTGGGGGTCGCGCGACATCTCTTCCGGCAGGAACTTCAAAGCCACCCGGCGGCCCAGGCGGGTGTCTTCGGCCTTGTAAACCACACCCATGCCGCCGCCGCCCA
>JBHHYS010000186.1:0-2548 GCA_046757645.1 Terriglobia bacterium | reverse complement strand
GGTTGCAGCCCGGGTTGTTCTTGAACATCAACGCCCCTGCCGGTGAGCGTCGCGGCGTGCGCATTACCCGCCCGAGCACGACGCCAACGCCGCAAACGTTCGACCGCTACACCAACCCGCGAGGGGACGTGTACTTCTGGTCAGACTACGGCCACTTGGCCGATGATGAGGAAGGCACGGATGTGTGGGCGGTAGTGCGCGGTTTTATCTCCATCACGTCGTTGCAGATTGATCAAACCCAGGCCACCGACTTCGAATGGCTGGATCGATTGGAACGCGACGCCGCTGCCGCGCCGACCCGCTAGAGATGAATGAAGCGATTGAATCCCGCCCACGAGAAAAAGCGGGCGTGAGCGTTGACCTCCAGGTGGAATTCGCCGGGCTGCGCCTGAAGAATCCTGTTATCGCCGCTTCCGGCACTTTCGGCTACGGGGTGGAGTTCGCCGAGCTGGTGGACCTGAACCGCCTGGGCGGCTTGGTGGTCAAGGGGCTCTCGGCGCAGCCGATGGAGGGCGCGCCCGCCCCTCGCCTGTGCGAAACTCCGGCGGGGATGCTCAACGCTGTGGGCTTGCAGAACATCGGCGTGCGCCGCTTCATCGAGGAGAAGCTGCCCGCTCTGCGCGCCTACGACACCGCCATCATCGCCAATGTCTTCGGCACCACCACCGGGGAATACGTTGAAGTCATCGAACAACTGAACCAAGCGGACGGGCTGGCCGCCTACGAGCTCAATATCTCTTCGCCCAATACCGAGCGTGGGGGGGCGCAGATCGGCACCCGCCCGGACCTGACCCGCGAGGTGGTGGCCGCCTGCCGGCGGGCGGCCCGGCGGCCGCTGATTGTCAAGCTCTCCCCGAACGTCACCAGCATCGCTGAGCTAGCGCGTGTGGCCGAAGAAGCCGGCGCCGAGGCTCTCTCCGTGGCCAACACCTTCACCGGGATGGCAATCGACCTCGCCCGCCGCCGCTCCAAGCTGGGGCGCGCCACCGGGGGCCTCTCCGGCCCCGCCATCAAGCCGCTTGCCCTGCGGCTGGTCTGGGAGGCGGCCCGCGCTGTCCGCATCCCGGTCATCGGGATGGGCGGCATCACCACCGGCGAAGACGCGGCGGAGTTCCTGGTAGTGGGGGCGCGGGCCGTGCAGGTGGGCACAGCCAGCTTTGTGCAACCTTTTGCCGCGCGCCGCATCTTAAAAGAGTTAGGAACGTATTGCTGCCGCAGCAAGATCGCGGCGGTGGCGGAACTCTATGGAACGTTCACAGCAGACGGATCAGAAGCATAAGCGGGGGAGAATTCTTCTGCCTCTTCCTTCACGCCCGGCTGGAGCGCTCCGCCGGAGTCAACCCGCAGAGACGGCCGCCACAACCGCACGCGTCTGAACTCAAACTAGAAACCAGGGACGGAGGGCCACTTGATGAGTAATCGGTATCTTGTCGGCGGGGTAGGGACGCTGCTGCTGGTGCTGGGAACGGGCCTGTTGCTGCTTCTGGCTCCGGGGCGGACGGACGGAGAGAGCGAAGAGTCTCTCGATGCCTTCCCCTTGCTCACCGCCAGCGAGGTGTTCGAAGGCAAAGCCAGTTGGTACGGCCCCCGATTCCACGGCCGGCCCACCGCCAGTGGCGTGCTCTACAACCGCTACGCCCTGACCGCAGCCCACCGCACCCTGCGCCCGGGCACGGTGGTGCGCGTCACCAACCTGCGCAACCACCGCTCCACCGTGCTGGTGATCAACGATTGGGGCCCGGTGCCCGCCGACCGGGTCATTGACGTCTCCGAAGCCGCCGCCGACGTGCTGGGCTTTCGCGAGCGGGGCCTGGCGCCGGTGCGGATTGAAGTCTATCGCGCCGCCATCTCTCCCCAGTAAAATCAAGTAAAATCAAGGCGGTTCATTGGCTCCGGGTGAGGAGGGAGCCGGCGGCGCCGGCCCCTGAATATCCCCTCCGGTGCCCAAGAACAGGACGGCGAAGCTTCGCTGGGATGGCTCCGGCTTGAAGAGACGCTCAAGTTCTCTCGCGGCGGGCCGCGCCCGCATCATCGTCGCGCTTGATGTTCCCACCGGTTCGGCCGCTCAGAAGCTCGTTGGTCGCCTGGGGGGGCGGGCTGGGATGGTCAAGGTCGGCAGTCAACTCTTCACCGCCGCGGGGCCGGAGATTGTGCGTGCGCTAGTGAAGGGGGGTGAGCGGGTGTTCCTCGACCTCAAGTTCCACGACATTCCCCACATTGTCGCCGAAGCCTGTGTGCAGGCGGCCGCCATCGGCGCGCGCTTGATCACCGTGCATACTTCCGGCGGGCCGGAGATGCTGCGCGCCGCCCGGCGCGCCCTGGAGACACACTGTGGTTCGCGGCAGCGCCCGCGCCTGTTGGGCGTCACCCTGCTCACCAGCCTGAGTAAGCGCGAGTTGAAGCAGATTGGCTATCCCGGGAGCGTGGAGCGGAACGTGGTGCGCCTGGCGCGGCTGGCGCAGCGCAGCGGCTGCGACGGTGTCGTCGCCGCGCCCACCGACGCCGCCGCCATCCGGCGCGCCTGCGGCAGAAATTTCTTGATTGTTAC
>JBHHYS010000185.1:0-2672 GCA_046757645.1 Terriglobia bacterium | reverse complement strand
CCCGAGCGAGGCGGAAATCCGGCGCGCCATCGCCGGCAACCTCTGCCGCTGCACCGGCTACCAGCACATCGTCAACGCCATCCGCTCGGCCGCCAAGAAGACGAAACCTGCCCGACCGGCCCGCCTGCGGAACGGGCAGGCAGGCGGGCGCGCCGGCCGAACGAGCCGCTGAGGAGGGCGCATGGTTACCAAGACCCAAGCAAAGTGGTGGGGCAAGCCGATGAAGCGCAAGGAAGACCCGCGCCTCATCCAGGGCCTGGGCCACTACGTGGACGACCTCACCCTGCCGGGAATGCTCTATGCCGCCATCGTCCGCAGCCCCTATGCGCACGCCCGCATCCGCACGATTGATCCCGGCGCCGCCCAACGCGCGCCCGGCGTGGTGGCCGTGCTCACCGGCGAGGACATCCGCGGGCAGTTGGGCCCCGTGCCCATCGCCGCCGACCTGCCCGAGCTCAAAATTCCCCCGCACTATCCCTTGGCGGGGGAAACGGTGCACTACGTCGGCGAGCCGGTAGCGGTGGTTGTGGCCGACGACCGCTACCGGGCCCGGGACGCCGCGGAGTCGCTCGAGGTGGACTACGAGCCGCTGCCCGCGGTCACCGACCCGGAAAAGGCTCTGGAGAAAAACGCCCCCCGCGTGCACGAGCAATTCCCCGACAACCGCGCCTGCGTGTGGAAGCTCGAAGCTGGCTTCCCCGACCGTGCCTTTAAGAAAGCCGACCGCATCGTGCGGCAACGCTTCGCCAATCAGCGCTTGATCCCGGTGGCGATGGAGCCCCGGGGGGTGCTGGCGCAGTATGACCCCGGGCAGGAGTCGCTGACCGTGTGGTCGTCCACGCAGATTCCTCACTTGCTGCGCACCCAGCTCGCCGCCATGCTGGCTCTGCCGGAGATGCGCGTGCGGGTGATTGCCCCGGAGGTGGGCGGGGGCTTCGGCAGCAAGCTCAACGTCTATGGGGAAGAAGCCCTGGTGGCGCACCTGGCCCGGACCCTGCGCTGCCCGGTGAAATGGACGGAGAGCCGGCGGGAAAACTTTCTCGCCACCACACATGGCCGCGACCAAATTGATGACGTGGAAGTGGCGGTCCAAAAGGACGGGCGCCTCCTCGCGCTGAGATGCCGGATTCTGGCCGACCTGGGCGCCTACCACCAGTTGCTCACCCCGATGATTCCTACCCTCACCGGCCTGCTGATCCTCGGCGCCTACAAGATTCCCGCCGTGGCGGTCGAATACGTGGGCGTGTTCACCCACAAGATGGCCACCGATGCCTACCGGGGTGCCGGGCGCCCCGAGGCTACCTACCTGGTCGAGCGCATCGTTGACCTGGTGGCGCTGGAGTTGGGCCGGGATCCCGCCGAGATTCGCCGCAAGAATTTCCCCCAGCCCAAGGACTTCCCCTACAGCACTCCCACCGGGGTTGTCTACGACAGCGGCAACTACGAGGCGGCGCTTCGGAAGGCGCTCGACCTGGTCGGCTACAAGAGGCTCCGCCAGGAACAGCAGAAACTCTGGAAGCAGGGGAAGTATCTGGGCATCGGACTTTCGAGTTACGTGGAAATCTGCGCCATGGGCCCGTCCTCGGCGATGCCCGCCGGGGGCTGGGAGAGCAGCACGGTGCGCATCGAGCCCACGGGAAAGGTAACCGTGCTCACCGGGGCGAGCCCCCACGGGCAAGGCCAGGAGACCAGCTTCGCCCAAATGGTGGCGGAGGAGTTGGGCATTTCCCCCGACGACGTCATCGTCACCCACGGCGACACCCAGGTCGTGCCCTACGGCATCGGCACCTTCGGCAGCCGCGCCACCGCCGTGGGCGGCACGGCCATGTACCAAGCGCTGCAAAAGCTCAAGCAAAAGCTGGTTCGCATGGCCGCCCACCTGCTCGGCGTCCACCCCAAGCGCATCGAGTTCGCCCCGGGCAAGCTCTTCGTCAAAGGCACCCCCCGCAAGGCGAAAGCCTTTCTCGAAGTGGTGCAGGCCGCCTACGTGGCCAAGACGCTGCCGCCCGGCTTTGAACCTGGCCTGGAAGCCACCTCCTTTTTCGAGCCCTCGAACTTCACCTTTCCCTTCGGCACGCACGTGTGTGTGGTGGAGGTGGACGGGGAAACCGGCGACGTCCACATCCGCCGCTACGTGGCCGTGGACGATTGCGGCAACGTCATCAACCCGCTGCTGGTCGCCGGCCAGGTGCATGGCGGCATCGCCCAGGCCATCGGCCAGGCGTTGTTCGAGGAGGCGGTCTATGACGAGAGCGGGCAGTTGGTGACCGGGGAGTTGATGGACTACGCCGTGCCCAAGGCCGCGGACGTGCCCCGCTTTGAGACCGCGCGCACGGTGACCCCCTCGCCGGTCAACCCCATGGGGGTGAAAGGCGTTGGGGAAGCGGGAACCATCGGGGCAACCCCGGCGGTGGTCAATGCCGTGGTGGATGCGCTGCGGCCGCTGGGCGTGCGCGACATCCCGATGCCGCTCAAGCGCGAGCGCATCTGGGCGCTGTTCCAGCAAAAGGAGTAGGAGAGGTGCGAATGGAAGGGCCTCAGGGGCTAAAGCCCAATCCTTTTTTCCGTGCCTATTCGGCGGGGTTGAAACCCCGCCCCGCCAAATTTTTCAGCCTGATTTGGCGGGTCAGGCCTTTAGGCCTGACATTGCCCTGCTGTTTTGTTTTTCGGCT
>JBHHYS010000184.1:0-2678 GCA_046757645.1 Terriglobia bacterium | reverse complement strand
GTTTCGCCTGAGCGGCGCCGCCGTGGACGCCCTACGGGTAGTGCGGCGAAACCGCACGGCCAGCGGCACCCACCACCTTACTTTCCGGCAGATGGTGGGAGGCATTCCCGTGTTCGGCGCCGAAGTGAAGGTGAGCCTGGACGCGAACAACGCTGTGCTTTCGGTGGGCGGCACGTTCTTCCCGGAATTCGCCGCTCCGCCCACGGCTGCCCTCTCGGCTGCGGAAGCGACTCGGTTCGCGGCCCCAGTACGTGGGACCGCTGAAGTTCAGAAATCGAACCGGAAAGGAAAAGAAGAAGGAAGCGCCCTTTGAACCGCAGGTGCTGCGGGTGGAGGCGGGGCCGGAAAGCAAAACCATCCTGACCGGCGGGCCTTTCATGCGCGAAATCCTGGCCAGCCGGGTCACCTTCCCGCTCTCGCTCAGTCAGGCTCGGCCGGCCTGGAAAATCCACCTGATGAAAAGCCCGATGGAGTCTTACCAGATCATTGTCGATGCCGAAGATGGGGCGCTGCTGAACCGCACCAACTTGGTCAAGTTTTCCCAGCCGCAGGGGCTGGTCTTCCTGTTCGATCCAGACAAGGGCAGCCAGGTGCTGCGGTCGTTTGTCGGTGACCCCACCGCCTCCCCGAATACGTTCGTGGACACGGGGCAATCGGCCATGCACGGCAACAACGTGGTGATGGCCGCGGGTGCCAACGACCCAGTCGGCCCGCATCATTTTCTCCCCTCCTTCGACAACGACTACGAGACGAATGGCTTGCGCCCCTTCAACCTGAACGGCCTCACGCTGGAGTTTACGCCTAACGCCTCGGGGGGCTACGACCTGAGCTTGCCGCCGTTCACCGACGCCCCGCCGGGTACACCGATCACCTTCGAAGACAACATTGCAACCGGCGGCCAAGTGAACAATGACGACGGCGTCTTTTTCTTCAACCCGCCGTCGGGCTTCACGTTCTTTGGTCACAGCATTGGTCCCATTCTCAGCAGTAACGGTTTCATCACCTGGAGCGACACCGACCCGGCACCCATCGAGAGCCAACTGGACTCAGGCCTGGGCCTTGCGCGCATCATGGGGTTCTGGCACGACTTGGATGCTTCAGCCGGCGGTTTTGTCGGCATGTCCAATCCCGAACCGGGTGCGATTTGCTTCCGCTGGAACAATGTCCCCGAGTTTGGGACCACGAATTCCAACAGTTTTTCCATCTGTTTGTTCGGCGATGGAGCGAGCCAGCCAAGCGGCACCATCCGGTTTTCCTATGCGAGTGTGGAGGCTCCGTTCGGAATGGTAGGAATCAGCCCCGGAGGGATTGTTTCCGCCCTCGTTGGCGGCCTCAAGCTTGGGGCCACCGCCTTCACGGACTTTTCCGCTCCCCTCTCCACCGAAGGGCGCACGGGCATACTGGCCATCTATCCCCACCATGCCGATGCGCAGGCGGCGGCGACGAACGTCTTTTGGCATTTGAATGAAAACGGCCACGACCGTACCTATGCGCTGGGCTTCACCGAAACCGAGGGCAACATGCAGAACGACAATTTCGGCCGGGGAGGAAGTGGCAGCGTCCCCATCTTGGCCGCTTCCGGCGAAGTGTTCGGCGGACTCTTTTTCAACAACGCCTTTTTCGGCACGCCGCCCGAGGGCAGTTGCTGTCCGTTCACCGCCTTCGGGCTGTTCACCGACCCGCCCTTCCGCCAGGTGGATTCAAGCTTTGACAGCGACGTCGTCATTCATGAACACACGCACGGGTTGAGCACTCGCCTGGTGGGCTCCCTGAACAGTCTCCAGGGAGGGGCGTTGGGGGAAGGTTGGAGCGACTGGTATGCCGTCAGCTACTCTGATGATCCCGTCGTGGGCGAATACTCCACCGGCAATCCCACCACCGGCCTCCGTTTCGTCGCCTACGACAGCTCGAGCCCGCGCCAGCTTGGACAGTTCGCCAACATCCTGGGGCCGTTCGATCTGGGCGGTGGGCCGTTTTTCGTCCCCGAGGTGCACGCCGACGGCGAGATTTGGGCCAGCCTGTTGGCCGATGTCCGCACCCGGCTGCTAGCCGAAGGCAAGAGCCCTGAAATCGTCGAGCAACTGGTCACAGAAGCTCTAGCCGCCACGCCCCCCAACCCCAGCCTGCTCGACGCGCGCAAGGGCCTCCTGATAGCCCGCAAGCAGATTGGGGGCATCAAGAAGTGCACCTTGTGGGAGGTGTTCGCCAGTCGCGGCTTCGGAAAGAACGCCGCCACCAACGAGACTCCGCCTTTGCCCCTCGGCCCCGGCGACAGCTACAGCGTCTTTCAAGCTTTCAACACGCCCACCAGAAAATGCGGCGGCGCCTTTGCGAAAGGAACTATCTTCCACAAGACCAGCTTTGAGAAAGCCTCCGTGGGCGACACCACCGCCGGTGGCTGGACGGGAACCGGCCTGTGGCACGTAAGCGCCCGGCGTCACGCCGGTCGCCGCGGCACCAACTCCTTCTACTTCGGGTCGGAAGCTTCCGGCACCTACGACACCGGCCAGCGGGAGCTGGGCACGCTGACCTCGCCGGTGCTGAACCTTTCCGCCGCCGACCATCCCGTGCTGCAGCTGCGCATCTTCATCAGTACGGAACAGCTTTTCCCCTACGACACCATTTGGGTACGCGTCTCCACTGACGGCGGCGCCACCTACCCCTATCAACGGGCCATT
>JBHHYS010000183.1:0-2783 GCA_046757645.1 Terriglobia bacterium | reverse complement strand
GCCACCAGATGCGGCAGGCGGGTGCCGGGTCGCTCGCCAGCGGCGCCAGCCTGGCTGGCTTCGCCCTGGGTCTGCTGGTGATGTACGTCACCGGCCTGTTCGTTACCGTCTAGCGGGTGCTTGATGACCGCTCAACTGCGTAAGAGAGTAAGGAAGAGAGTCAAGCTGCGTTAAGCGGCAAGCGCGGGGATACGGCCACAATGAACGGGTCGAAAACCCGACGTGAACGTCCTATGAGTGAGCTGCACCCGGGGGAAACCGCTGAAGTGGTGCGGCTGGCAGGGGAGAGCCTCCGGCGGCGACGCCTACTCGAGCTGGGGCTGGTGCCCGGCACGCGGGTGAGCGCGGTGCGCCGCAGCCCCGGCGGCGAACCTACCGCCTACGCTATCCGCGGCGCGGTGGTGGCGCTGCGCCGGGAAGATGCCGCCCTGGTGCTGGTGCGCGGCAGCCGGGACGGGAGCGAGCAATGAGCGCCGGCTGCGCCCTCTGCGAGCAGAAGAGCTGCTCGACCCATTTCGGCCTCCCGGTCGATGCCAACGGCCACTCGGTGGTGGCCCTGGCTGGGAATCCCAACACGGGCAAGAGTTCGCTGTTCAACGCCCTCACCGGCCTGCGGCAACACACCGGCAACTGGCCGGGCAAGACGGTGCTGCGTGCCGAGGGCATCTGCTCCTACCGTGATCGCAGGTTCCTGTTCGTGGATCTCCCGGGTACATACTCTTTGCGGCCGCATTCCCCCGAGGAAGAGGTGGCGCTCGACTTCCTCCTAGTGGGGCAACCGAAGGCCACCGTGGTGGTGACCGACGCTACCTGCCTCGAACGCAACTTGAAATTCGTGTTGCAAGTGCTCGAGATCACGCCCCGGGTGGTGGTGGCGGTGAACCTGATCGACGCGGCGCGTGCGCGCGGCATTCACGTGGACACTGCAGGGCTCTCCCGCGAACTGGGGGTTCCTGCCGTGGCCACCAACGCCCGCCGGGGAGAAGGCCTGGGGCAATTGCTGGCGGCCTTGGACGACGTAGTCGCGGGCCGTGCCGCCGTCGCGCCGCGGCCGATCTGGTATGAGCCGCCCATCGAGGCCGCCCTTCAGGAGCTGGAGTCCCAGCTTTTGCTCTCGGTGCCCAATCCCCAACTGCGGCGCTGGCTGGCCCTGCGCCTGCTGGAAGGGGAAAGTCGCCTGCCTTGGCCCGGGGCGAACTCTATGGCTGGAGAGAGGACCTGATGACGCAGCAGGAACAAGTCTGGCTGCGGGCCCGGGCGAATGCCCTGGCCGCCGAATTGGGGCCTGACCTGCCGCAGCGCATTGTGCAACGGCTGTACCGCCAGGCGGAAGCAGTGAGCGCGCGCGTGGTGAGGCAAACGCCCACCGGGAGGGCCGACTGGGACCGCCGCTTGGATGACGTGCTCACTTCCCCGCGTACCGGCTATCTGGTCATGCTGCTGGTGCTGGGGCTTGTCTTCTGGGTGACCGTGGTGGGGGCAAACTATCCCTCCAGCCTGCTGGCCGCGTCCCTGTTTTGGGGTGAAGAACAATTGACTGCTTTGTTTGCTTGGCTGGGCGCGCCCGCCTGGTTGCACGGGTTTGTGATTCTCGGCGTCTATCGTGGCCTGGCCTGGGTGGTATCCGTAATGTTGCCGCCCATGGCCATCTTTTTCCCCTTGTTTATGTTGCTGGAGGATTTTGGCTATCTGCCCCGGGTGGCCTTCAACCTGGATCATTTCTTCAAGAAGGCCGGTGCACACGGCAAACAAGGGCTGACGATGAGCATGGGCTTTGGCTGCAATGCCGCGGGCGTCGTCGCCTGCCGCATCATTGAGTCTCCCCGCGAACGGCTCATTGCCACTCTGACCAATACATTCGTTCCCTGCAACGGGCGCTTCCCGACGCTCATCGTTCTGGCCACTATCTTCATGGGCGGCGTAGTGGCGGGGACTCATTCTTCCGCAGTGGCCGCCGCCACGGTGGTGGGGATGGTGCTGGTGGGGATCGCGGCCACACTGCTTGTTTCCTGGGCCTTGTCGAAGACGCTGTTGCGGGGCGTGCCCTCCTCCTTCACGCTGGAGTTGCCTCCCTACCGAGCCCCCCGGGTCGGCCGGGTGTTGGTCCGGTCGCTTCTCGACCGGACGCTGTTCGTGCTGCGACGCGCTGTGGTGGTGGCGGCTCCGGCGGGCGGCGTCACCTGGGTACTGGCGAATGTGCAGGTCGGCTCACAGAGCGCGCTGGCCCATCTGGTCGGCTGGCTGCAACCCTTTGGCCACGCCATCGGCTTGGATGGCTTTATTGTGCTGGCGTTCCTGTTGGGCCTGGCCGCCAACGAGATTGTCTTGCCCATTCTTTTCATGAGCTACCTCTCGGCCGGGGCCCTGGTGGAGATGGACAGCCTGGAGGCCATCCGGCGCCTGTTGGTGGACGACTATGGCTGGACCTGGCTCACGGCTCTTTGCATGATGCTCTTCTCCGTGCTGCACTTTCCCTGCGGCACCACCCTGTGGACGGTGTATCGGGAGACCCGCAGTGTGCGCTGGACGCTGATCGCCGGCCTGCTCCCGTTCGGGATTGCCACCGCCGTCTGCTTCCTGGTGGCGCAAAGCGTGCGGGCGCTGGGCGGGCTAGGGTGACGCCAGTGCCGGCCTTGGGAGTGAACCCGCTGCTTCCCTACCAGAGCTTCGGCGGCACCTTCTAGCCTGGCGGGCTCCGGGGGTCTACTGCCTACCCAAACAATTCAGGAGCTCAACCGAGCTTTTTCAGTTCGCTGAGGATTTCTTGGTTGGCGCGCTGCTGG
>JBHHYS010000182.1:0-2790 GCA_046757645.1 Terriglobia bacterium | reverse complement strand
CAAGCACCGCCAGCTCTTCGAAACCTATAGCAACCGCCCCTAACCACACCTGTCATTCCGAGCGGAGCCCCGAACCTTCGGGGCGCAGCCAGGAATCTGCTTCTCATGCACCTCTACGGGGAGAAAAGCAGATCCCTCGCCCCGACCCCGAAGCTTCGGGGTTCGGGATGACAAGGTAGGGCAGGGGTTTACTTGTGGTGCCTGCCCTGAGCGGAGCCGAAGGGAGCGGAGTCGAACCGTGCCCTCCTGCCACCCATTCACCTATTCAACCAATCAACGATTCAACTAATCGGCAGCGAAGTTCATCCGCCGCAGCAGGTCTTGGAAGCGCGGGTCGTCGCGGAGCGGGTCAAGGACGGGGTCGACTTTGACGTGAAGGATCCGGAAAGACCCGGGCTCCTCGTAGGCGTGTTTCAGCCACGTGAGGGCCTCCTCAGTCCGGCCGAGTCCAATGTAGATGATCGCAATAGCGCCCGGGTCAATGTACTGCTGGCTCGACAGTTCCCGCAATCGGCGCAGCAACCTCTGAGCTTCGGCTTTCCGCCCGGACCGGGCGTAAATCCACCCGACGTATCCATAGATAGGGACGACTTCCGGAAGGGCGCTGCCTTTTTCCCACGCCGCCAGAGCTTCCGAGTGCCTGCCCATCAGCGCATAGGGCACCGCCAGCTCCACGAACCCGTGACAAAACTCCGGGTGCATTTCCACTGTTTTCCGGAGTTGCTCGACGGCCCGGTCATAGCGGCGGGCGTAGTAAAGGACTCTCCCCAGATTGTTGCTGATGATCGGTGAGAACGGGTCGAGTCGTTCGGCGGACTCGACTTCGGCAATGGCGTGCTCGTGCTTTCCCAGCATGGATAGGAGCAGGCCATACCAGTGGTGGGCCGTGGCGTAGCTGGGGTTCAATTCCAGGGCCCGTCGGAAGTCTTCCTCGGCACCGCTCCAGTCCCTGTCGTATTGCACCTTGAGAAAACCCAGACTGGCATAAGCCTGGGCGAGGCTCTCATCCAGCTCCAGCGCCTTCAGGGCCGCGGCCCGGGCGCGGGGAAAGCCTTCCGACGGCGGGGCAAATCCCCAGGTGGGTTGGACGACATAGACATCGGCCAGGCCGGCGTAGGCCAACGCGTAGCCGGGGTCCTTTTCGATGGCCTGCTGGAAGTACTGCGAGGCTTCTTCCAGCCCCTCTGCTCCCGCCCCTGCCCCCCGCTTGTGCCAGTGATAGCGGCCCAGGAGGTACAGGCGATAGGCTTCGGGGTTGACCGGTTGGCTGCTGGCCAGACGGGATTCTTCTTCCGGTGTCACCGCGATCTGGATTTGGCGGGCGATGGCGCGGGCGACGTCGCTCTGCAAGGCTAGGATACTACGCAGCTCCCGCTGATAGCTCTGCGCCCACAGGTGCTTATCCGTGGGGCCGTGGATGAACTGCACGGTGATGCGGACTTGCTCGCCTTCCCGCAGCACCGAGCCTTCGATCAACCCTTCCACCCCGAGTTCCCGTGCAATTTCCGGCATGGCTTTGTCGGTGTTCTGGTAGCGCATCGCCGAAGTGCGCGAGATCACTTTCAAGGCGCTGATCTTCGAAAGCTCGGTAATCAGCGCCTCGTGCATCCCCTCGACGAAGTAGTCCTGCTCGGGGTCGCCCATCAGGTTCTTCAGCGGCAGCACCGCGATGGAATCGATCTTGGCTGGGCCAGCCCCGAACAGCTGCTCCCGCAGACCGCCGACGTTCAGTCCGACGAGGATGCCCCCAAGGAGGACGATCGCCGCCGTGGCCAGAGCGAGCGCGCGTGGGGGGAACCTCCCCCAGGCGGGAGCCTGGGGGCTCGGTGCGGGAGTGGGAGCGGGCGCGGCGAGGCGGCGGAGGTCGACCGCCAACTCTTTGGCCGACTGGTAGCGGTTCTCGGGGTCTTTCTCCAGGCACTTGAGGATGGTTTCTTCCAGGCGCGCGGGCAGGTCGGGGTTCAAGCGTCCCGGCGGAGGCGGGGGCTTCTGCTGGATGTCAGCCGCCAGCGCGGTCGGGACTTTCTCCTCGAAGGGGCGGCGGCCGGTGGCCATTTCGTAGAGCAACACACCCAGCGCGTAGAGGTCGGCGCGCTCGTCCACTCGCCCGCCGCGGAGTTGCTCGGGGGCCATGTAAGGCAGCGTGCCCGGCGCTACTCCGGTCCGAGTCAGGCTTTCGGTCAGGTCGGCTTCGTCCGCCGGGTGGAGCAGCTTGGCGAGGCCGAAGTCGAGCACCTTGGCCTGGCCCCGCTGGGTGACGAAGACATTGGCTGGCTTCAAGTCCCGGTGGACGATGCCTTTGGCGTGCGCGGCCTCCAGCGCCTCGGCTATCTGCATCCCGAACTTCGCCACCTCCTCGGTCGGCAGCGGTTGGCCGGCGATGCGGTGCTTGAGAGTCTGGCCCTCCAGGTACTGCATAGCGATGAAGGGTTGGCCGTCGTGCTCGCCGATCTCATAGATGGTGCAGATGTTGGGGTGGTCGAGCGCGGAGGCGGCGCGAGCTTCCCGCTGGAAGCGTTCCAGGGCCTGCTTGTCCTGGGCCAATTCTTCGGAGAGAAACTTCAGGGCCACGAAGCGCCCCAGCTTGGTGTCCTCGGCCTTGTAGACCACGCCCATCCCGCCCCCGCCCAGCTTCTCCAAGACGCGGTAGTGCGAGATGGTCTGGCCGACCATAGGCGGAACCCGTTGGCGGCCATCTTAGGCCGCAGGGCAGGGCAAGTCAATCGGCGGCGCGGGGCGGCGGGTCTTGACCGGGCGGTGGCTGCCCGAGGTCGAGAAATCAGGGGCGGG
>JBHHYS010000181.1:0-2812 GCA_046757645.1 Terriglobia bacterium | reverse complement strand
TGATTCGAATGGCTGCTTGTGAATTGGTCCATGCTAAATACTCAAAGGTCTTGCTCGACTCCAACGTAAATTCTTGAAATGCTCTGAATTCGTGCTTCACATGAGCTATTGTCAAATGTAGTGTCTGGGCCATTGATTACGCGGCGACCGGATCAAACCTGGCTTCCTCGATGCCATCCATAAAATGAATGCCCTTGATAACTTTTTCCAACTCCTTGAATCCCCGGAGCCGTCGCCAGGTTTTCTCGGCACACCGTCCCAGCTTGAACAGCATGTGTAACATTCCCTCGCGGGTCAGACATCCCTTGGTTCGCGTGGTCCGATGCCGAATCGTGCCAAAGGTCGATTCAATCGGATTCGTCGTGCGCAGGCTCTGCCAGTGCGAAGCCGGAAACGCATAGAATGTCAGCAACTCCTCCCGATCTTTCTCTAAACACGCGGTGGCCTTCGGATACTTGGCCTCATAGGTGCTGAGAAAGAGATCGAAGGCACGGTCGGCGGCGACTTTGGTCTCGGCCCGCCAAATCTCCCGCAACGCCTGTTTCGCTTTCGGCTGCCCACTCTTTGGCAAGGCATTCAGCCCAGTGTTGGTCTTGTGTATCCAACACCGCTGCTGGCGCGTGGTCGGATAGATTGCCTCCACCGCCGCCCAGAAACCCATCGCGCCATCGCCAATGGCCAACTCGGGGGCGTTCATCCCTCGGGCTTTGAGATGCAGCAGCACTTCCCGCCAGCTCTGGGTGGACTCACGCACTCCGTCTTCGATCGCCAAGAGTTGCTTCTCCCCCTGACTATTCACGCCGATGACCACTAAGGCACAGAGCCGGTGCGTCTCGGCTCGGAGTCCACTATAAATCCCATCCACCCCAATATAGACCCACGGGTCGTCATCGAGCCGTCGCTGCCGCCAGGTGTCGTACTCTGCCCGCCACACCTGCTTCAACCTAAAAACGGCAGTTGCCCTCCCATTTTTCGTCCCCAACCCTCCCTCGGGAGTCCGTTTACGACGTATTCGGGAGCCACATTGGAGCCCGCAGCGGCCTACCATCCAGAAACGAGGCGAAGATGCGACTGAGGATGGTGCGCCAGAGGGCCTGCCAATCCAACTGCTCTGCAGTTGCCCGGAGTTCCCGCAAATACGTGCCCAGGGCGCGTAACCGCCGCTGCACCGCTGGAGCTTTGGCGTGACGGCTCGTCAGGGTTAAGGTGGTCTGGCCACTATGAGAGGTTTGTCTCCCCACGGCCTCCAACAACAGCGGGCGACTGGTCAGCGCTTCGGCATGCCGCTCAGGAATCGCCAGGCGGACAAAGAGGGACCACCAGTTGTAGACCAAGGCCACGAGCCGGGCCATGAGCTGACACCGTTTCAGATCCTGGGTGGTATACCCGCCCCAGCCCCATTGGTTCTTCAATTCATCATTGTTGTTTTCCATGTCCGCCCGATCGCGGTAATGTTGGGCGAGGGTCAGGATGTCATCGGGGAGGGAAGTGACCAACACCACATATTCATAGGTCCGCATCCGTTCCACCGGGTCCAGAAAGACACAGAGTTGCTGGCCAGGAGCTGGCTCGGGCGGCGTCGCCATGACCACCCCCTCTTTGAGCACCCGCCGGAGCACCACGACCCGACGAGGCTGCCCCCACCCCTGCAGCTGGAGCGAGGCCTCGACGCCCTCCCAGCCCTGCCCGGCGGCCCTCCAATCGCTGCGTCCAAACACCTTCGTCAGCAAGCGCTTGACGCCAGGGGTCTGCTTGAGCTTGAACAGATACGGCAGCCTTCGGGCCTCGGCCTCCCGCATCAGCCCATCGGTCCCAAAAGCGCAGTCGCCCCGGAGAAACGAGGGCCAGGCTCCAGGGGGCAACTCGTCCAATAAGTGCCAAAGCCCGGGTCGGGTATACTTCGAGGCCGTCTGCTTGCCGGGGTGGACCTCAACCTCTAAGGCAAGGCGTAAGTTCCCGATCCAATAGGCGTGATAGGCCTGTGCCGGCCGCCCCGGTTTGTGCGGATTGTAGCCGACGTCGGCTCCTTCCTGATGCCCATACAAGGGCTTGATCGTCACATCCATGTCCAGAATCCAGGGCTCGTATAAGAGCGGCTCGTAACAGCGCCGTAAGTGGCGCTGGAGCCACTGGATGCCCGTGTCTTCCTCCATCGCCCGCAAGGCCCGCCGGACCGAGTCTTCACTCACCACCTTCCGCATCCCCAACAACGGCGGGTTCACTTGATCACTCCGGATGGTGGTGATGTGCGCATAGCGCCAATGGCCGGCCAACACCGACAACAGCAGGGTGCCCAGCACATCGGTGGGCCGGGGGGCGTTGGGGCTGCCATAGGTGAGGGGACAGTCCCGCACCCACGGCCCAAACAACTCGGCGGTCTTGAGAAATTCAATGAAAAACGGCAACTGGCCCAGGGGCGTCACCGCCGCTTGGGGGTCCCACTCCACATGGATACAGCCCCCATACGTGTCCACGGCAATCGCTGGTTCGGCTGGCACTTCTTGGTCAGTCATCGGCTCACCCATTTGGTGAAAGGGAAAAAAGGGAGGTTAGGCACGGATCCCCTTGAGAAATAAAGAATGTTGCCTATCAATGCAATGGGCAACTGCCGTTTTTAGGGTGAACATCTTAGGGGTGCGGATTGAAGAAGTGTTAGAGGAGCAGCCCACGTCAGCGCGACGCGGCGGGCCAGTGGGGCGGACGCGGCGAGTGTTTGAAACCGTCTCCCACCTGCCACGCCATCAGCAACAGAAAATTATTGAGGTGGTGGAAGCGTTGGTGGCTCAAACCAGTCAGCGGTCAGCGTCGTGAA
>JBHHYS010000180.1:0-2827 GCA_046757645.1 Terriglobia bacterium | reverse complement strand
CCAGCGCCGACTGCACCGAAACGAAGCTGCGCAGCCCCGAGTCGCCCCGCTCCAGTTCCTGCATGATCAGCCCGTACTCCACGTTCGACATCTCGGCGCAGCCGTAGCCTTTCAGGTTCGCCCCCAGGTAGCCGAGCCGGCCGATCTCAGGGATCAACTCAGTGGGGAACGTCCCCGCCTGGGCGTGCTTCTCAATGACCGGCTTGACCTTCTCTTCCACCCACTGCCGCACCGAGGCGCGCACCACCTTCTCGTCTTCGCTCAACACCGAGTCGAGTTCGAGGAAGTCAACCCCGCGAAAGGCCATGCTGCTCTCCTTGCCCCGCGCAAAAGCCAGCAACTGCTTGAATTCCCGATGCTAACACTCCCCTCGCACCCGCCGCAACTCCTGCCTCGCGCCTGCCTCGAATCTCTTCTCTTTCAGCACCTCCCCTCTAGAAGCGAGCCTGTCTTGACCCTGCGGCAGCTCTGTGTTAGAAAACTTCGTCTGGACTGATTCGAAGCGTCGCGCCGCTGCACGCAGACTGGGCGTCGGCCGGGCAATGGGCCAGCGTAGCTGCCGCAGGGAGGCACGACCCGGCCTTCACCCCAAGCGAACGAGGGTATGGAAAAAATCCTCCAGGAATTGCTGGATCTTTTGTGGGGCGCTGTCCCCACCACGCTTATTGTCTTCTTCCTCTTTTTCTTCCTGCGCTGGGCCTTCTGGCAGCCATTCGAGCGCGTGCTGGCGGCGCGGCAGGCAGCCACCGAAGGCACCCGGCGGGAAGCCGGGGAGATCTTGAACCGTAGCAACCAAAAGCTGCGCCAGTACGAAGAAGCCGTGCGCCAGGCCCGGGCTGAAATCTACCGCCAGCAGGAAGCCGGGCGCCGCCAGGCCCTGGAGGAGCGTAGCCAGATTCTTCGCCAGACCCGGGAGCGCGCCGTGGCCATGCTCCGCCAAGCCAAGCTGGAGATCGGCCGCGATGTTGAGCAGGCCAAGCAGGAACTGGAATCGGAAAGCGAACGCTTGGCCGAGGCCATCACACGCACCCTGCTGGCAGCGCCCCGGCCGCCGCGCGCGAATCCTCCCGAAGGCGGCCGCGCATGAGGAGATCGCCCCTTGCCCTCTTGCTGATCCTCTTCTTGTTGCTCGCCCTCCCGGTTATGGCCGCCGAAGCCGAACCGGCCGCTGAGGGTGGAACCAGCAGATTGATCTTCAAATGGCTCAATTTCGCTCTGGTTTTCGGGGGCCTGGGCTATCTCCTTCGCAAGCCCATCCAACGCTTCTTCGCCGGGCAGCGCGCCGCCATCCGCGGCGCCATCGAAGAGGCGCACGAAGCGCGGCAGCGCTCCCAGCAACGCCTGGAGGAGGTGGAGCAACGCATGGCGCGCCTGGAACACGAAGTCGAAGCCATGCGCAAACAGGCGGCGGACAATGCGGCCGCTGAGAGGCAGCGCATCCATCAGGCCGCCGAGCGCGAAGCCGAGCGCATCCTGAGCACCACCCGGGCGGAAATTGAATCGGCCACCCGAGCCGCGCGCCTGGAATTGCGCGCCTACACCGCGCGCCTGGCGGTGAACCTAGCCGAGCAGCGCATCCCCCCGCAATTGACACCCGAGAAGCACGCCGCCCTCTTCCAAATCTTCATCCGCGACTTCTCCCCCCCGGGCGACTCCGCTCCCCCGCCGCCCGGTTCGGGCACCGCGGGCCGAAACCGGAGGCAGTGAGGCCGTGGCCCTCTCTGCAGCCCGTCGCTACGCCCGCGCTCTGGCGGATATCATCTTTGCCACCCGGCTGCCGGTGGCCCAGCAACGCACCGAGGTGCAGAAGGCCAAGCAACACCTCGCCGATTTCGCCGCCCTGCTGCGCCAGCACGCTCAACTCCGCAACGTGCTCGCCAGCCCCGCCGTCCCCAAAGAGCAGACACTTGCTCTGCTGGACCGCTTGCGCTCCCGACTCGGCCTCAGCACGCTGACCCGCAACTTCCTGGGGGTATTGCTGGAGCACCGGCGACTCGATCTTCTCGAGCAGGTGCTGGGCGCCTTCGACCGCGAAGTCTACGCCCGCCTGGGCATTGTGCCCGTGGAGATCACTACCGCTTTCAACTTGAACAACGAACAAAAGAAGCTGTTGGAGGAGCGCCTGCCGGCAATTGCCGGGACCGCCGTGGAGGTGCGCTACCACCAGAGCCCGGACATCCTGGCGGGGGTGGTGGCGCGCCTGGGCAGCACCGTTTACGACGGCTCGCTGCGCGCCCGGCTCCGCCGCCTGCAACGGCAGCTCACCGCCGAATCCCCCTAGAAGGGAGCCCCTATGGCCAACATCCGGGCGGACGAAATCACCAAGCTGCTCCGCGAACAGATTGAAAACTACGCGCAAACCGTGGCCGTGGAAGAGATTGGTTCGGTGATCTCCGTCGGGGATGGCATCGCCCGCGTCCACGGCCTGGAGAAGTGCATGGCGGTGGAGATGCTGGAGTTCCCCCACGGGGTCACCGGCATCGCCCTGAACTTGGAAGAAGACCAGGTGGGCACCGTGCTCCTGGGCGAGTATCAGGAGATCAAGGAAGGCGACACGGTCAAGCGCACGGGCAAGATTATGTCGGTGCCGGTGGGCGAAGCCCTGGTGGGCCGGGTGGTCAACCCCGTAGGCCAGCCGGTGGACGGCAAAGGCCCGCTGGCCACCGAGGAATTTAACCCCCTGGAGCGGCTGGCCCCGGGGGTGGTCGACCGCCTGCCCGTCCGCGAGCCCTTGCAGACCGGCATCAAGGCCATTGATGCCATGATCCCCATCGGCCGCGGCCAGCGCGAACTCATCATCGGCGACCGCCAGACCGGCAAGACCGCC
>JBHHYS010000179.1:0-2917 GCA_046757645.1 Terriglobia bacterium | reverse complement strand
CGCGACGCCTTCATTTCCTTCTCCTTCCCTGCCAGCAGTCTGCCACGCGCTTGCCAGGTGGGTCAATCATTTGTGCTAAGATGAATCCCCTTTTGCCCGGCAGGGCGGGAGTTCTCACTACTACGATGCTGCAACCGGCCGGCTATTTTTTCCTGACACCCTATTGGATGCTGGCTGCGACCCTGGCGGTGCCCGCGGCTCCCGCCCCGGACGGGGAGGGCGTCCCCCGGGAGACGCTCGAGCCTCTCCGGGCTTTGATTCGCTTCCACACCGTCAGCGGGAGCCCGAGTTTCTCTGTCGCACGGTGGAAGAGTTCGCAGGCGCGCCCTGAGGGTTACCCGGCATGATCCGCAAGGCCAAGATCGTCGCCACCATCGGCCCGGCTTCGCGGGAGCCGCTGGCGCTGCTCTCGCTGCTCGAGGCGGGGATGGACGTGGCCCGCCTGAATTTCTCCCATGGCGAGCACCGCGAGCACGCCCAGGTGGTTCGCGACCTCCGGCGGCTCACCCGCTTGCGCCGGCGCCCCCTCGCCATCCTGGCCGACCTGCCCGGTCCCAAGATTCGCACCGGGCCCTTGGAAGGCGGCCGCCCCGTGCTACTGCGTAGCGGGAAGGAGCTCATTCTTACCGGGCGGAACCTGGTGGGGAACAGCCAGCGGGTCAGCGTCAACTACCCGCGGCTGGCGCGGGAAGTGGAGCCGGGCGACCGGATTCTCTTGGCCGACGGCTTGATCGAGCTGCGGGTCGTGAGCCGGCGCCACCCGGAAGTGGTCTGCAAGGTGCTCTCGGGCGGCGAGCTCGGCGAGCGCAAAGGGGTCAACCTGCCCGGGGTGAAGTTAACCGTCTCCTCGCTCACCCCCCGCGACAAGCAACATCTGCGCTTTGCCCTCAAGCAGGGGGTGAACTACCTCGCCCAGTCCTTCGTCCGCTCGGCCGACGACGTGCGGGCACTGAAGCGCCTGGTGAAGCGCGCCGGCTACGACACTCCCGTGGTCGCCAAGATCGAAAAGCCGGAAGCGCTCGCCCACTTGGAGGAGATCCTGGAAGTAGCCGACGGGGTGATGGTGGCCCGGGGCGACCTGGGGGTGGAGATGTCGCCGGAGAAGGTGCCGCTGGCCCAGAAGCGCATCATCGCCCTGGCCAATGAGCGGCGGCTGCCCGTCATCACCGCCACGCAAATGCTGGAGTCGATGATCCAGAACCCCCGGCCCACTCGCGCCGAGGCCAGCGACGTCGCCAACGCCATCTTCGACGGCACCGACGCGGTGATGCTTTCCGCCGAGACCGCCGCCGGGCGCTACCCGCGCGAAGCGGTGGAGATGATGGTCAGGATCATCCGCGAGGCCGAAAAGCAGGCCCCGCGGCTCTCCCGCCGGCGCTTGGAGAAGACACCCAACGTGGCGGAGACCGTGGCCGAGACCATTGCCCATGCCGCCGAGCAGCTCAAGCTGCGCGCCATCGCCGTCTTCACCGAGAGCGGCTACAGCGCCCGCCTGGTCTCCAAGGCGCGCCCGGCCCCGCCCATCGTGGCCTTTTCGCCCAGCCAGGAGGTGCGGCGCCGGCTGGCGCTGCTCTGGGGCGTGCTGCCCCGGCGCATCAAGCGCGTGCGCGAAGTGGACTCCCTCTCCCGGGAAGCCGAGCGGCGCCTGCGGCGGGAGAAGTTGGTGGAGAGGGGCGACATCATCGGCATCGTGGCCGGCACCCCCCTCCAGGTGAAGGCCACCACCAACCTGCTCAAGTTCCACACCATCGGCCGCCGCTAGCGGCGTTCCCACATGCGTTTTCTACGCCGAGGCCGGTGGCTAGTCCTGAGCGAAGCCGAAGGGCACCCGCCACCGGCAAGAGAATTTGTACAGGGAAAAATCGCCCCCTAGGCGCGACCCATGGGAGGGTTTCGACAGGGCACGGCTTTTCGCAGCGCAGACCCTGAGCAGAGTCGAAGGGAGCCGTGCCGAATGGCGCCCATCAAACTACGGGTCTTAGTGTCCCACCGGAAAAGTTAGCCCGCTAGGGACGGGCTTCAGCCCCTCCGTTTCAGCCGCGATAATTTTTGGGCTTTAGCCCCTGAAGTCCTCAGAGGCTCCACTTAGTGGATCCAGCGGTCGTGGCGGGGCGGGATGTCTTCCTCGTCCTGCTCCCGCATATAGACGTCGAACTTGCGCCGCGCCTGCTTCAGCCGCCAACCCGCGTACCCGCGCAGCGCCGCCTTGTAGAGTCCGCCCACTCCGCCGTACAAGTAGAACAGCCCCAAGAGCATCCCGCCCAGATGGGCCACGTGGCTGACGCCGCTGCCCGGCCCTTGCAGCGCCGACATGAAGGCCATGACCCCGAAGATCAGCACGAAGATGCGCGCCGGAATGGGGAACAGGAACCAAATGTAAATGGGCACGTTCGGGTAGAGGAGCCCGAAGGCCAGCAGCACCCCGTAGATGGCCCCCGAGGCCCCGATGGTGGGGATGCTCATCAGGGGCTGTCCTTGCGTGCCCCAGCCCAGCCAGGCGGTGGCCGCGGTCATCAGGACGCTGAACAGGCCGGCGCCCACCCCGGTAAACAAATAGTAGCGTAGGAAGCGCCGGCTGCCCCAATTCCGCTCCAGCGTCGAGCCGAACATCCACAGCGCGAACATGTTGAAGAAGAGGTGCCAAAAACCGCCGTGCAGGAACAGGTAGGTGACCGGCTGCCACAGCCGCAACCCGAAGATGAACTTCTCCGGCACCAGGCCGAACTCCGTGATGAACAGCCTGGCCAGTTTCTCGGTGAAGGTTCCCAGCAGCAGGGTGAGGACAAATACGATGGCGTTGAGGATGATCAGCTTCTTGACCATGGGGGTGAGGAGCGAGCCCAGGCCGCCGTGGCCCCCGTAGCCGCCGCCGTACATGCGATAGCTGGGCCGCCCCCAGCCGCGATACGTTCCCATA
>JBHHYS010000178.1:0-2954 GCA_046757645.1 Terriglobia bacterium | reverse complement strand
TCTAGCGGAAACGGCGGGATTCGGCCCGGCTCTTCTCCCGCCTCTTACGGAACAGAATCCTGCAGGACGAAAACGGCGGAAGCCGCCGGGCTTCCGTCCACGCTCACCCTTACCGTCCAACTCCCCAGCAGGGAGCGCTGGGTAATATGGGTCCCGGCCACCGGCAGCACGGCTATGGCCAGCGGGTCGCCCAGGCTGGTGGGCGCCGTCGCGCTGTCGAAATCAACCACCACCGGCAGGTAGAGGTCGCCGCCGGGCAGGAGGAAATCGAATTGTACTTCGCGCTGCCCTTGCTCGCCCGGCAGGGTGGCGAACACGAACAGGTCTCGCGTGCCCTTGACTTCGAATGAATTGATGGAGCTGCGGCATTGGGGGTCGGAAACAAGGCAAAAGAATACGGTGATGGTAGGCGGCGGAGGGGAATCGGCGGCCGGGGCCGCGGGAGGCAAGGGTTCCAGGCCTCCCTGGCAGCCCCCCAGCGCCAGGCACACCGCCAGCAGGCAAGCGGCCTTTCTGCCGTTCATTCGTTGGGTATGGATGCGGTGCGATGTCACGGTGTCCAGTCCTTACGTATCAAAATAGATCGAAGGAGTAGATGCGCCCGCTGCTGTCCCCCACGTAGAATTTGCTGGATACCACATCAAAACTGGGTCCGCCGACAGTTGCGCCCAGGTTGACATCGCGGCTGGCCGCGATGGCGCCGGTGCTGGGGTCGATCTTTCTCAGCCGGCCGGTGCCGTCCCCGACGTAGAGAAAGAGCGTGAGCGGCGAGGGCGTAAAGATAGGCGCAGAGGGAGACGTGAGCGCGGGGTTGGTCCAGCCCGTGGCCGGCGTGGTGAAGGTTCCGGTGCAGGTGGCCGCCCCGTAGACAAAGTTGGCTTTGTTCAGGGTGGTCGCCGTGCTGAAAAAGATGTCGTCGGTGTTGGCCCCAGCCGAAATCGGAAGGGGAAAGCCAACGCCCGCGCCGGTGGCCGGGCTGGTGGTGAACGTGCAACTGGGAATGTCGGTGCGCACCGCCACCAGGCTCCCGCCAGTCGTCACCGCATAGACCTGCTTGCCGTCGGAATTGAGTGTGGGCGAGCCGTCAATATCGCCCAAAGAAAAAGACGCCAGCAGCGCTCCCGTGTTGCTGTCGAGTTTCCACACGCTGGGCTGGCCTGTGCCCCCGGCGCTGCGGCTGGTCACCCACACCACGTTGTTGGTGAGGTCAACCAGGGGGGTCGAGTTGATGATGTCCAGGTTGCCCGGCGCAAACGTCCACACGACCGCGCCGGTGTCGCCGTTCAACGCCACCACACTGTTGTTGGTGGTGCTGCCTACGTTACGGGTGCCCACGATCACCAGGTCGGTGGTGGGGGTAAAACCGGCGTTGCTGAAGGCTTTGACCTGGACAGCGGCTCCCCCCTGAATGCTGCCGCCGCCCGAGGTCAGCACGGCTGACTCCCAGAGCTTGGCCCCGGTGTCGGTGCGGAAGGCATAGACCTTGCCGTCGCCCGCACCCACATAGACCACATCGCAGACGCCGGTACAGGTGGGGTGGGAGGTGCTGGCGGCCGGAATGACCGGGGGACGGGACTGGATGGCCCCGCCCGTGGTGCCGATGGGAGCCACCGGCCGGTAGTTGCGCCCGCCGGTGGTGCTGCTCATGCTGTGCACCTTGTTATCGTTCGACCCCGTCACTACGGTGCTGCCCGGGATGAGTCCCGGCGGCGCCAGGGTGGTGGCCCCGGTCAGATAGCTCCAGTTCTTGCTGGTTCCGCCGCCGGTGAGCGTGGTGACGTCCCCGCTCACCCCAAAGGCGTAGTGCGGCGGCGCCGGGGTTGCCGCCCCGGTGATGGTGGTGGCGTCGTGGTTGAAGGCTTTGTAGGTGTAAGTGGTGGTCGGGAGCACCACGCTGTCGGCTCCGTTCTCATCGACTGCGCTGACGGTGGCGAAGCTGGCTGTATTGATGGCGACCGACTCGCCGTTGCCCAGGTCCTCGCCTACGGTGTGAGCAGTGCCATCGGTGGGGGTGAAGACGAAGCTGGCGGTGGGCCCGAGCTTCTTGGCAAACAGCGCCCCGTCATAGTTGGCTGCCGTACTGCCGACGGGGAACGTCCAAGTCCAGGTAACCTCGGAAATACCCGGCGTAGCCGCGCCCAGAGTGACGTCGCGCAGGAAATGAACGTCCAGTTGGGGGCGCTGGCTTGGGGTCATGCTTTCCCTGGATTCGTATTCAACCTCCTGGCCAGTGTTCTCGGTTTGGTATTTGAGGACGAGCCCGAGATTGGAAGCGGGGCTGTCGAGCCAGCCTTGCGGGATGTTGGTGATGGTGCCATCGCTGAGAACCGTCCAGCTCTGGGTGACATTGTCCATCGTCCCGGCAGCGATTATGTCGACCGCGGTGGCATTGAAGTCACCCCCGGCGGTAGTCCAGTTGGTAGCCCCGTTGCGGCTGTTCCAGGTGACGCCCAATTCCGTCCACTGCGTCGTTCCGGTAACGCGATGGAGGGCGAGGTTGCTGTTGGCCGTAGTTGTGAGCTGGAAGTACGTGAAGATGGAAGTTTTGACCGCGGCAGTGGAAACAATCGAGGAAAGGTCAAAGCGGAAGATACCGCGGGTGTTTTCGCCGCCCACCGAAGAGAGCACCAAATTCGCCACGGAGCCGCTGTTCGCATTCGGGAAGGCTTCCTCCAGGGCAGCATCCGCCACTGCCGTGAGCGTGGTCACCTCATCGGCGCGAAGGGCTGGGCCGGGGAAAACCAGGAAGACTCCCAGCAGCAGCCGTACAAAGATGTTCCAGTTGGCTCGCTTCCTCATGCAGCGGACCTCTGCGATAGTCCACGCAGCAAGATTATTGCGGGGTGGCTTCGGCTCGACAATGGTCCAACCGTCTCAAATTGCCTAGTACAAAAGTACCCTCCGGCTCTTCTTCCGAGGGCGAAAGCAGGGCGAATCCCCGCGCGAGGACCCGG
>JBHHYS010000177.1:0-2967 GCA_046757645.1 Terriglobia bacterium | reverse complement strand
TCAGCAGGTTGTAGTTCTGCATGTTGCGCGCGCCCACCTGGAAGATGTCCACGTAATCCGCCACCAGCGGAATCTGGGTGTGGTCCATCACCTCGCTGATCACCAGCAGACCGTTCTGGTCGGCAGCCTCCCGCAACAGCTTGAGCGCTCCGGCCCCCAGCCCCTGGAAGCTGTACGGCGAGGTGCGCGGCTTGAAGGCGCCCCCCCGCAGAATCCGCGCCCCGTGCAGCCGCACCAGGGCGGCGATGGCGCCGATTTGCTCGCGACTCTCCACCGAGCAGGGGCCCGCCATAATCACCACTTCCTCGGCGCCAATCCGCACCCTTTTGCCCACCTCCACCACCGTGCCTTCGGGGCGGAAGCTGCGGTTGGCGAGCTTGTAGGGGGCGCTGATGCGGACGACTTCGCGCACCCCGTCCAGCAGTTCGATGTCGCGGGTGTCGAAGTCCAGCCGCGCCCCCACCGCCCCCAGCACCGTGTGCTTGACCCCGGTGGAGCGGTGCACCGCAAAACCCATCCCCACCAGCCGCTCGATGACGCGCTGAACCTGCTCTTCGCTGGCCCCCTCCTGCATCACCACAACCATGCTTTGCCCTCTCCTGTCTCCCCCGAACTACCGTGCTGAAAACCCTCTTTTCATCCTCCCTCTGAGCGCAGCGAAGAATCCCAGCCTATGGAAATTCGCTCGTGGGGAGCTTCTTCGTCGCTTTCAGCCCCTCAGAATGACACCTGAGAATCACATAGGCGGCGCCTGTTTCGGCACCCGGCTAAGAATCCTTCTCCTTGTAGGCCTCCTGCTCCACCGCCCGCGCCTCGTCCAGAATGCGCTCGAACAACCGCTTCAGGGCATCGTCGCCCAAGGGCCCGCCATTCATTTTCTGCACCCGGGCCAGAATCGCCCGCTCCCGCTCCGCTTGATAGAGTGGCAGGCCCGCCTGGCGTTTTTGCTTGGCGATTTCTGCCGCGCAGCGCGAGCGCTCGTTGAGCAGCTCGACCAGCCGGGCGTCCAGCTCGTCAATCCGTTTCCGCCAGTCGCCGATGTCCATCCCGCCTCGCTCAGGCGCGGGCGCGCAGCGTCATCAGACCCCACAGCCAATCGATCTTGAACCGCCGCGCCCGGTCAATCTGAAAGCCTGTCTGTGTCAGCAGTCCGGCGCATTGCTGCAGCCCGTACATGCGGAAGTGCGCCGGGTCCACCACCCGCAATACCCAATTGCAGAGCTTGCACGCCAGATAATCGTCGCACCAGTCGGTCACCACCAGCCAACCGCCAGGACGCAATACTCTGCGAAACTCAACCACCACCCGCAGGGGCTGGCGGAAGTAATGGAAGCTGTTGGCACAGACCACCGCATCGAAACTCGCCGAGGCGAACGGTAACCCCTCCGCCAAAGCATTCACCCAGCTCACTCGCTCGGCTGCGCCCAGCTTTCCGCGCGCCTGCTGCAACATGGCCGGGGAGACGTCAACACCGATCATACGCGTCTGGGGATGGGAGCGCTGCGCCGCTTCTTCGAGCAGCCCGGTGCCGCAGCCCACATCGAGCACCCGCTCCAATCTCTCCCACGGAACGACTCCCACCGTGGCCCACAGTGTCGCCTGATTGTAGTGGCGCCAGAGGCGGTCGTAGCGCGGAGCTTGCCAGGCGTAGCTTTTCACTACGCCGTCGTACGACTTCACTTCCCTGACCCCTTTAACGCCTGCACGAGTCGCGCCGCCGCCTCCAGCGCCTCCCCGCTGTGCCCGTGCTGCTGGCAGCATTCTACCAGGGCGCTGCCCACCACCACGCCGTCGGCTACGCCGGCGAGCGCCGCCACCTGCTCCGGGTGTGCGATTCCAAAACCCACCGCCACCGGCAAGCGCGTAAACCGCCGCACCCGCTTCACTACTCTCTTCACCTCCACCGGCACATCCCGCTGCGGCCCGGTGGTGCCCCGCCGGGAGATGACGTAGACAAAACCCCGCGAGAGCCGCGCAATCGCCCGCAAGCGCTCCGGGGTCGAGGTCGGCGCCGCCAGAAACACAGTGTCGAGCCCCCGAGGGCCCGCCCGCCGCATCACTTTGACGAACCCGCCTGCCTCTTCCGGAGTCAGGTCAGTGATCAATACTCCGTTGACGCCCGCCGCGGTGGCTCGCTCGGCGAAGCGCTCCAGGCCCAGTTGCAGCACGGGATTGTAGTAGCTGAACAGCACCAGTGGAATCCCGCTCTTCTTCCGGATTCGTCCCGCCAGCTTCAGCACATCCGTCAGCGTGGTGCCCGCGCCCAGGGCGCGCTCGCTCGCCCGCTGAATCACCGGCCCGTCGGCAATCGGGTCGGAAAAGGGCACCCCCAACTCCACCACGTCCGCGCCCGCTTCCGCCAGCCGCAACACCAGCGCTTCGGTGAATTTCAGGTTCGGGTCCCCGGCGGTGACGTAGGCGACCAGCGCCGGCCTCTTCCCCCGCTTCCCGGTCCGAAACGCCGCCCGTAGCCCGCCCCGTGTTTGCCCGCGGTGACCACGAGCCCTCCCTCGCCCGTTTCTCCCCGCCAGGCCCGGCCTAGAGGCGTGCCTCCGGGTTGCTTTCCGGTGCGGTTTCTTCTTCTTCACTTATGTCCGATCCGCGGGCAGGTGCTTGGCGAGAATATCCATATCCTTATCGCCCCGCCCGGAGAGATTTACCACCACGATCTGGTCCAGGCGCATTTGCGGCGCCCGCTTGATCAGCTCCGCCAGCGCGTGCGCAGGTTCGAGTGCCGGGATAATGCCCTCCTGCTCGGCGAGGAGCCGAGCGGCCTCCAAGGCCTCGGCGTCGCTCGCGGCGGTGTAGTCCACCCGGCCGGTTTTGTAGAGGTAGGCATGCTCGGGGCCCACCGCGGGGTAGTCCAACCCCGCTGACACCGAATGGGTGGCGGAAATCTGCCCGTGCTTGTCTTGCAGCACGTAGCTGTAAGTGCCGTGGAGCACGCCGGGGCGGGCCTGCCCGCCG
>JBHHYS010000176.1:0-3008 GCA_046757645.1 Terriglobia bacterium | reverse complement strand
GCGTCGCCCTTCTCGATGCGCTTGAAGAAGAACTGGTTGGGGTGCGGGTAGGCGGTCGCCCGGCCGGTGCGGCAGCCAAAGCCCAGCGACAACCCCACGCCGGTGTGGGGTCGGGCGTCGAGTTCCGGGCCCAGCGCCGCCATCAACTTGCGGGTGCCGAATTCGCTGGTGGCGAGGCGCACGTCGTAGTCGGTGGCGCTGGTGCCGTGCTCGAGGATGTAGCCGCGGGCAAACCCGAGCATGGCGTCGTGCAGGTCAATGCCCTTCTGGGTCAAGGCGATTTCCTCCCCGGTTTTGACCTGGCGCATGTGCAGGAGTTCGTCTTCAAGATTTGACCACTCCACCTCGGGCAGGTACTCCTTCAACTTGGCCGCCAGCGGGGCCGGTGCCTCGAGGTCAACTCCCAGCTTGCCTCTACCCCCGCCACGCTTCTTCACTTCCTGGCACACCCACTCCCAGAGGTCGGCCTTCGCTCCCGCCTCCCAGACCACCTGGTTATAGCCGTTGGTGTGCTGGAAGTCGAAGTACCACTTGTGGTCGTGGACCCACCAGGAGGCCACCAGGTCGCGGTCCAGCCCGGGATGGAAGAAGGCGGGCTCCCCCGTGGCCGGCACCCAAAGCCACATGGGGCGCTCGGTCTTAGTGAGGAAGAAGCCGGCCAGGTAGGTGTGGTTCAGCCCGTTGGTGCAGAGCACCCCCTGCAGCCCCTGGTCGCGCAGCTTCGCCTGCAAGCGTCTTACTGTTGCCCGATACCACTCCACCGGCAGCCGCCAGGGCGGGCGGAGGGAGGGAATCTCGACCCGCTTCAGCTCGCGCTCAATCGTAGCCCGCATGGAAGGATTTTTCTCGGAGGCGAAGCTTTGCGGAGCCACTCTCCCCAGCACTCCGCCGACCACCGCCGTCGCCCCCAGCCAACCCGCGAACCGCCGCCGCGATAATTGCATGGCTCGTTGCCTCCTGGAGGGTTTGCCGGGAAAGACCCGAAACCTTCCCCGCCCCGGCGCCTCAGGAGCCAGGAAGGGAAGAAGCCCGTATTCTACTCTCTTGGGGAAGGATTTCCAGCCAGGACGCCGACGGCGGTCGGAGGGAGCCAGGCAATTCGCCTCGAACCCCCGACGGGATGACGCTTTTGCCCTACCCGGGGAACCTCTTTCGAACCCCTGCTCAGAAAAGCGGAGCGAGGATGGGCCAGCTAGAGGCGGAAGTTCAGCCCAAGCGGCGCAGGAAGGAGTGTATCTTGGAGCGATCCGCAATCCGCAAGGAAAGAAAAGCCATTCCCATGCCGCGGGCGGTGGTGTCGCGCACGCTGGCGGTGCCGCGAATCGTATCGCAGCCGAGCTGGAAAGCAAAGCGGACCACCGAACCCTCGGACAGCGGATCGGAACACTCAAGGAACAACCCCCCGAGCCCCATGAGCGGGCAGCGCCAGACACTCGTTCGCCCGCCCCCTTGCACCGCGACCCACTTGCGGGGTTGCAGTTGCCGCCGAGAGTAGCGGCGGTGTTGGCTTGCTTGCCCGATCATCGCTCCTCTCTACACGGGCGGACTGCTCGCGTCCGCGTCCCCGTCCGGGTCGCCCCGGATGATCCGGCTGGAGTCGGTATAGAAGCCGCGCCCGCCGGTGCCGTTCCGCGCCGCGGGTTGCGCCTCGATCTCGTAATCGGTCCCCGGAACACCCGCACAGTCGCCGGCTCCGCTCACCAGGGTATAGGTGAAGTGGTAGCCGCTTTTGGCAAAAGCATCGTTGGCCACTACGGAGTCGAGCAGGTCCGCGGCCGCGTCGGTGGGGGGATTCCCCGGCCCCAGCCGCGTCAAGCTGTCCGGATACCCGCAGTGGCGATGCGAAATATTGTAGGTGGCCAGCGCGGAGTTGAGGGTGCGCATGTTCGCCACCACAGAGGATTCGTTGGCGGCGATGCGGGCGCGGTGAAAGTTGGGGAGGGCGAGAGCGGTGAGGGTCAGAAGCAGCGACACCCCAATCATCATTTCAATCACAGAGAAACCTTTCTGGCGAGTGGTTTGCCCCATCGCTACCCTCTTCCCCCTCAGCAGACAGAATGCTGCGCCGGGCAGGATGAAAGCTACTGGCAGGAAGTCTAGTTTTGGAACAGTAGCCAAAACCCGCCCCCCCGGGGGTTTGTTTCTCTGTGGAGAAGGCAGAGAACCAGGGGCGACCCGCCGATTCCTCGGGGGGCGGCGGCAGAAGCTCTCGCAGCGTCGGCGGATGGTGCGGCGGTCCTCGAATGCTTTGCTCGAAAGCTTTTCGTTGACATCGGCCGAGCGGCAGGACTAGGCTAGTGCGCAAGTGGGGTGTTCCAAGATTAAAACTGAAGGAGAAGAGGAGGTGCAGCCTCTTGCGCCCGGGGGGGCAGTAGTGTGCCCAACCAGCCTGATGGGGGCAGGGACCCGGTTCAATCACACTGAAGGAGATTGACCATGCACAGGACAGCCGTATTTTTCCTGGTGGCGTTCACCTTGCTGCTGGCGGGGTCAGCCCATTCAATCGACCGTGCGGTGTTCAAGCAAAAGGCGAAAATTCCCTATGCCCTGCAAGCCGGATCCCAGGTGGTCAAGCCAGGCGAGTACATCGTCGAGATTGGGCTGGAAGGAACAAAGTGGATTCTGACCCTGTATTCGCGCCAGGGGAAGGGGGTGCTGCGCACTGTGGGGCACCGGAAGGAACGCCTCGGGGAAGACCCCTCGCTCGGGGAAGGCAAGTTGCGACTGAAAATCATGCCTCTGCCAGACGTGAAACGCCCCGGCAAGAAAGTGGTAGTCTTTATGTGTGATGAAAATTTCCGAGGGCGATTGTACCAGATAATATTTCGGGTTCCGGAAGCAGCCAAATAGACGCACCCGCTCGACGCCGACCCGCCCCACCCGCAGCAATTTCCGCTACACTCTCGATTTTCCTCGCGGTAAGCTATGGAAGCGGGCCCGTAGCTCAGCGGTCAGAGCAGCGGACTCATAATCCGTCGGTCGGTGGTTCGAATCCACCCGGGCCCACC
>JBHHYS010000175.1:0-3048 GCA_046757645.1 Terriglobia bacterium | reverse complement strand
GCCTGGCGCGGGCGCGCACGGCGACGACTAGAACTCAGCAGCCTCCATAAGGAGAGCCCCGCCCCCACGGGCGGGGCTTTTTTTGGCCTTGACACCACGCCCGCCCCTCTGCTAGGCTGGCTTTGATTTGGCGGTACGGGAAAACCCGCAGGCGTAAGCCTCGGGGCGGCCGTCAAACGCAAGTAAACCTCGAAGCCGAGGTTCCCGCTCGCAAGGAGACGCTATGTCTTCCATTCGGAATTTCACACCGAAGGAATACCGTTTCGCAGTATCCCCCGATTTGGTTCGTTCGTTTAGGGACCCTCACAACCCTGAATTGACAATTCACCATGCGTACATCCCGATCCGGTCGTTTGCCCACGGTCGGCTCCCTGACAAGGTCAATCCCCGTAGCCACGAGAAGCTCACCGGCCGGGTTCCCCAGGCGATCGAGAACTCGGTCAAGAACTTCACGCGTTGGTTCCATAACCTGAGTCGCGGGTTGCTAGTACTCGCCGAGAAGGCATGGTATGACAACCGCGCAAAGATGCTCCACGTAGTCATCGGTTCGGACGACGAAAACGGCCTTGCCGATGGCGCCACAGTGGACCGCGTGCTTGACAGAGTTAAGACCGCGGCCTCACTGGCAGATTTCGCGTCGCTTTCAGAGGACGAAATCCCCGACTACCTCAAGGAAGCCTACGTCCACGTCGAGATCCTTTCAGGTGAAATCGGGCAGGACATGCTCGTTCGGCTCACCGACGCCCGGAACACCAGCGTCCAGGTAAAAGCGTTTAGCCTGGAGAATCTGGGTGGGGGCTTTGATTGGTTGAAAAAGCTAATCGAGGCCTCCGAGTTCCGCGGCCGTGTGCGGTACAAGGAGAACGACCCCCAGCCGGTCGATGTTCGCTCGGTGCTGGGACTGCTTACACTCTTCCACCCCAAGTGGAATGAGCTTGGCCGCGAGCCGGTGCTTGCCTACACCAGCAAAGGACTGGTGTTGGACAATTACCGGAGCGACGATTGGAAGCCCGGGTATAAGCTCCTTGAGCCGGTAGTGGTCGACATCTTGCGGCTGTTCGAGTACATCCACCTCAAATTCCACGACCAATACAAGCAGTATAACTCCAAGCAGGGAAGTGGTAGTAAGCTGGGCGCGCGCAAGGAAGTTCGCTACGCAGACAGCGACAAAAAGGCGTTCGCGTTGCCGCTGACTGGTTCGCGAACTCGCTACTTCATCCCTGATGGCTGGCTGTACCCATTGCTTGCCGCTTTCCGGATGTTGATCGTATTTCCGAAAAACGCGCGGGGACAGGTGCGTTGGATTGTTCCCGACCCGAGGGCTTTCTTCGACACTCACGGGCACGAGTTCGTGGGTGACGTCGTTGAGCAGTCGGAAACGCTGGGGCGGAATCCGAACGCGACCGGCAAGAGCCGCCCCTTGTGGAACAACCTGCGCAAGGCCATGGAGCTACATCGCATTAAGCTCGAGATGGCACTGCGCAGGTAGTGCCCGGCTTCGGGGGAGGGTGCACCGAAAGGTGCGTCCTCCCACTTTCTTGGCTGATATCGAGACTTAAGAAGGCACAATCTCACGCTGACTCACAAGGGGAGGCTTCAACATGGCGCGCGGAATCACGATCCAGGGCGATAAGGCGAAGAAGGGCGAGAGAATGACGAAGGGTAAGGGTTGGAGGCTCGCGACAGTGCGGGGACGCAAGCGAGTCTTCGTTGGTACGCTTATGGCCACTATCAATTTCGGCAAGAAGCGCCTTGCCATCTTTAGCGTACCCAAGTAACCAAACTGACCCACTACCACAACGAGAAGGGCGTGGACACCGGTGCTGCCGCGCACGGCGACGACTAGAACTCAGCAGCCTCCATAAGGAGAGCCCCGCCCCCACGGGCGGGGCTTTTTTTCTCTGTCATTCCGAGCCCTGGCTTGCCCTCGGCGGCGAGGAATCTGCTTGTTCTTTCCTCTGCTTGCTGCAATCGTCGCGGGAAAGGAAAAGCGTGCACAGGAAAAAGCTGCTGGGCTAGAAAACACGGACTAGGAACAACCGCGGGCGTCTTATTGGCTCAGGCGGGGCGGCGGGTGGGGAGAGGCTCGGAGACGATCAGCATCACGCTTTGGTTGCGCCGTGTCTCGCTGAGACTGAGGTCGAGGCTGAGGAACTTCGCCACCGAGCGGGAGATCTGCGGGGGCTCGAAGCCCAGGTAGACGCGGCGCAGGCGTTGCGGCCCGTCGGCGAGTTGCTCCTCCAGTTCAGCGCGCACTGACTGCACGCGCTTTCGGCTCAGCTCCAGGTTGTATTCCCGGCCGCCGATGCGGCTGGCGCGGCCCACCAGCAGGACCTGGCGGGAGCGATCTTGCGCCAGCTTGTGCTCCGCCACGAATTCACGGATAGCGGCCCTGTCCTTGTCCGTGAGCCCAGATTGATTGAGCGGGAAGTAGATGACTGCAAACCCGCTGCGCCGCAGCCACTCGATGTGCCGCTTGAAGACCTCGGTCACGACCGGGCGGCACACTTTCTCGCACTCGTGCAGGTGCTGGTACCAGGCCTGCTTGGAGGTCTTGCCCCGCGCCAGTTCGGTCCTGTAGGTCCGCAGGTGGTGGAGAAATTCTTCGCTGTCGCCGTCGAAACTTGTTTGCACCACCTGCTGGAAGATTTGGCTCCAGGTGCGGTCGGTGAGCCAGGGGTTCTGCTCGATAAGCGGGTTGACGGTGAAGAGCGCCCCGGCCAGCTCGTGGGAGAAAATCGTCTCCCCCCCACTGGCGCCGATCTGCCCCACCAATTCCTCCACCACCTGCTCGTCGAGCAAGGGGTCGTAGCTGCGTTCGAGCGAAATCGTCCAGGGCTTCTGGCGCGGCCGGGCCACAAACCTCTGCTCGAAAGGTTCGTAGCCGGCCAGCTCCACCCGTAGGGTGTAGCTCTTCCCGCGCCTGAGCCCGGCCAGCTCGAGCGGGGTCTCGCCCGCCAGCTCGTTGTCGAGCAAGATGGCGGCTCCCTCCGGTTCTGTCTCCAATACCAAATTGACCCGGTTGGAGGGCCACAGCAGGATCGTCAG
>JBHHYS010000174.1:0-3098 GCA_046757645.1 Terriglobia bacterium | reverse complement strand
TCGGCCTCAGCCAGCTTCTTGAGCGCCGTCCCATAGGCCTGGCGCGTGGCGACCTGCTGGCCCTTTTCGTAGGCGGGCGGCGCTATCTTCTTGGGCGAAGGGAAGGCAGCCGGTGCCGGCAGCGGCGAGGCAATCCGTACCGACGCAGGTTTCCCATTCCTGGGCAGCTCGGCCAGCGCGGCCTCCAGCTTGTCCTTGGGCACCGCCTTGCCGTGCCAGCCCTCTTTGTTCTCGAGAAAAGAAACGCCCTTGCCCTTGAAGGTGCGCGCGATGATGGCGGCCGGCTGGCCTTTCAGGTTGCCGGCGCGCTCGAAGGCGTCGACCACATGCTCCAGGTTGTGCCCGTCGATTTCATACGCTTGCCAGCCGAAGGCCGCGAAGCGCCGCGCATAGGTCCCGGTGTCGTGCTGCAACATGGTGGGCTGGGACTGCCCCAGACGGTTCACGTCCACGATGGCGACCAGATTGTCGAGCTTGTAGTGCCCGGCAAAGGCGGCCGCTTCCCAGACCGCGCCCTCGGCGCACTCACCGTCGCCCAGCAACACATAGACACGATAACCGGCGCCGGCTTTGCGACCGGCCACCGCCATCCCGCAGCCGACGCTCAGCCCCTGCCCGAGCGAGCCGGTGCCGACGTAGGCGCCCGCAAAGCGCGGCGTGGGGTGGCCTTCCAGCTCGCTGCCGAACTCGCGCAGCGTGAGAAGTTTCTTTTCCGAAACCAGCCCGGCCTCGCACCAGGCAGCGTAGAGCACGGGCGCGGCGTGGCCCTTGGAGAGCACGAAGCGGTCGGCGCCCGGGTGGCGCGGGTTCTTGGGGTCGTAGCGCATGACGTGGAAGAACAATGTGCTGACCAGCTCGGCGGCCGACAGGCAACTGGTCGGGTGGCCGGAGCCCGCCTGCGAGGTCGCGCGCAGGGAATGCAGGCGCAGCCGCGCGGCTCTGACTTGCAGCCGCCGGATGGTTTCGTTACGAGTCATCACGCCCCCTATTGGACGACCGCTTCTCTCTTGGAGACAATGTGAATCCGCATTCTAGCACACGGGGAGGGAAGCGACGATGAGCGTAACTGCATGAGCATCGTGGGAGTTGGGAGAAAATGCGATCTTGTTGTTACTCTCTCTCTCTTGGCACCACGTGTGTAAGGATTTATTCTTGGATGGGGGGCGATTCGATTTCCCCTCTGGGTGTGCGCTCCGGCGCCGGCTCTTAGTGACAACCGATACTTTGCACAGACCCGTACGCACAGGAGGGTTTCCTGATGGTTGCGGCTGAGGACACCGAGGAACTGGCGGTCAAGCGCGGCATCTGCGGCATCTGCCCGGCTGGCTGCTGGGTCAAGGTGGGGATTCGGGAGGGAAAGATCGAAACCATCGCCCCCGACGACGGACACCCTTTGGGAATGATCTGCCGGCGAGGGGAGCACGCACCGGAGATGATTTACTCCGACCATAGGTTGCGCAATCCCCAAAAGCGGAAGGGCCCCAAAGGGACCTACGAGTTTGACCAAATCACCTGGGAGGAAGCCTACGACATTATCGTAGAGCAACTGAACAAGATTAAGCAGGAATCCGGGCCGGAGGCGGTAGCCATCTATACCGGCCGCGGCGCCTTCGAACTCTCCCTCTGCGACACCTTCCAGCCCAAAGATGTGGCAGCCTCCTCCGCTTCCAGCGTGCTGTTTCCTTTCGGCTCACCCAACACCATGGGAGTCGGGGCGCTGTGTTACGTCTCCTTTGCCATGATTGCGCCCCACCTCACCATGGGGCGCATGCTGGTCAACATCTTCTCGGACATCGAGAACGCGGAACTGTTGGTGGTGTGGGGAGCCAACCCGGCCACGGACTCTCCCCCGCTGGACATGCATCGCCTGGAACAGGCGCGCCAGCGGGGAGCCGAGGTGGTGGTCATCGACCCGCGCCGCACTGACACGGCGAGGCGTTGCGAAGCGGAATGGATTCCCATTCGTCCCGGCACCGATGGCGCCCTGGCCCTGGCCCTGATCGAGGTCATGATTGAGGAAGAGCTCTACGACGAGACCTTCGCAGAGAACTGGACTGTGGGGTTCGACGACCTAGCTCGCTATGTTCAACACTTTCGCCCGGAGGCGGTCGAGACCATCACCGGTGTACCCGCGGACACCATGCGCCGTCTGGCCCGGCGGATCTGCAATGCTGCGGGCGCCGCGCCTGTCATGTACACCGGGTTGGAGTACTCCAACACCGGCGTTCAGGCCATTCGGGCCGTTCTGACCCTGTGGGCCCTAGCTGGACAATTGGACGTGCCTGGCGGTCTGGTTCTGGCCATGTTGAACTCCCATTTTCCCATCAACCGTTCTGCACACGTGCCGAACCCCGACATCGATCGAGCCGTGGCGCGGGACAAGTTCCCCCTCTACAGCCAGTATCGAGGGGAGTCCCATGCCAGTGGCCTGATCGACGCCGTCCTGCACGGGAAACCGTACCCCATTCGAGGCCTGATCATTCAGGGCGCTTCGCTGCTCACCTCCTGGCCCCAGACTCCCATCTGGCGGGAAACCTTGTCGAGGCTGGATTTCCTGGTCAGCATCGATCGCCAGCTCACCGCGGACGCGGCCTATGCGGACCTCGTGCTGCCAGCCACCACCATGTTCGAAATAGAGTCGTACATGACCTACGGGCCCATCTTTCGCCTGCGCGAGCGCCTCATCGAACCGGTAGGCGAGGCCCGCAACGACTCCCTGATCTTGGCGGAACTGGCCAAGCGCTTGGGGTACGGCCATCTCTACCCGCAGACGGAAGAGGACCTGTTGCGTCATGTGCTCAAAGGCTCTGGGTTCACCCTGGAGCAGGTGCGCGAGCAGGGCGGCATCGTGAAGATCCCCACGCCCATGATGGAGTACCGCAAATGGGAGAAGGGAGGCTTGCGACCGGACGGAAAACCGGGGTTCGACACGCCCTCGGCGAAGTTCGAGATCGCCTCCAGCATCCTGGCCGACCACGGCTACGAACCGTTGCCCAAGTACACCGAACCCACCGAGGGTCCACTGGCCAGCCCGGGGGTGGCAAAGCAGTTCCCGCTGGTATTCAACTCCGGAGCCCGGCCCCACACGGACTTCCGCT
>JBHHYS010000173.1:0-3158 GCA_046757645.1 Terriglobia bacterium | reverse complement strand
GTGGTAAAATCGCGTCTCTGCCGCGGAAGGAGCACCGGATGCACCTGGAGCTGAGCGAAGAGCACAAGATGATCCAGAAGACGGCGCGGGAGTTCGCCGAACACGAGGTCAAGCCCCACGCCCACCGGATTGACGCCACCAGCGAGTTTCCCCGCGACACCATTGGCAAGGCCGCCGCGCTCGGCTTCACCGGCATCTACGTCCCGGAGAAGTACGGTGGCGCCGGCCTCGACCACATCGCCTACTCCATCGTCATTGAAGAGATCTCCCGCGTCTGCGCCTCCACCGGCGTCATCCTTTCCGTCTGCAACACCCTGTTCTGCGACCCCATCCTGCGCTTTGGCACCGAGGAGCAGAAGAAGAAGTACGTCACCCCGCACGCCCGCGGAGAAAAGATCGGCTGCTACTGCCTGACCGAGCCCCAGGCCGGCTCCGACGCCGCCAACCAGAAAACCACCGCGGTGCGCAAGGGCGATGGCTATGTCCTGAACGGCACCAAGGCTTGGGTGACGAACGGCGCTGTGGCCGACACCGCCATTGTCTACGCGGTCACCAACCCGGCGAAAGCCGCGAAGGGCATCAGCGGCTTCATTGTCGAGTCGGGCTTTCCCGGCTGGAAGGTGACCCGGGAAGAAAAGAAGATGGGCATCAACGCCACCGCCACCGCCGAGGTGCTTCTCCAGGACTGCCAGGTGCCCCGGAAGAATCTGCTTGGCGAGGAGGGCAGCGGGTTCAAAATTGCTCTCCGCACACTCGACGACGGCCGGGTGGGCATCGCCGCCCAGGCCACCGGCATCGCCCAGGGCGCCTTGGACGAATCCCTGAAGTATGCCCAGGAGCGCGTCGCCTTCGGCCAGCCCATCGCCAACTTCCAAGCCATCCGCTTTATGCTGGCCGACATGGCTACGGAAATCGAGGCGGCGCGCATGCTGCTCCGCCGCGCCGCCTGGCTGCAGGATAACGGCGCGCGCTACACCCTGGAGGCCTCGATCGCCAAGCTCTTCGCCAGTGAGATGGCCCAGCGCGTCTGCCACAAGGCGGTGCAAATCCACGGCGGCTATGGCTACAGCCGCGACTACGCCGTCGAACGCATGTACCGCGACCAGCGCATCACCGAACTCTACGAAGGCACCAGCGAAATCCAGCGCCTGGTCATCGCCCGCCACCTCCTCGGCGCTTGAGCGCGACCCGCGACCCGTTCAGCTAGAGAACGGGGGTTGCCCCTCCGGCCGAAGGCGTTCACGCCGCCCCGGTGGCACTCTCTGCACCGCCTCGTCTGGCTGCCCCGCCTCCTCTTGCCGGGCGCAGCCCTGCACCTTTTGCGGACAGCCGTGGCAACTGCAAGATACCGTCAGGGCACGGCATTGGCCGCGCCGCCCAATGCGCCAGTTGCTGAATGGGCTTCAGCCCCTGAAGTTGCTCTGCGCCTCTCTGCGGACTCTGCGCCTCTGCGGTCAATTCCGCTTGGCGGGTTTTACCCCGGACAATATGTCTTTGCTGCTCCTCCGCCGCCGGCGCTTTGCTCAACAGAGTTCAGGTAGCGCGGGTTCCCGCAAGCTACCCGGGGCTGGTTCGACCAAGCCGCAGGAAGCCGCCCTCGCGGGCGCCATCCTGCGCTACCTTGCTCGAAGAACAATTCTCTGCTAGGATAGCTTCCTTCGAAAGGAGCCCAGAGAGCCGCTGTGAAGGCTAAGATTCATCCTGACTACCACGAAATCACCGTCTCCTGCGCCTGCGGGAACACCTTCAAGACCCGCTCCACGGTCAAGGGCGACCACATTCGTCTGGAAATCTGCGCTGCCTGCCACCCCTACTTCACCGGCAAGATGAAGCTGATTGACACCGCCGGGCGCGTCGAACGCTTCCGCCGCAAGTACGGCCAAACCACCCCCACCGCCAAGCGCTAGTTGGCCTCTCCCCGCCCTCCCCCTCCCGGGGGGAACTCGCTTAAGTCCGGAAGTCGGAGCACAGCGGAGACCCCGCGTTTTTTGCGGGGAGGTGCTCCGCACCCGCGGCTCTGGCTGCGAATCGAGCTCTTGCGGGCGCCGAGCAGGTTGAGTAGACTCCGGCGCGAGTTCCCCGCCTATGCTTGAGACGGCGCCGCCTCGGGTCACCCTGCGGAACTACTTCTCTCGTCCGTATGATTCGGCGATTGCGGCGGCGCGCACCTGCTATTCGCCCACCATCGTCACCCCCGAGCAGGTCACCGACAAACAGCGGCTCACCATCGGCGCCGCTACCTTCGAGGGCGGGCACCACACCGTCTACCAGCACGCCCACTTCGAGTTCGGGCTGGAAAACGTCAGCCGGCAGTTCGTCTGGAGCTTCCTCCACAGCCACCCCTTCTACAACTCCGAGCAGCAGTCGCAGCGCTACGTGCGTCTCGACCGTGTGCAGGCCTTTGTGCCCCCGCTGAACGGGGAAGCCCGCCAGCTCTATGAAGCCGCGGTCGAGTGCGCCTGGGAGACCTACCGGCAACTGAGCGCCCTGCTCCGCGAGGACGCCCACGCTGTCCTGGCCGACATCTGGCATCTCGCCGCGATGCCGCACGAGCGCCGCGGAAAGAAAGTTGAGCAGCAGTCCGAAAAGAAGGCCATCGAAATCGCCCGCTACGTTTTACCGATCGCCGCCTTCACCACCCTGGTGCACACCCTCAGCGGCATCACCCTGCATCGCCTCTGGCGAATGCAGCGCGCCACTGACACCCCGCACGAGGCCTCCCAGATCGTCCGCGAAATGGTGGCGCGCGTCAAAGAGGTGGACCCGGAGTTCTTCGAGCGCATCGGCAAGCAGCCTTTGGTTGACGAGCAGCTTCCCGAGTGGCGCTTCTTGCAGGAACAGAGCAGCAACGGCTTCCGCCGGGAACTCGACGCCCAGTTGGGCGCCCGCGTCTCCGTGCTGGTGGACTACTCCGCCCAGGCGGAACGCGTCGTCGCCCAGGCGGTCCGCGCCGTGCTGGGAAAGAGCGAAGCCGAGCTGGGGGACGACGACGCCCTCGACGCCCTCCTCAACCCGGCCCGAAACCGCTATCGCTTGGAAACCCTCAACGTCAGCGCCCACTCGCCCCTGATGCGCGCCCTCCATCACGCCAGCTACACATTCTTCAAGCGCATCAGCCACACCGCCGACAGCCAGGACCAGCGCCACCGCATGGTGCC
>JBHHYS010000172.1:0-3163 GCA_046757645.1 Terriglobia bacterium | reverse complement strand
AAGTGGATTGCGTCGAGCCGCTTGTGAGGCGGAAGAAAAAGTTCGCGGATCTCGATGGGGCGAGGAGTGCCGCGTTTCCATCCGGAGATGCCACTGGGAAACGACTTCCCCTGATGCAAGATTTTCTCGATATCGTTCTGCTTAGGGCCCTCATCCGGCAGGCTGGATTAGATGGTGAAACACGAGACTTTGAATAGCTAGAGCCGAAGTTTGACAGTATGCCTTGCAAGCTACCATGAATAAAGGGAAAAATTTCGGAGTTACACCAGGTTTGGCGTTTTTAGGGCATTTAGACCTAAAAGACGACTGGGACTGGGTCGGCTCCCAGGGCCTTGAAGATGGCTTTCTGAGAGGCGTTCAGGTCGGTTCGTTTGCGCAGGGTCTCGCCTCTCAGATCGTAGGTGACGGCGTCGACGGACTCCAGGGCTTCCAGGGCGGAGCGAGCCGTCATCTCTTGCTTCCCCTTCAGCGTCTGCTCCAGAACCCGTTCCAGCAGGTAGGCCAGAACACAGATGAAGACATGGCCGCGGACGGCCTCCTCGCTCCAGTGCCGAATGGGACGAAGATGCAGGAAGTCCTTGATCTCGCGAAAGGCCGATTCGACCTGGGCCAGCGTGATGTAACCGCCCACCAGATCCGGCAAGGCGAGCCGGTCCGAGTTGCTCTGCAGCAGGAACAGGCCGTCGTGTCGGGCGTCGCGCCGGATCTCGTCCTCTATCCGAGAGTAGGTGAACTCTCCCGGCCTGTGGTACTCGTATTGGAAGTAGCGGGTGGTCCGCTGCTTTTTCAGAAAGCGGGCGATCTGTGCATGGATGCGTTCGGGCTGGTTGCGAAAGCGTTTGCGGCGCGGGTCGATGAATTCGCGCAGGAACTCCTCGCTTTCGGCCAGACGGCCTTCGCGGTCCTCCCGGTCCCGTTGGGCGGTCTCCTGATAGCGGCAGGCGGCGAACCGGTCCTGGTTCCAGCGCGGCCGATCGGCCCAGACCACGGGATGGGGCAGTTCATGGGCGTACAGCGTGTCGGGCTTGATCTGTTCGAAGCGCTCGGCCGGCGGGAGAAGATCCAAGATCTGGTCGGCCTTGTTGTCCACTCGGGCCTTGAGCGCCAGGATGTACTCGTAGCCGGCCTCGCGCAGCTGGTCCAGGATGGCTTCCGACACCATGCCGCTGTCGCCCACGAAAATGCAGCGTCGAATCTCGAACTGCCGCTGCAGGTCGCGGATGATCTCGGGCACGGTGCCCACGTCCTTGACGTCCCCGGCGAAGACCCGGTGGGCGATGGGCAACCCGTCTCCGTTGACCAGCAGGGCCAGCTCGATCTGCATGCGGTCGAAGCGATGGTCGCGCGAGTAGCCGTGGCGGGCCAGGGGGCATTTTCGTCCTTGGAAGTAGCTGCTGGTCAGGTCGTAGAAGACCAGCGACAGGTCCAGGTTCAACAGGGTGCGCAGCTGCAGGAACAGCGCCTTTTCCAAGGGGATCTGGATGCGGGCCAGGTAATGGAGACTGCGGTAGAAGTGCTGCAGCGGGATCTGCTCGGGGACGTCGGGAATGCACTGATGAGGCAGCCAGCGGGAAACGGCCAGCTTGCTTCTCGGATCCGAAAGGCGATTCAGTACCATGGCCTTGAGGACGGGCACGGGATCGAACTCCACTCGGAAGCGCTTGAGCAGTTTGGCCAACAGTTCCGACAGATTGAGCGACTCCCAAACCAGATGGCCGGCGTAATGGGTGCCGAAGTGCTGGCTGCGCAGGATTCCGACCTCCGATGCGGCGGCCGTGCGGGGCAGTCCGAAGACCTGTTGGAGTTGGCCGATGAGCCAGTTGACCTTCTGCGGGTTCCAACGGCCGATGTTGCCGAAGTTGACGATGGTGCGCTGGCGGGTCTTGCCGCCCTTCCAGAAGTTCTCGACCACTTTCAGATAGGTGTAGGACTTGCCGGCCTTGTGTCGAGTCAGTCGTCGGATGAACATCTTCAGCACCCACCTTTCACACCAGGTTATTATAGCTGAAGCATCCGACTCAGCTGGGCAAAAAAAGACGTAGAATGAGAGAAAGTTACACCAGGTTTTTCGGCGATCTGAAAAGAAGGAATCCAGTGTTCATGCGGGTTTCAGCCCCGGGACACTGACTGAAAGCGGCGATAACTGTCAAACTTCGGCTGAGCAAGGCAAGAGCGGGCTCGTGAGCACTGAACAACTGGTCTCGGCCTGCCTGTGGCCTACCGCTACAGCGGACGGAAGCTAAAGGGGAAAGACCCCAACCTGAGGATAGAGTGAAGAACGAGCCGCCGAACATGTTCACTGCAGCGGTCGCGCTTCGCACGCCGCTGAGTTCAGAAGACGTTGGCGGAGTGCGATGCTCCTCTTCGGTCAAGGGTGTTACTTTGGTAGGATGCAGCGAGCTATGATCGCAACAGGATCTCGACCATGACAAAGCGGGTCTACATCGAGACGACGATCCCGAGCTTCTATTTCGAGAGTCGCTCAGAACCGGATATGGTCGCTCGTCGAGAGTGGACCCGCAGGTGGTGGGGCGATGTTGGTGTCAGGTACGAGGTCGTCACGAGCGAGGCAGTCGTCGAGGAGCTTTCCCGGGGCGACTTCCCGGCTCGGGAAGACTGCCTTCGGCTCATTGAACCCTTGCCTTTGGTGCCGATCGAACCTGCCGTCGCCGAGATAGTCCGGACCTATATCGCTCGTCAAGTCATGCCGAGCTCTCCAGTCGGCGATGCCCTGCACCTGGCTTTGGCGTCGCACCATCGCTGCGATTTCCTGATTACTTGGAACTGCCGCCATCTTGCGAACGCAAACAAGTTTGATCACATCAGACGAGTCAATGTAATGCTGGGGCTCTTCGTCCCGGCGATAGTGACGCCGCTGGAGCTATTGGGAGACGATAATGCAGAAAGACGATGAAGGAATCCAGGCCGTGCGCGACGTACGCAAGGCGATCTCCGCAGAGTTCGATGACGACCCGGACAAGCTTGTCGAGCACTACGTCGTGGAACAAGAACGACATCGGGATCGGTTGCTTCGTCCGATTGCTTCCCGACAAGCCGATGCAAAGGACCGGCCTTCGGCTGGCCGCTGATCCGCCAAGGCGTTAGACGCATATTGATGAAGCCAGTATTCGTACGGCACAACCTGAGTTCCACGCCCGCGGTG
>JBHHYS010000171.1:0-3196 GCA_046757645.1 Terriglobia bacterium | reverse complement strand
GCGCCCGTTCCGGGCGCGCGACTTCGCCTGCTCGCTGATGGGCATCGAGGCCTAGGGCATGTACCCCTAGGATGTCATAGTCGGTATTCGATCCGACGGACACGGTCACATTTGCTCGAAGCCGAATGGCTCGAACCGGCCATGAGCGGCTGTTCAATGCGGTGGCACGCAAGGTGCGCTTGCGGATCAAGAAGCGGCCGTCCGCCCAGCGCGCCTCACACCGCCGGGTTTGACCCCAAGGCGACATTGCACCTCCCCAAACTCGCCGCGCCCAGTTAACATCTAATGCTCCATATTCATCACGGAAACGGAGCGCCTTGCTACGGTTGGGAGCACGATTTGTCCGGCCCTTCAAGTCATCTGAGGTCAGCGTCCTGGTTGGCCGTTTGGCGCCACAGGTTGCCGTATTCCGCAAGCATATATTTCAGCGGCGAGCACATCTGCGTAGACCAGCTGAAGGACCGCCCGGGCGCATCCGACCGGGCAGTCAATCAGATTCCCAGCGCGGGTGACTGGATCGGCTCAAGGAGCGAAGTTCTCGTCCAGCGTCTCATACTGGGTCGGCGTGCTCGACGAAGGTGCTTTGCTGGGCAGCGAAAACGCAATAGCCGCGAGGGCGGCCGCGATGACGAACGCGATGACCCAACCCGTGGGATAGCGACTGAGCGGCTTGTTGAGTGTCACCGTGCGGGTCATTTCTTCCTCCGTGGTTTGTAGGACCTGGCCCCGAACAGGGCCATCAGCCGAGAGGGATCATCCGGGTTGATGGTCATTGGCGCGTCAGATGGGCGCCAAGCCGAGCGTCAAAAGGATCGCCCGAGCGTCAGAAGCCCGTCATTTCATGGGCTTAGTGCCGGCGGAATGGGCATTTCGTTCGGAAAGCGAGGAATCTATAGTTCCACGTCTGCAGAGGTGCCGGCGCGAAGGAAAAGCGATGGCAGAGCTCACGCTCACGTTGTTGGGCGGATACCAAGGTCGGCGCGGCGATGGTCATGAACTTAAGCTGCCAACCAAGAAGGGTTGGGGGCTTATTTCTTACTTGGCGCTCCACCTCGATCAGCCGGTCAGTCGGGAGAAACTTGCCGCACTGTTGTGGGGCGAGCGTTTCGAGGAACAGGCGCGCGGCAGCCTCCGGCAGACGCTCTACGAGGTGCGGACGGGACTCGGGAGCGACCTCGCCGACCGCATCACGGCGACCCGCGCGACCATCAGCCTTGGTGGCGACGGGGTTTGCGTGGACGCGCAGCGATTCGAGGTGCTGGCCCAATCGGACAAGGCGGTCGACCTAGCCGCGGCCGCCGCTCTCTATCGAGGATCCCTACTCGAGGGGTTGGAGACTGGCGAACCGATGTTCGCCGAGTGGCTGGAGACCAGTCGGGCGCACTACCACGAGGTCGCTTGCCGCACCCTAGAGACCCTGGCCAGGCGCGAGATGGAGCAGGAGGAATGCAAGAGGGCTATCGGCACGGCGCGCCGGCTGGTGAATATGGACCCGCTCAGCGAGCCGGCGCACCGGCTCCTGATGCAAGCCTTGGCTAACGCCGGCCGGCGCAGCGAAGCGCTAAAGCACTACCAAGGCTTGGAAACGCTTCTGCATACGGAACTCGGTGTCGAGCCAGACGGTGCTACGCAAGCACTGCAGGGATCACTCCTGACCCAAACCGCCGGCGGTCCCGGCTGTCCGAAAACCAGTGCGCCAGGGCTAGCAGCAATGCAGGCGACAGCAGTGCAGCCCAACAACGCGGCGCGCAGATCCCGCGGGAGCGCGAAGCGGTTTGGCGCCGTTGCAGGGATCATTGGGGTGGCCATCAGCGCCGGCTTGTTTGCCTGGCAACCTTGGACTCGGACGGTCGAGCCTGCCGTGCTCCAGGACATGGCTTTCCCGCTTCCTGACAAACCATCGATTGCCGTCCTGCCTTTCGACAACTTCAGCGGCGATGGCGAAAATGGCCTCATTGCCAAGGGCTTCACCGAGGATCTCATCACTGCGCTGTCGAAGGTGCCCGACCTGTTTGTTATCTCGCGAGTCTCCACATTCGCGCTCAAAGACCAGGCTTTGACCGCAACGAAAATCGCCGAAGAACTAGGAGTCCGCTACATAGTCGAAGGCAGCATCCAGGAGTCAGGCGGTAAACTGCGCATAAATGCGCAGCTCACAGATGCCGTCGCCGGCAACCACCTTTGGGCGGACAATTTCGACGGTGAGTCACGCGATCTCTTTGCCCTGCAAGACGACGTCGTGCGCCGCATCCTGGTAGAGCTCCAAGTCACGCTCACCACGGGAGATCATGCCCGTGTCGCCAGCCGCGGCACGACCAACCTGGACGCTTGGCTACTACGCGAACAGGCCATGGCCGAGCTGTATAAGTTCACGCGAGAAAGCACTTTCCGCACGCGGGAGCTCTTGCAACGCGCTCACGAGGCAGATCCGAACTGGGCCCGACCACTCGGAGGCCTCGCCTTTACCTATTGGTACGAGGCCAGAAGAGGCTGGACCAAGGACCGAGAGGGCTGGGTCCGCAAAGGGGTTGAGCTTGCGGAAAGAGCGATCGAGATGGATCCCCTGGAAACACTTGGCTATATGCAGCTCGGCAATTTTTATCAACTGAAGGGGGACCACGAACGCGCGATCGAACTTCGTGAAAAAGCAGTGGAGATCGCCCCCAATGATTTTCAGGCCAATTGGGGTCTGGGTGGCGTTCTCTTTAAAGCCGGTCAGGTCGAACGTGCCTTGGAAGTGCTGAGGCACGCCGAGCGAGTTAGTCCGCGTCACCCGGTTTCTTTCACATGGACACTTTCACAGGCTCAATTGTTTGCTGGCCACTACGAAGACGCCATCGAGACGGCAAGTCGCGCCAGGACAAGGGCGCCTGACAGGGACGTACCTCGCATTCAATTAGCGGCGGCCTACAGCGCCCTCGGTCGAATGGACCAGGCGCAGGGCGAAGCGGAAGAATTGCTTCGCATCGATCCGAAGTTCACAGTCTCGGGATGGACGCGACAACTCATCGACTACAAGAATCGCGCCACGGTCGACAAGTTGGCCAATCTACTCATCCAAGCTGGCCTCCCCGAGTGAGAAAATCCGGAACGGGATGGCCCACCGTGTGACCTATGCGAGCTAAGTCATATGGCTGCTCTTGGCAACTTTCGCCCGTGACGGTCAGCCATCGAATTGGTCTGCAATGAGATCCCG
>JBHHYS010000170.1:0-3246 GCA_046757645.1 Terriglobia bacterium | reverse complement strand
CGGCCTGATTGAACACACCCGCCGCGCGCTCGCCCAAAACAGCATCGACTCCCTCGACGCCGTCCGCCGTCACCCGCAGCGCCTGGCGGGCTTCAGTCCTGCGGTCGCCCGGCAGAGCCGCGCCCTCAAGCAGTTCCTTAACCGGCACCTCTACAGCCACCAGGAAATCATCGGCGAGCGCGAACGCGCCGCCCAGGCTCTCGACGATCTCTTCCAGCTCTACCTCGCGCACCCCGACCGCCTCCCGCGCCGCTTCTTCGAGCAAACCAAGCAGGCGCCCGTGCAGCGCGTGGTGTGTGACTACCTGGCCGGCATGACGGACACCTACACCTTCCGCGTCCACCAGCAAGCTCTGGCCGCGGCCTCCCGCTCCTAGCCCATGGCAAGAAATTCATGTCATCGCCTACCGCGCCGCCCGCTTCCACCCCGTCCGCGCCCTGCACTACCAGTAGCCGACACCGCAAACGCCGTGGCTTGAAGGGATGGTGGGCGGGCCGCGAGTGAACGCCATCGCCCTTGCGTGTGTCTGACCGTAGTATAGCGGGGAGTCTGCGAGTAGGCTGTGTGAGTGGGACGATGCCAATGACTCAGCGCAGCTCGGGAAAGCCGCGACAAGCACGCCACCGAGGCCGTCCTCTTGTCCTTCTGCTTATACCCCTCCTCGCCATGCTGGGGGCCTGCGGAAGCGCAGTTCAGCAGATGGGTTTTCCTCCCCCCAGCCCGCCACCGCCGCCGCGCAGCTTTGCTATGGGCTGGGCCCCCACGCCCTCCGTGCCAACGCCGCAGAGCGTCATCGACACGGCGCAGGCGATGGCACCGGTGTCGGAATTCGCCATCCTCCAGCAGCCGGTTCCCTGGGCGCGCCTCTTTGCCGGGGAGTCGATGTCAAGCCTGCTGGATGAGCAGGCGGAGCTGGTGGATTTCTTGCGCAGCCTGGGCCTGGGGATCGTGTGGCTGGTCGATCCGCTGGATGGCCTGGATCGAACCCGGGAGCCGCCGGAGCTAGTGGCTGCCGGCCGCACTCTTCTCGAGCTCCAGATCCGCTCCCTGCACGAGCAGTGGGTGCTGGAGATCGTGCGCCGGTTTCAGCCTGCCTACCTCGGGCTGGCCTCCGAGATCAACAGCCTGGGAGCGCGCGGCAGTCCGCAGCTCTACGCGGAGATTGTTGACCTGGTCAATACTCTCACGCCGCAGATTCATCTCATCAATCCGCAAAGCAGGGTCTTCGTCTCCTTTCAGGTGGACGAGGCCTGGCAAGCTTCCTTCCAGTCCTTGCCGGTGGACCATTTCAGCCTCATCGGCGACTTCAGCGTCGATGCCCTGGGCTTGTCTTCCTATCCGGTGTTCTTCTTCGACACGCCAGCCGACATTCCCGACGACTACTTCTCTCGCTTTGCCCAGGCGACTCCTCTGCCGCTGATTCTGGTCGAGGGTGGCTGGAGCTCACGCGGCGGGCTGTCGTTTCGGCCCTCTGAAACCTCGCCGCAAGACCAGGCCGCCTTCTTCTCCCGCTATGAGCAACTCCTCGATGGCGTGCAGGCTGACCTCTGGGTGATGCTGTTCTTCGCGGATATCGATGTCGGGGCGTTCGGACTGCCCGCAGAGCGGGAAGCGGTCTTATCAAACTTTGCCTTCATGGGAATTGTTGACCAGACCCTGACGCCCAAGCTCTCCTTTGAGGTGTGGGAACGAATCTTTTCCCGCCCGCACCAGCCTGTCCCCCGCTAGCCTGGGACAGTACGTTCCCTGGAACCGGTTGCTTGACGCCGGGATTCCCCTGCCCGTATGATGGTTTTGGTCCGATGTTCATCGGCGTGAAGGAGTTGGAGCGGCACCCGCTCCGGTTCCGGGAAGAGTTCGCGCCCGGCACCATCGATTTCCGCAGCCGGGATTTCCGCCAAGCGGCTCCCCTGCAGGTCGACTTGGAGGCTGAGCTCGACGGGCGCGACATCCGCATCAGCGGCCGCTTTGCGACGCGCATTGAGGCACTGTGCGCGCGCTGCCTGGTGCCGGTGGTGCACGAGGTTGCCCCGCGTTTCGATCTCGTCTACCGGCCCGTCTCGAGCATCCGCCGGGACGACGAGATCGAGCTCGGGAACGAAGACACCGACGTCGGCTTCTTCACCGGCGACGGCCTGTTCCTGGCCGACGTGCTGGCCGAGCAGGTCAATCTGGCGCTGCCGATGAAGACGCTGTGCGCGCCCGAGTGCCAAGGGCTGTGCGCCCACTGTGGCGCGAACCTCAACCGCGAGCGCTGCCACTGCGGCCCGCGTGCCGTCGACCCGCGGCTCGCCCCGCTGGCCGCGTGGGCGGCACGCAAGAAGAAATAACTCGGCCGGCCAGGGCACGACGTTGTTTATTGTGAGTTAACAGATGACTTCCCGAAAGAGGAGCAGAGGAGACGACTAAGTGAATCCAAAAAATGCGTATTTGTTCCTTTGCGTTCTGGGAACCGCGCTGCCCTATTCGCAGTTCATCCCCTGGGTGATGGAAAATGGACTGAATGTTGGGTATTTTTTCCGGCAACTCTTTGCGAACCGGATCGGCGGATTCTTCGGAATGGACGTCCTTGTCTCTGCGGGGGTTCTGTTCGTCTTTGTCCTCGTTGAGGGGAGACAGCTACGCATGCGCGCCTTGTGGCTTCCCATCGCGGCGGCGATGACAGTGGGGGTATCCCTGGGCCTGCCGCTGTTCCTTTTTCTCCGGGAGCGGGCGCTGGAGCGGAGCGGAATCAGAACATCCACATCCAACTGCTGACTGCACTTGTGGAAAGCCGATATGAGACGGGACGAAGAGCTCTGTGTTGAAACAAGGCTCAATTATGTAAGCAAGGCCTTGTTTTATCCTGAGGCCGAAGGCTGAAGGGCGCCTTGCCCTTGCAACAAAGAGAAGAGGGAGGAGTTTGAACAATGCCCAACCCCAAGCGACGCCACTCGCACCAGCGCAAGAACAAGCGCCGCACCCACGACGTGCTGCGAGCGCGGCAGCTCGGCGAGTGTCCCCACTGCCACGAGCCCAAGCTGCCCCACCGCGCCTGTCCGCACTGTGGCTACTACCGCGGGCGCCCGGTCGTCCACATCGAGACCGAGTAGCCGCCATGGGGCTCCGCCCCGAATGACCACCATCGCCGTCGATGCCATGGGGGGCGACAACGCCCCCGAAGTTGAGATCGAGGGCGGTCTGGAGGCGGCCCGCGCCTTGGGCATCCGTGTCTTGCTGGTGGGGCGGCCCGAGCAGCTTACCCCC
>JBHHYS010000169.1:0-3255 GCA_046757645.1 Terriglobia bacterium | reverse complement strand
ACCCAAAGAGAGAGGGAGAAACAACCGTGACTTTTGCTACGTTAGTGGGAACCCTGCTGCTGGGTGCTGTGGTGATTGCCGCAGTGCGCCAACAGCGCGCCAGACGCAGCGCCGGTCGGCCACTCGAGCTCAGAGTGGACAAGCCGGCCCCGCCTACCCAAAAGGGGTAAGCCGTGGGTGTCTCCATCCACCTATCCCGCACCGAAGGCTCGACTCCAGAACTGCTGGTTCGCTCCGTGGAGTACGGCCTCATCTGGATGGGGTTGCTGCTGTTCGCCGCCACCGGCGCCGCCGTGACCCTCGGGCGCTGGTTATGACAGCCTGCCCCGGAACCCGCAAAGAAGTGACACCATGAAGAGGCTTGCCCGTTACACTGCGCTGCTCAGTCTGGCGTTGCTGGCGCCGCTCAGCGCCCACGCCCAGTTTCCTTTCATCCAGTATGGCGTTAAGCGACTCTTCAAAGAGTTCGGCCGGGGCGTGCGCGTGCGCCCCTACGTGCTGGAGACGCCGGACGGAGGATTGACCGGCTTCGACCGCATCGAGGTGGCCCGCTTCGACAATGAAATTCTGGAGCTGATGCCCTATCGCATGGACGAAGAGCTGCCCGGTCTGATCGCCCGCCGGCTGAAGAAAGACAAGCTGTTTCCTCACGTCGCTCTTGCCCCATCCTCCCCGGCACCTGCCTCACCCGAGGAACGGGCGGCATTGGAGCCGCCTGCCCTCGAGCAGAGTCCGCGCACGCTGCTCCTCACCGGCGCCATCAAGGACTACTACCCGGGCAGCGAAGGCCTGCGCGCCCTCAATATGGGCTTGCGCAGCCTGTATGTCATCGTGCAAGTGCGCCTGCGGGACAAGGCGACGGGCGGGGAGCTCTACCGCGAACAGATTGCCGTGGACGTCTACAAAGTGAGGGGCGACGCCTATCGGAATGCCTTAAAAGCAGTGGCGAAAGAAGTCGCCCAGCGCCTCCACCAGCAACGCCAGGAGCACGCCCATGCACAACCGAAGACTGAGAAGAAGCAAACCGCGCAGGCCCGTGAGTAGGCCGCCGGGACGCCGCCCGCAGGCTGGCCTGCCCGTGCCGCAGACGGGCCGCCGCAGCCTCGCTGGCATCCTTCTGCTCGCGCTGGTGAGTCTTGCCTTCTTGGCTGTCCCGCCTGCCCGGGCGGAGAAAAAGAAGGAGAAGCAGAAGGGGAACAACGGCGTGTTCAGCGCTGGCGGTGTCCTGAAGGGCAATTACCACCACCTGCGCTTCATCATCCCCTTCCGGGGGGACTTCTCCCGCTACAACAAAGTGGAGATCGTGCAGGTGGCCAGCGACGTCGGCTCCGACACGGTGCCTCCCGAGAAGCTTGAGAAATATACCGAATGGCTCCAGCAGTTGTTTGCCGACACCGGCCTGTTCGAGGAGGTGCTCATCGTCGAGGAAATGGCGCTGGGCCCGACCCCCGCGGCCCCGGCCTCGCCCACACCGGGCAAAGAGCTTGAACGGCCCTCGGCGATGCCGCGCACCGATCTTGTGCTGCTAGCGAGCCTGGTCCCGGAAGAAGAGTTCACTGGGATTGCCCCGGAGGAAGCCATGGTGGCCATCCAGGTGCCGGGGCACCCCGTCAGCCCGGCGCTCCCGGTCAGCGCTGACCCGGAGAAAGAGTTCACCGGGATTTCTCCCCAGGACGCCCTCGTGGTCATCCAGACGCCGGGGCAGTCGGGCAGCGCTACCCCCGACGAAGAGTCCTCCGCCATTCCTCCTGCCGAGGCAGCCGTGCCCCACCCGTCAACGCCGCCTCCCGACGAAAAGCACACCCTGGTGGTCACCAGCACCGTGATGGACTACCTCAAGGGCAGTCGCGCCAAGCGTATGCTCGGCGTGGGCATTGGCGGCTCGCGCTTTACGGTGCGCTTTTCCATCCGCGACAAGCAGACCGGCCAAGAAGTCGCCCGCGGCAACGTGACGGGCGCGGTGGAAGACACTTCCTTCGGCCTGCCCGGCGGCAGCGGCAGCGACCAGAGCCTGAAGGTGGCCGCCGGCGACCTGGTCCACCACGTCGAGCGCCGCGTGCGCAACGCCGACCGCTAGGAGAGCAGCAATCATGCGCTCAGAGCAACCGTACAAACTGGGGTGGCTGGGGCTGGCGGCTGTCTTAGGACTAGCCGCGAGCGTGGTGGCGCAGCAAGCGTTGCTTCCTGTGTCGCCGGCCACCGCCACCACCACCCCTGAAACCCTCCGCGTGGACACGCGGCTGGTAGACATGGTGTTTACTGTGCGCGACTCCCACGGCCGGCTGGTGAAGAACCTGCGGCAGAAAGACTTCACCGTATCGGACAACGCTCAGCCGCAGTCCATCACCCATTTTGCGGAAGAGTTCGACCGACCGCTGGTTCTGGCGCTGATTTTCGACAAGAGTGCCAGCGTCGAGGGCCACTTCGACTTTCAGAAGCGGGCCACGACCGACTTCCTGCGCCAGGTCTTGCGGCCCGGCACCGACCAGGCCCTGCTGATGGCCGTGGACAAGCAGCCCCATTTGCTCGTCCCCTTCACCGACCAACCCGAACGCCTCGAGCAGGCGCTGGCCCCGCTCCAACCTAAAGGCGGTACAGCCCTCTTCGATGCCGCCCAGCTTGCCATCACCGAGCATCTCAGCCAGGCGGGATCGCGGCGCAAGATCCTGATTCTGGTGACGGACGGAGAGGACACGGTGAGCTGGGCCACGCGCGGCGACGTGCTGGCCCTGGCAATGGCACACAACGTCGTGGTTTATTCCCTGGGCGTCAAACCGGATGGACCCGGACGCCACCGCCGCGCCCGCCGCAACCTGGTCCGCCTGAGCGATCACACCGGCGGCCTGGCGCTCTTCCCGAAAGACAATCCGAGAGAGCTCTCGCGGCTCTTCGCCCGCGTCGCTGATGAGCTCCGGCACCAGTACAGTCTCGGCTACGTGCCACCTCCGGGGAGCGGGCGCGTCTTCCACCAGGTCCGAATCCAAGCCAGCAAGAAGGGCTACCAGGTGCGGGCGCGCCGGGGCTACTACGCTGACTCTTCCGGCACCGACACGCCCTGAAATGAGTTTCCCGTGCTGACAACCGCTCCTACACTATTCCCGGCAGACGGCAACACACTGGCAGGAGGAGAGAAAGCGGTGGTATGGTCAAAGCGATCGCAATCTTCTCTTTGTTAGCGCTCGCCTTGGCCCTAGCATGGGTGGCGGCGTTGGTGGTCTTCTTCCGCAAGCTGGCCGAACTCTTGTTTCGGCTGCT
>JBHHYS010000168.1:0-3274 GCA_046757645.1 Terriglobia bacterium | reverse complement strand
CGCGGAGCTTCATGGGAAGGAAGAGGCGCCAGTAGAGCGGCCAGCCGATGTTCTTCGCCCGCATCAGAAAGCGGTTCTTGGTGGAGTGGTAGTTGAGCAGGAGAGGCAGCGTGCGGCGGTTTTCCGGGAAGACCCGGCGCACGTGGTAGGCGAGCGCCTGGGGGACGTAGAGGCAGCGCCAGCCGGCCAACTGGGCCCGCCAGGCCAGGTCGGCGTCTTCCCGGTAGGCGAAGAAGTCCTCGTCAAAAAACTCCCCGTCCACCGCGAGGTCTTCAATCAGGGCGCAGCGGTAGAGGGCTGCTGCCGCCGTCGCCCCGAAAACGTACTCGCAGCGCTCATATTGGCCTCGGTCGGGCTGGTTTGAGCCGCGGTCAAGGTGGCGCAAGGTGGGGGTGAAATAGATTCCGGTAGAATCCAGCAGGGGCACCGGGGGCCGCGAGCCGTCCGGCGCCAGCCGCAGCAACTTGCCGCACACCATCCCCACCTGCGGATGTGGCTCGGCCGCCTCCACCAACGCCCGCAAGAAACCGGGCGTCAGCACCCCATCGGGGTTGAGACACAGTACCCACTCGGCTGCGCTTTGCCCGATTGCCTGGTTCTGAGCCGCGGCAAAGCCTCGATTCTCGTGGTTGCGGATCAACTGCAGGCGACTCGCGTAGGGCTCCAGCCGGCGCAGGGTTTCATCCTGCGAGCCGTTGTCCACCACAACCACCTGCAGGGCAACGCCCTCCTGCGCGAAGACGGAATCGAGGCAGCGCTCGATGTCGTCCGCGCTGTTGTGGGTTACGAGGCTGACGGAAACGTGCCTCACGCCTCGACCTTACTCCAGGGCGCCGCCCCGCACGGCGCGGTAGGGGACCCCGCCAAACACGCAGCAGCGAATCACCTGCGCGTAAGCGCGGATGCTGGCGCGCCCGCCACCCCGCGGCGGGCGCGCCCCCAGCGTGGTGGCCAGCATGCGCAGCAGCATTCCGAGCAGAATGCCGGTGCGCAACACCCCGCCCGCCAGGGGGCTGTGGTGCTTGCGAAAATAGCGCAACAGGTTGCGGTACCAGTAGAGCAGCTGCTCGCTTGCCTCAAGCGTCGCCACGCTGTGGGCGCCGAGGTGGTGGAAGCGCGCCCGGGGCTCATAAACGATGGTACCGCCGCGGGCGCGGAGTCGGCGACAAAAATCCACGTCTTCAAACCAGAGAGGGAAAAATTCTTCGTCGAAGCCGCCTAGCTCTTCCCAGGCGCCGCGTTTCACCAGCAAGCAAGCGCCGGCAGGCTGCTCCACCTCGGCCGCCTGATCGTAATCGAGGTCCAGGCAGCGATAGCCGCGGTTCCAGGGATTGCCCGGGAAAAGGCGGGTGAGCAGCAGGACTTCAGCCAACACGCTCAGCAGAGTGGGAAGCCGCCGCACGACAAAGCCCACCTGGGTGGTGCCATCGGGGTTCAGCAGTCGGCCGCCCGCGGCCGCCCTCCCCGCCGGCTCGACCGCCACCTGCAGGGCCGCGAGCGCCCCCGGCTCGGCGGTGACATCGGGATTCAGGAAGAGCAACAGCTCGCCGCGGGCAGCCCGGACACCCTGCTGGGCGGCAGCGGCGAAGCCGCGATTTTCGGGGTTTGCCAACACCAGGGTATCCGGCACGGCGCGGGCCCGTTCGACGGACTCATCCCGCGAGCCGTTGTCCACCACAATCCGTTCCCAGCCGGGCTGGCGCAGGCTGCGCAGGCAGGAGACGATGTGCGGGGCGGAATTGTAGGTGACAATGACAATCGAACCGGCGGGGGGCATCGGCCTGCGAGCGCATTATAGCACAGGGTCTTCCGCGCCCCGGCCAGCGTTGACACTGCTCGACACCTCACGTATAACCAGACGGTCAAGCTCACGCCCTATGTTTCAACTGATCCGCGACATCTACCGCTACCGGGAACTCATCTGGGTGCTGGCGCTCAAAGAGCTCAAGGTGCGGTACAAGCGATCGGCGCTGGGGTTCCTCTGGGCCCTCCTGCATCCGCTGCTGATGACCGGAATCTATGTGATGGTCTTCTCCCACATCATGCGGTTCGGCATCGAGCGGTATCCGGTCTTCGTGTTGAGCGCGATGTTCCCCTGGACATTTTTTCAACAAGCCCTGACTTACGCGGTGCAATCCATTGTGTCCAACGCCCCGTTGCTCAAGAAGGCCTATGTCCCCAAGATGGTCTTCCCGCTGGCGGCGGTGCTGGCCAACCTGCTGAATTTTTTGCTGTCGCTGATCCCCTTGGCGTTCTTTCTCTGGGTACTCGGCCATCCCTTTTACCTCACCTGGGTCTACCTACCCGTCCCCCTGCTGGCGTTGGTGCTTTTCACCGTGGGGTGCAGCTTCCTGGTGGCCACCATCAACGTCTTCTTTCGCGATATCGGGCACATGTTGGAAATCCTCCTGCGGGCGTACTTCTTCTTTTCCCCGGTCATCTATGACCTGAACCACATCGATCCCCGCCTGCATCTCTTGTTCCGCTGGAATCCTATGGTGTACATACTGAACGGCTTCCGCATGGCCATCTTCTACGGGCAGTTGCCCTCGGCCGCGTCGGTATTCACCTCACTCGGCACCGGGCTGGTGGCGGTGATTGTTGGCTACGCGCTCTTCCGGCGCTACCAAGACTCCTTTGCGCTGCACGTGTGACCATGGCGGCTCCCCCCAAACCGTGCAAGATCCGCTTCGAGAACGTACAGCAGAGGTTTCACAAAGTCCGCGCCCGCGCCCGCACCATCCGGGGAGCACTGCAGGAACTGATCCGCGGCGGCTCTGTGGTGCGCTACTTCGAAGCCCTGAAGAACGTGTCGTTTTGTGTTCCTGCCGGTGAGACGCTGGGGATTATCGGACGCAACGGCGCCGGCAAGAGCACCATCCTGGAGATCATTTCCCGGATTTTCCCTCCCAGCGCCGGCACGGTGGAAGTCAACGGGCAGGTGTCGGCGCTGATCGAGCTGGGGGCGGGGTTCCATCCCGATCTCACCGGGCGGGAAAACGTCATCCTGGGGGGCGTCCTGCTGGGTTTCAGCCGGCGGCAGATGGAAGAGAAGTTTGAGCGCATCCTCGCCTTTGCCGAGCTCAAAGATTTCATTGACGCTCCGCTGCGCAACTATTCCACCGGGATGTACGCCCGCCTGGGCTTTGCCGTGGCCACGGAGATTGACCCCGACATCCTGCTGGTGGACGAGGTTCTGGCGGTGGGCGACGAAGGCTTCCAGCACAAGTGCCTGGAGCGCATCAACCAGTTCCACCGCCAGGGAAAGACCATG
>JBHHYS010000167.1:0-3292 GCA_046757645.1 Terriglobia bacterium | reverse complement strand
GAGGCGAAGGGGAGGGCGAGTTGGGGGCGCGGGGTCAGGGTGGTGGCGAGGGCGGAGTAGTTGAGCGCCGATTCGTCGTCCGGGCAGCGGCTAGGGAGGCGGTACTTTGTCCGCAGCTGGCCCATCAGCGTCGAAATTTTCGTCCGGTAGGTTTCGGGGGCGTAGCCGCTCCGCCGGTACCACTTGCGGTAGTGCTTCAGCAAGCGGGGGAACCTCTGCTCGAGGAAGGGAAAGAACTTTTTCTGCGCGCTCGGCATCAGGAAGACCACGTTGGCCACCAGATGGCAGGCGCGGGCATGGGCGGCGGCCGCCACCAGCGCCTCGAGGTCGTCGGGGCGATCGGTGATGCCGGGCAGGATGGGCGCTAGGAACACGCCGGCGGCGATGCCGGCGTGGTTCAATTGCCGCACGGTTTCCAGGCGCAGGTCGGGCCGGGGGGCGCGCGGCTCCAGCACCCGGGCGAGGCGCGGGTTCAGGGTGGTGAGGCTGAGGTTGACATGGAGGCGATTGCAACGGGCAAGTTCGCGGAGCAGATCGATGTCGCGCAGCACCAGGTTCGACTTGGTGGTAATCGAGAGGCTCAAGCCACCGCCGCCGGGGAGCCCCCGCGCGAATTCGAGCAGCGTCTCCAGGATGGTGCGGGTGACGCCGAAGCGGCGCTCGGCGGGCTGATAGGGGTCGGTGGCGGCCCCGATGGCGATGTGCTCGCCCAAGACTTTTTCCGGCACCAGATCGCGCCGCAGGATGCGCGCCGCCTGATCCTTCACATAAATCTTGTTTTCGAACTCGCGCGGGTCGAGTTCCATGTATTCGTGCGTATAGCGAGCGTAGCAGTACGAGCAGCCAAATTCGCAGCCCCGGTAGGGATTGATCGACCAGGTAAATCCCACCCGGCGCGAGTCCACCCGGTTCAGCACCGAGCGCACCGGGAGGCGAAAGTAGTCCACCTGCTTGCCCTCGAAAGCCCGGGGGGCAAAAGCGGCCAGGCGCGCAATTCCCACCGATGGGGGGTGGGGGGGGTTCGGGGCTCGAGACGCACCAGCCGGGGGCTGGGCTGCCGAGTCCGCCAGACCCGTCAGCCCCTGGATGCCTGGGCGGGGCGTTCGGGCCGGCCCGCAGTCGGGCCGAAGCGAATCGGGGACTATGCGCAGCAGGGCCTGCGCGGGATGGGAAGTTGCGCGCCTGACCTCAGGAGCAGTGTGGCTCACGAGGGCCATTCTATTCGCCTTTTATTCGCTTTGTCAAGAGCTTTTATTCGCTTTTTATTCGCTTGATTGAATACCCCCTGTTTTCAAGTGGTTGGGAGGGGTTGCGGCACCCGAATAAGGACGAGCCCGCCAGGCGGTCGGCGACGCTCAGCCCCCTGAAGGGGTGACCCCCGAGACGCCGGTGTTTCCCTGTGGGGCACAGCGTTGACGAAACACTTCGTAGGTTTCGGGGGTGTCCAGAGCTTGGCTGGCCTGCCGGCGCTTCTCCCGCAATGTCGCCTGCAAGGGCTGCAAGATGTCGTCGAGCAGGACCTGGGTTGCTTTCATCCCTGCGGCGGCCGAGCCCACCGGCAGGGGCTTCGCATAGGTGGGCAAGGAGGAGGCGAGTAGCGCCGCTTTGATCTGGTCGGCATAGCCTTCCACCACTTCGCGGTCGACCCGGATATGCTCCCGCTCGTGCGCCAGAATCGCTCTGTACTTGCAGCTCCCCTGGGGATGCTCCCGGGCGACATAGATGTCGATGGCGCGATACCAGAGCGTCACGTTCACCTCCGATACCCAGAAGCTCCGCTCCCCGCGGCTGGTGGAAACGAAGGTAGTGTCGAGGCGGGTCTTGGTGGTGAGAGTCATTTGGGTCGAGCCTACCACCTCCCGTTTTCCCGAGAGGGCGCGAATCTGGGCCTCACCCAGCTCGCGGTGAACCCTCACCGGGGGCGCCTTCGTGGTTACTTCCACCGCGAAGGAATCAGCGGGAGCCGGGCGGGGCGCCTCCTGGGCAAGAGCGGACGTCGAAGAGGAAACCGCCAGGATTGTGAGCATAAGGCCGGCGGCCCAGGCGGCGCTTGGCAGCATCTCCACACCTCGCTTTGTTCTTTTGATGCCGGCAGCCATAAAAACGACCCTCCCCTGCCCCCGAAGCTCCTCCCGCACCGGCTCGCGGCGGGCGGTGAAGCTGCGGAGGAAGGGACGTTCGTGGGTCAGTTTCCTGCTCCGAATCCCAGGCACTTAGATTGATCTCGCCGCACGGCCGAGCTTGGCTTCTTTCCATTCGTCGCCGCCGTCCCAGCAACTCCATCTTTTCTTGGAAAAGCGTAGGGGAAGACCAAAAAACCAACCGGCGAGGGCTAGCCGGCGACGAATCCTTTCAAAATAAACATTGCCCGAACCGCAACTTGGGCAATGAATTTGAGGCTCCGCCGGACTTGCTTCTTGTTCTTGTGCCCATTCGGCGCCCTTTGGCACTTCGGCGAGAATGCCTTTGGCTCTCTCGGCATCCGATTCTTTGACCTGCAGCTTTACCCCACCCACGAAAACCGAATAGATCCAGATCATCCGAACGATGTGCTCGTCGGCGACAAAACACTCGATTCCTTCCGACTCAAGCCGACTCAAGCTTGGTTCGGGCACGATGAGCCTGGTGGGGCCTGCTAAAGCTAGCGATGGTGACTAGCCTCTCCGCCATTTATTCACTTCCGATCAGACGGGCGCGAGCTGCGCCGTGAAGTGGCGGAGGAAGGGAGCTTCGTAGGTAAGTTTCAGGCCGCGGAGCTGCTGGCGGCGCTGCCACACTTCCAGGATGACTTCGATGACGTAGTCAATGTGGCTCTGGGTATAGACGCGGCGGGGAATGGCCAGCCGCAGCAGGTCCATGGCGGCGGCGGCGCCGAACATCAGCGTCCCAATCTCCACCGAGCGGATGCCGCCTTCCAGGTAGAGCTCCGCGGCCAGCGCCACCCCGGGAAAGCAGGCGGGCGGGACCTGGGGCAGAAAGGCGCGGGCGTCAATGTAGATGGCGTGGGCGCCGGGCGGCTGGACGATGGGCACCCCCTCGGCGGCGATGTGGCGGCCGAGATAGGCGCTGGACACGATGCGGTAGCGCAGGTAGTCCTCCTGGAGCGCTTCCTCCAGCCCCACCGCAATCGCTTCCAGGTCGCGGCCCGCCAGCCCCCCATAGGTGGGATAGCCCTCGGTGAGGATGAGCAGGTTCTTCTCCTGCTGAGCCAGGGCGTCGTCATTGGTGCAGAGGAAACCGCCGATGTTGGCCAGGCCGTCTTTTTTGGCGGACATGGTGCAGCCGTCGCCCA
>JBHHYS010000166.1:0-3372 GCA_046757645.1 Terriglobia bacterium | reverse complement strand
CTCCGCTACTGGTTCGAGAAGTACATGACCAAGGACGCGGCGGAAGGCGAATCCGAAGCGGGCGGCGGTAGCGCGCGGTGAGTGGGCTGAACCGGGTGAGCGAAGCGAAGAATCTTGGCCGTGGGGGGGTGGGCGGTTTGAGATTCTTCGCTCCCGACCCCGCGGTTGCGGGGTCGGGGCTCAGAATGACAAGAAGGAGTAGGTTCGAGCGCTTCCTGACCAAGGAGGAGGCGGAAGGGGAATCCGAAGCGGGCGGCGGTAGCGCGCGGTGAGTGGGCTGAACCGGGTGAGCGAAGCGAAGAATCTTGGCCGTGGGGGGGTGGGCGGTTTGAGATTCTTCGCTCCCGACCCCGCGGTTGCGGGGTCGGGGCTCAGAATGACAAGAAGGAGTAGGTTCGAGCGCTTCCTGACCAAGGAGGAGGTGGAAGGCGAAGCCGCGGGCGGCGGCTCGCCCTAGCCGTTCGGGTAGGACAGGGATCTATCCCTTGCCGGCCTTTTCAGCGGCGGGGAATGCCACTGCATTCCTCGCCGCTACTTTTTTGGCGCTGGGGTGGATTCAATAACGAGGAATTCGATGGAGCGGGTGGCACGGCGCAGCTCTAATCCCAATTGTTCGCGAATCGCGGCGAAGACCGAGTCGGGGTTTTCCGCGTCCCATGTGAGCTCGAAAGCATAGTTACCGGTGATGCCGGTTTCGTCGAGCACGGGTTGGTCCAGGATGTATTCCAGCGAGTTGGCCAATTGGGCGGGGGAGACGTTGCGGGCTTGGATCTTCCCTTCCCACGACTGGACCATCCCTGGGCCGGGGAGAGCCTCCTTCAGGCTCGGCTGCCGGCCTTGGGGAGCGACCAGCAGTAAGACATCGGCTTCGCGGGTCTCGCGGCGGGCGCGCAAGCCGAAAGCGGTGGCGAGGGCCTCCTGGAGGACTTCATTCGCGGAGCTTTGCCGTTCCGGTGGGACGGTGACCTGGAAATCGTAGGAGGCGTTGCTCAGGTCGTCTGGCAGCACCAGGCGCGCGTCCGAAACCTGGTAGGCCAAGCGGATGGCCTGGTCCAAGCCAAGGCCCTGGGCCACCAATTCGTTTGCCGACAAGCGCACGCTGGAAGTGACTGGCGCCGTGCTGGGGCGGATGAGGACTTCAAACAGCGGGGGCGGGGAATCCTCCGAGCGACGCAGGAGGAGGGGTTCGAGCGAAAGCGGCTTGGGCAGGGCGGCGCGCACCGCCTCCAGGTTACCCGCCAGCGCGTCCTCCAGCGCCTGTTCGGAGAGGGGCTCGGGTCGGGTGAGAGCGAGGACGTTGCCGGTGGTGTCCACGAGGATGGTGAGAGGGATGCCCTGGACACCATAGGTGTCGAACATGGAGCGGTCCGTGTCCAGGCCCACCCAGCCCTGGATGGGCGTAGCGCGGAGGAATTCTTTGACTACGTCCTCTTCTTCGTTGCTGACTGAAACAAACACCACCGGGCGGTCGCGGAACTTTTCCACCAGCTCATTCCAGTGAGGGATGGCGGCCACGCAGGGGGCGCACCACGTGGCCCAAAACTCCAGCACAACGATTTTTCCTTGCCAGTCCTCCCAGCCGCTGACGGCGTGGCCCTCAGGTTGCACCCAGCGCTCGATGCCCAACGGCGGGGCCGGTTGGCCTGGCTCGAGCGCCTTTTGCTCCTCGGCGAGTAGGAAAGGCGCGCTCAGAGCGGCTAACCCCAGAAGGAACACTATCGGAAACCGCTTTTCATGGGCTGGCTTCATTGCAGGCTCCCTGCGAGTTGTTGGGGGAAACATTTATCAGCGGCTGCCGGAGAAAGCAAGGCGCTTTGTCTTGGTAAGCTTTGTGCTACTCTTTTTCGCCAAGATGCCAGATCGCGTCATCCAGCAAAAGAAGCTGGTCAGCGAGAAGGCGGAGCGGTTCACCGAATCGGTCATCCGGGAGATGACCCGCCAGGCGATGCGCTACGGGGCGGTCAACCTGGCCCAGGGCTTCCCCGACTTTCCCGCGCCGGAAGAGGTCAAGCGCGCCGCCGCGCAAGCCATCGCCGCCGACCTCAACCAGTACGCCATCACCTGGGGCGCCAAGAGCCTGCGGGAGGCTATCGCCCGGCAAATGAAGCTCTGGCAGGAGATCGAGGTTGACCCCGAAACGGAAATCACCGTCTGCTGCGGCGCCACCGAGGCCATGATCGCCGCCATGCTCGCCGTCACCAACCCCGGCGACGAGGTGGTCATCTTCGAGCCCTTCTATGAGAACTACGGCCCGGACGCCATCCTCTCCGACGCCCACCCTCGCTTCGTGAAGCTGCGCCCCCCGAGCGGTGGGGACGGCGAGTGGGGGTTCGACGAGCGGGAGCTGCGGGCGGCGTTCAACCCGCACACCAAGGCCATCATCCTCAACACCCCGAACAACCCCACCGGGAAGGTCTTCACCCGCGAGGAGCTCGAGTTCATCCGCGACCTCTGCGTAGAATTCAACGCCCTGGCTCTGACCGATGAGATCTACGAGCACATCCTCTACGACGGGGCGAAGCACGTCTCGATTGCCACCCTGGACGGCATGCGCGAGCGTACGGTCACCATCAACGGGATGTCGAAGACCTACAGCGTCACCGGTTGGCGCGTGGGGTGGGCGGTGGCGGCTCCCCCCTTGACGGGCGCCATCCGCAAGGTGCACGACTTCCTGACCGTGGGCGCGGCGGCGCCGCTCCAGGAAGCCGGGGTGGTTGCGCTCTCGTTGCCCCCGAGTTATTACGAGAAATTGGCGGTCGACTACAAGCAGCGCCGCGACGTCCTGCTGCAAGGATTGCGCGCCGCCGGCTTCGGCTGCTTCGTCCCTCGCGGGGCCTACTACATCATGACCGACCTCTCGGCCTTCCTGTCCCGCTACGGCCAAGACGACGTGGCCTTCAGCAAATACTTGACTCAGGAGATTGGCGTCGCCCCCGTCCCCGGCTCCAGCTTCTACTCGAACCCCCACGAGGGCGCCCGCCAGGTCCGCTTCGCCTTCTGCAAGAACCTTTCAACGCTCCAGGAAGCGAGCAAGCGGTTAGCCCGCCTCGCTTCCGACTCGCTCTCTGACCCTCCGTAGCCCGGAATCTTCGGGGCGAAGGAGGGCTGCAAGCAACTCCCGACCGTGGAAGAAGCTTCGCGGAGGTGGCAAGGTCTCGTCCGCAAGGAAACCAGCAGGACAGACGTTCCTGTCTGTCCCAAGTCATTGCCAGAGCGGAGAGCGGCGACGAAGCCTTCCGCTTCGTCGCCGGTTTGCAAGCTTGTCCGCTATGGTTGGCGCCCACCGGACGGGCGTGATGAACGCGGTGGAGGCATTGGGGTTGGCGCTGGGGCGGGGCGGCGGTCAGCGGAGGCGAAGCACCAGGACGGCGC
>JBHHYS010000165.1:0-3377 GCA_046757645.1 Terriglobia bacterium | reverse complement strand
CCAAGCCGCCCGAGGAGCGCTACGCCACCGCCGCCGACCTGCTGGTCGACCTCCGTAACTTCCGCGACCGCGCCCGCCGCCTGCCCGTGCCCCCCGCAGCCGCGCCCGGGTACCTCCGGCGCATCCTCCAGGTGGCGGCGGCCCTGGCCCTGGCCGTAGCCGTGGTGCTGGTTTGGTTGCTGTGGCCCCCGCCCCCGACACAAATTCAGTCGTTGGCCGTGCTCCCGCTCAAGAACCTCTCTGGTGACCCTGAGCAGGAGTACTTCGCCGACGGAATGACGGATGCATTGATAGCCAACTTGCAGAAGATCCAGGCCTTGCGCGTAATTTCCCGAACTTCGGTGATGTCTTACAAAGGCGTGGACAAGCCCTTGCCGCAAATTGCTCGCGATTTGGACGTAGACGGGATCATCGAGGGATCCGTGCTGCGTGTGGGGAATCGAGTGCGCATCACCATCCAGCTCTTCCACGGGCCCACCGAGCAGAACCTGTGGGGAGAGAGGTACGAGCGCGACTTGGTCGACGTGCTGGTTCTACAGAGTGAGGTGGCCCAAGCCATCGTGCGGGAGGTTGAAATCCAATTAACCGCGCAGGAAGAGGCGCAACTGGCGAGTACCCGCCCGGTCGACCCGGAAGCCTACGAGGCCTATCTCAAGGGTCGGTATGAATGGAATAGCCGCAGCGCGGAGGGTTTGAATCGGGCGATTGGATACTTTCAGCAAGCGATACAGCAAGATTCAACCTACGCGCAGGCATACGCGGGGTTGGCCGATTGTTACCTCGTTCTCGCAGGACAGGCCGAGCTTCCCCCGGAGGAGGCTTACACCCAAGCTAAGGCAGCGGCGGCGCGGGCTTTGGAAATCGACGACACGCTAGCCGAGGCCCATACTTCCCTGGCTCTCATTCACATGTTGCACTTCGACTGGGTCAAGGCAGAGGAAGCATTCCTCCGAGCCCTGGAACGGAATCCCAACTACGCCACTGCGCACCACTGGTATGCGCTCTATCTTTCCGCGATGGGACGATCGGCGGAAGCCCTGGCACACGTCCGCCGGGCGCGTGCGCTGGATCCTGTCTCCCCGATCATTAGCTCCAACGTCGCGTGGTGCCTCTATCTGGCCCGGCAGTACGATCAGGCCATCGAGGCCGCCCGCCGAACCATTCAGGACCATCCGAATTTCGACGCCGCGCATGGGTATCTGGGTCAGGCCTATCTGGAGAAGGGGATGTACGAAGAAGCTATCGTCGAGCTGAAACACGCGCTCGATCTCTCCGGTGGGGGGAACATCTTCCTGGGGGAGATCGGAAATGCCTATGCGGTGGCGGGACGCCGAACCCAAGCCCGCCAAATGCTGGCCGAATTGACTCAGCGAGCCCGGGAAAGATACGTCTCGCCGTACGATATCGCCCTGGTGCATATCGGCCTGGGCGAGAACGAGCGAGCTTTCGAATTGTTGAACCAAGCCGTCCAGGAGCGCAGCAGCCGCTTTGTCAACCTCAAGGTGCACCCCCGGCTGGATACTCTCAAGTCGGATCCACGGTTCGAACAGCTACTGCGCCGGATGGACTTTCCCCAACCGCAAACTCAACCATAATCGAGCCAGGAACCGCCTCTGTCCACCGCAGAGGATCTGGGCTTCAGGGGAGGAGGAAGCGGCGGCGGGGCGGCCACGGGGCCCAGTCCACGCCACGCGGCTTGGTGCCCACTCCCGCCGCATAGAGAACCGACTCTGTTACCCCGTCTACCCCCAGGTCTTTTTCGATGTGCGAGTCCGCTAGTGCCATGGAGCAGAAGGGTGCTAGGCCCAGCCAGGTGGCCACCAGGCAGAACGTCTGACACAAGTGTCCGGCTTCGATAAGCACGGCGCGATACGCACGCGCGGACTGGTACCGCCACTGGGCGCGGGGAAAGACGGCGGTCATCAACAGCAGCGCGGCAGCGGAACCATACCACCCCTGGCCGGGCAGGTAGCGGGCCACTTGCCGGGAGCTTGCCGGCCGCTTCACCAATTCCAGGCGGTGCGTGTCCGCCGCGTAGTGGTAGAGGCCACGCGGCAAGCCGCGAACGTGTAGCGGCAAAACATAGACTTCAATCGCATGCCGTGCTCCTCCCGAAGGCGAGGTTTTCAGCGCCACCCGCCCTTGGCCGGGCAGTGGCAGCCAATGCTGTACGCCCCAGGTAAGCCCCAGCAAGGTACCCAGGGCAGAAAGCCCAATCGGCCGCCGCGAGAATCGCCGCCAGGTGCGCCGGGCCAACAAGACCTCCGCGAACTGCCCGTCCGTGTGCGGCTTCGGAAGTGGGACTTTCCGGGCTTTGGGATAGCGCTTTGCTCCTGCCGGCATTGGCCAGGTCTTGGCCTGCCGCCGCAACAACCGCTCGGTGGCTTGCAGATCCGTCGCATAGGGAATGTCTTTGGTGGAGAAATGCAGAAAGCCAGCGGCTGGGTTCCAGTGAACCCGCCTCCAGCTTTCCATGGCTCGCTCGGTGGGGGTGGGTGGACGATCCGACCGCTCCAGCAGGGAATGTCGGGCCAGAACCGTCACGGCTTTCCGCAAAGACGACGGGGGGAAGAAGTTCAGGTGGTCGGCTAGCTCTTCCAGGGGACGCCAGCGGTCGAAGATATTTAGGATTTGACACGCAATGGGATCCGTAGCCGTGCGCACACCGGTGGCATAGTTTTCGAAAATCAGTTCGCCGCCTGTCCAATAACAGACTAGATGAGGCGAGCGCCGAAACAGCGCCCCCTTGGAGATTGGCATAGTTGGGCCTTTCGGCGCCGAATGCAAATCGCGGCAGTCGAGCGGTTCCTGCTTTTAGAAAGAACCGGCTACCCAATCCGTTGCTGGACCGGAACACAAATGAGCCACGGCCGGCAGGGCGGCTCGGGCCAAGCTGGGGCCTTGCAAAGGCTTTGGAGTTGCCTCCGCATCCTGGCCATTTCCCGGATGCTCCGCATGATTCTCCGCCGTTGGACTGCAGTTGCGCCGGGTAGATGTGTCCGTAACACTCTCCGGGAGTAGTCGAGCTGCACCCCAATGGCTTCAAGGTCAATTGGTTTGCGGCGCCTAGAAGGGGATGTGCGCTTGCGAAGTCGAGCCATTTTGCCCTCCATCGAATCCCGACTCGGGGCATCTTGGGTAGTCGTAAACTCCGCCCCAAAGGTGGAAAGTCGAAATTTTCCCTATCCTATGAGCGCTTCTGAACGAAGTCAAGCAGAAAGTCACATATGTGCCTTGGGATCGAGGCACAGGGGGGCACGATTAGAAGAGGAAGCGAGTAGTGCCCGCGGGAGTGGCGAGGGGCTCCAGTTCCGGGTAGTGGCGGAGCAGGGGCGGGGGTACGCGCACGGGTTTGCCTGTTAGGCGGTGGATCAACT
>JBHHYS010000164.1:0-3395 GCA_046757645.1 Terriglobia bacterium | reverse complement strand
ATGGGCAAGGGCGACTTCACCAAGATTCCCAACGGCGGCCCGGGCATTGAGCACCGCTTGAGTTTGCTGTTTACCGGGGGGGTGCACGGGGGGCGATTTTCCGCCAACCGCTTTGTCGAGCTGGTCTCCACCACCCCGGCGAAGCTCTTCGGGCTCTATCCCCGCAAAGGCAGCATCGCTGTGGGCGCCGACGCCGACCTGGTCATCTTCGACCCCGGCAAAGAGGAAACCATCAGCGCCCGCACCCACCACATGCGGGTGGACTACTCGATGTTTGAAGGGATGCGGGTCAAGGGCGTGCCCCGCCAGGTGCTGGTCGGCGGTCGGCTGGTGATTGACAACGGCAAGTTCGTCGGCCGGCCCGGCTCCGGCCAGTTCCTCAAACGCCAGACCTACGCCGGCCTCTAAGGGAGAGGCACCGCAATGAAAGAAGCAATCGCAGCCATTCTCTGTCTGGGTTTCTTTCTGACTAGAACCCGTTGCATAACCTCATTTCAAGAAAAGCCTCAGGGGCCTGGGGGTGTTGGAAATGAACTTCGAAGCGTGGCCTCCATAATCCTTAGCAAAAGAGCCGAGAAACATAGTCCCGTATTCCTTGTTTTCTCTTACGTCACGAATCCATTCTTTCACCATGTTTCGAGTCATTCCCCCCCTATACAATCGTTCTTAAGTATTGACTGACCCATCAACGCCTTTTCTGAATCAGGGTTGGATTTTGTTTCTCTAACCATATAGGCCAGATAGTCGGCTGGCTCAGTGCAAGGAGTCACCCCCTTCCTAACAAAGTCAATACTTACAACCCTAGGGTCGCGCTTTTGAAAAACAAAAAGTGCCCGATGAATAAAATCTACATAGGGGCGATATTCCCTCTGCTCCTCGAAAATGAATTTAATTGTCTCGTTTTTCGGGAGCCACTGCATAGTCTTGGTAAAGGCAAGATGGAACGCAAGCATCCAGGGCTTTGCAAACCTGTCTTTAATCCGAGGCTTAACCAGTTCTTTATGGTCAGCCCTCGATACAACCGCTGAAATGCAGTTCAACCCGTGTTTATGTGGTATAGGGCCAAGACTTGCAAGGAGCTTCTTTGTGCTAGGATTCTTCCATCTCATATTGTTCATACGAAGGCTTTTTCGCTTACCTCGGGCTTGTTTCCAGTCATCATCGAAAGTCTCCCAACGCTGTTCATCACCTACAAAGCCAGCTACGACGCATACAGGGCCTGATTCGGTGCCGCTTTCATCCATGTACGCTAGCAGCATGCAGAGGTGTGACTCCTTCTCGAATCCCCAAGCAATCTCACGAATAAACTGTCGTTCAGGGCTAAGGGTCGCATCTATAAGACAAAATACACCTCCTTCCCTGATTTTTGTCAAACGGCAGGGCGCAAGGCCCTGCCCTACCCAAGCCGGGCGGTGGCTCGGGGAAAAGCCGACGATGACGCGCCCGTGGCGCTTTCATCGCCGCTACCTGGAGTCAAGGCGGGTGCGGAGCCTGCCTGCCCGCCACGGCGGGCGCGCGGCAGATAGGCTCCCGCCTGTCCCAGCGGTCTGGCAGAAGCTATTGGTTCAGTCGGGCCGAGAAAAGGCGCGTATGTTTCAGCGGGAGAGGCCTTCGATCAGCTGGCGCAAGCGGCTATGCTCACCGGACTTCATGTCAGTGAACTCCACCCCCATGCCGACGCCGGGAACAACCCGGCGCACCACGCAGCCGGCTTGCAGCGGGGCGTCTTTCTCAAGGAAGATGCGGGCCAGAAACTCGGCGCCGACCCAGAGTGGGTTCTCCATCTCAATCAGCATCCCGCCCAGGGTTTTCCTGGCCGTGGGTCGCACCGAGTCTGACTTCTCCATCTCAATCAGCATTCCGCCCAGGCTAATGTTGGCCGTGTGGCCCTGGAGCTTCGAGGAGCCCCACTCAATCTCCACCTGCACGACGTAGTGGACGCGACGGTGTTCGCGCCGCTCAATCCCCGGCGCTCCGGGTGTGGCTGCTCCCATGGACGACCCTCTGCGGCAATGCTAAGCCGCCCGCCGGGCTGATGTCAATCCACATCCGTCAGGAAGTCACCAGCCGGTCGAATAAGGCTTCGTAGCGGTCGGTGATCTTGTCCCAATCGTAACGCTCCTGTGCCCGCTGCCGCGCCCGCGCCCCCAGTTCGGCGCGCAAGCCGGCATCGGCCAGAACCTCTTCCATCCTCCGGGCTAACCCCTGGGGGCTCGCCGCAAAGGGCAGCCCGGCCTCGCCGACCACTTCGGCGTTCTCCGGCGTGTTCAGATAGAGCACGGAGCGGCCGCAGGCCATGGCTTCAATCAAGGCCGGGTGGGTGCCGCCGACTTCGGTAGCGTGCACATAAAGCGCCGCGTGGCTCTGCAGTTGCCAGTAGCCATCGCTGTAGATGGAGCCGGTGAAGACGACGCGTTTGTCGGCGGTGCGCCGCAGGCGGGCCACGTAGTCGGGGTCGTAGGGGTTGCCGCCCACCACCGCCAGTTGCCCCTGATAGGACACGCTCTCGAAGGCGCGAATCACCAGCTCGGGATTGTTTTCCGGCTCAAGCCGGCTGACGTAGAGCACGTAGCCGCCGGGGGTGAGTCCCCAGCGCTCCAGGACGTCGGTGGCGGCGCCCACCTCACGGGGTGCGGCTCCGTAGGCGATGAGCGTGGAATGCTTGCCGTAGCGGCGCTGGTAGTAGTCTTGCATCACCCGGGCGTCGGTCACCATCACCGTCGGCGTCACCAGCGCCAGCCACTCGCACAGCCACAAGTAGGCGCGCCCCAGCCAGCTCCACTTGCGGCGCTTGCGGTCGAGCCCGTCCACATTCAGCACCGTGGGTTTGCCGGCCAAGCGCGGCACCCACACAAAGGGGCTGTTGGCCACATTGCAGGCGAAAACCACATCGGCGTCCGAGCGGGCCACGTGGAGCACGGAGAGGAAGGTGTGAATGACGGTGTCGAGATACTTGTGCGGCAGCGTAGGCAGCACCACCAGGTCCATGCCGCGGTAGGTGGGCTGCTCGTGGAGGATGTGCGGCCGCCGCCCGTAGACGCTTACCTGGTGGCCCCGCCCGGCCAACCGCGCTCCCAGCTCCTCGGCCAAGGTCTCGAAGCCACCGTAGTTGGCGGGGACGCCGCGGGTTCCCAGAATGGCGATTTTCATGGCGGGGGCTCCGCGGGAAAACTGACGGGACGAAAGCGAAACCAGCGGGCCAATTCCGGGTCGGACACGCGCCGCTTGGCCTGCACCTGGCGGCGCTTCTCCCAGATGCGGCCCCGGTGCCGCCAGAGGAAGGCGAAGGCCGGCAGCGAAGTGCGCTCGCGCACCAGGAGGTAGAAGAGGATACCGAGGTCGCGGAGCTTCATGGGAAGGAAGAGGCGCCAGTAGAGCGGCCAGCCGATGTTCTT
>JBHHYS010000163.1:0-3403 GCA_046757645.1 Terriglobia bacterium | reverse complement strand
CGCCGTCCAGCAGTGGAACGGGCAAGAGCGTCCTTCTCAAGCTGGTGGCAGGCCTTCTCAAGCCCGACAAAGGGTACATCGTTTACAAGGGTCGCGACATCACGAAGATGAGCGAATCCGAGCTGCTCGAATACCGAAAGCAGGTCACCTACGTCTTTCAGAGCGGCGCGGTATTCGACTTCCTGAACGTCCGAGAGAACATCGCCTATCCTCTTCGCGAAGAAGGTATCGAGGACGAGCGGGCCATCCGCGAACGAGTGGACTACTTGCTCAAAGCCGTGGAATTGTCAGGACAAGGCGGACTGCTGGCTTCAGAACTGAGCCTCGGCTCCAAGAAACAAGTGGCTATCGCACGCGCCATCGCCGAAGATCCCGAGGTAATCCTTTACGACGAACCGACAACCGGGGTAGATCCCCTCGTGGGCAAATCTCTGAGCAGACTTATCCGTAAGCTGAACAAGCGGGAGAAGTTGACCTCTATCGTGGTCACTCACGACATGCGCTGCTTGCGAATCGTTTCTGATCGAATCATCCTGCTCAAGGACGGTCACATCCACTTCGAGGGAACACCCGATGCCTTCTATACTTCAGACGATCCCTTTGTCAGGGCTTTCATCGCCGGTCAGAAATACGAGGAAGCCAAAACCGCCTAGTCGGAAGTTACCCCGGCGAAAACAGTCTAACCTGTTGTCAGGATTGGGGAAAGGCCTGAAACGGGGTGTGCCGCTACTGGGTACGCTACAAACGAACCCCGAGAAGATCCAGGGCTCGTTGTTGTAGCGGAGTGGGACGAGTGACCTTGTCAAAGGGCTCAGCGCCTGTCAGGCGAGGTTGGATGCGGTCCTTGGAGATGGTCGCCAGGTCGCTCAGCAAAGTCTGAAAGCTATGGACCGGCAAGCCGTCTTGGCTGCGCTTGGTGCTTGCCTTGCGCAGGGCCTGCGGAGAGCGCTGGGCGGGAGCCACCACGGAGTCGCGAAGTTGCTCGGCGGCGGCCTTGTCCTCGTCGTCAAAAAGCAGCGGAGCCCACTTTTGCCGCATGTGCCACTCGACATAATAGGCGAGCATGCATAGGAAGACGTGAGCTTTGACCCGCTCCTCCAAGCGGTGGTGGATGGGCCGCACCTTCAGATCGACGCTCTTGGTGCTGCGGAAGGCGCGCTCAACCACCGAGAGGCCCTTGTAGGCGAGCACCGTCTCGGCAGCTTCCATTTCCTGGGCGGGAAGACTGGTTCGAATCACGTAGATGCCGTCCAGGGCCGCTTCCTGATCGATGCTTTGCCGTTTGCGGCGGTAGGAGAAGGAATCCTGGCCGATTTCCAGCTCGAAGTGCTTGCCCATCTTGTAGCGGTTGATCAGCTTTCCCACCCGCAGAGCGATCTTGTCCTTGCCCTTGAGTCGACGCTTGTCGCGCCGTGTGGCCAGCACAATCTTGTCCAGCTCGGCCTCGGTGGCCGCCAGCAGATCGCGGCGCTTGCGGGCCCGCTCCTCGGCCAAGAGGGGATTGCGGCACACGATGAGCCGCTCCCCCGGGTAGTCCGGGCTTTGGATCTCGGCCAGGTCGCGTTGGTCGAACAGCGACAGCTGCAGGGCGCCCCCCTGCATCAGCTTTCGGATCTGAGGCCCCCCCAGAGCCGTGATCCAGTCCAGGCCCGGTACCGCTTCCAGTTCCTCGCGGATGCGGGCGGAAGTGAGCAGCCCCCGGTCCCCGACGATCACCACCCGGCTCAGCCCGAAACGCCGCCGCAGCTTGTGGATTTGGCTCTTCAAGGTGGTGGGATCGGCCGTGTTGCCTTCGAAGACCTCCACACCCACCGGGCACCCCCGCCGGTCGCAAAGCAGACCGAAGACGATCTGCAGCTTGCCCTTCTTTGCATCCCGGGAATAACCGAGCCGGGCCAAGCGGCAGCTTCTCCCTTGGAAATAGGTCGACGTCACGTCGTAGATCACCAGACACCCCTGCTGCAGGCGCTGGGCCGCCAGCCGCTTTTCGATCCTCTCCTGGCGCGCCAGCAGCCAGTCCATGGCCTGGTACAGATCGTCGGCGTCGGCCGACTCCACCTCGAGCACTTGTCCCAGACTGCTGGAGAGCGTCTCGGGATCCAGGCCCCGGGCCGTGGCCAGCTTGGAGCACGGCTCCAGGATGCGGGCCGCGATCATGGCCGTCACCAGATCCCGCTCGAGGCTGCGGCGCGACGCGATCATCCGCTGCAGGCCGATGCGCCGCAGCGTGCCCACGACCGCGGCCACGTGTCCGTGGGGACGGCTGCGCACGACGTCGAAGGCTTTGCTCAAGTCCGCCACCGCGCTGCCGCCCTTCAACAGGACCCGCAGACCCTCCACCAAGTGGCGGGGCCACTTGCTCAGGTTGGCCAGGGTGCGCTTTTTGACCTTGCCCTCCTGGCGGTAGGATTCGCGCAGCAGTACGGCGGGCGGGGAGTTGCGGTTGGGGACGGACTCGATGTACATGGGCACCATGATAGCACACACCACCGACAAAAGATGGGAATAATCTCTATAATACATGGGTACACAGTTACACCCGAAAAATCCCCTTATCTGCCTCCTGTCAACGGCTTACAGCGTTTTCTTGCCTAATTCTCAGGGTAACTTCTGTCTAGGAGAGATTGGGGTAAGTGCTTGAAAACATGGCGCGCCCACCAGGACTCGAACCTGGGACCTTCGGTTTCGTAGACCGACGCTCTATCCAACTGAGCTATAGGCGCACTCTCTGAAGACTCAAGAGTTTACCAGAATCCGCCTTCGGGGCGGAACTGGAATTTGTGCTTGATATGTGTCCAATTTGTGTCCATCCAGCAGCTGGACGGCTCGGCGTCTGGCCTCCGGCGTCGCGTGCGTGTAGCGCATGGTGGTCTGGATATCGGAGTGACCCAGGAGTTCTTTGACGGTGGGAAGGTCGGCTCCAGCCAGCACCAGGCGGGTGGCGAAGGTCGTGGAAGCGACAGCGCGGGATTTTGGCCCTTCGGACGGCTTTCGTGAATCCTGTCTTGATGATCGTCGTCGGTTTTCCCGTGCGGTGTTATAGAAGACTGCTTCCCGGCGGCAGTTTCTCTTCAGATACCCGCGGAGCTCCCGGCTGAGCCGTCGGTTGAGGGGTATCGCTTCGGGATTTGCCGCCTTTGCCTCTCACGACTTGGATGAGCCCTGCCTCGAGATCGATGTCTGATCGGCGCAGCAGCGCGACGCTCACAGCTCGCTGAACTTTCTTCTGACCAGGGTCTGGCCAGACACACCATGAGAATCGATCTCTCGACACTCGGTCTAGTTCCAGCCAGTCCGCGCTTCGCCGAATCCTGGCACGAGTTGAGACAAGACGACCAAGCAAGGCGTCACATCACATGCCGCTTGAGGCGACCAGCGTTTCAGAACTGGAGAACCGTCTCGC
>JBHHYS010000162.1:0-3469 GCA_046757645.1 Terriglobia bacterium | reverse complement strand
AGTTGCTTGTCATTCCGAGCCCTGGCGTGCCCTTGGCGATGAGGAATATGCTTGAGGCGCGAGCAGTAGAATTCTCCGCCACCGCGTGGCAGAATAGCGCCGGCTTCGCTGATAGATGGAGAGCATATGACGAGAAGACAAGAGATTCGCTCGGCCATCCGCCTCGCGGAAGAGCTTGTGGAGCGCAATCGCAACCCCCTCGATACGTTCGAGGGTGTGCTGAATCGATCGTATGTGCGTGCATTGAACACGCTCGTGCGCGCGGCAAGAGCGTCGTTGCGTCCGCGGCCGCGGGAGAGTTGAGTCCTGTAACTTGCCCAAGCCTTGCTACTTTATGGTTGCTGTTTCGACTCGGGACAACCTTGACCTCTGCCTGAGACATGGGCTTGCGGGTTTCCCTAGCAGTTACGGCGGAGTCTGGACCTTCGAGGAAATCCTAGAAGGGGACTTCATCTCCTTCTTGTACGCTGCGAGGGCATTCAATCTCTACCAAGTAGTCAAGCGAGAGGCCCTGTGCAACGCAGAAACCCTGCCTCCTTGGCCGGGCATGACCTCCAAGCGGTCGAAACAAACCTATTATTTCCCGTTCAGGCTTTGGCTCAAACCGATCCGCGCGTTTAGTGAGCCGCTCGTTCGAGCCGAATTCAGTTACGTCGCCGAGAACCTTTTGCTGCGTGGCGGATATAAGAGGACCCACTTTCAGGCAGACCAAACCACGTTGCAGAGTGTTTCGAGCATGGGCAGTGTGACGGACGGCCCGCTCGAGCCCCTATCCCTCCCTGCGTACCGAACATTTACACCACTTTTTGCGAGGAAACGTAGCGAAGCGAGACCACCCGAGGTTTTTCTTCTTCGCGAAGACATTCTCCAAACCGCTATTCGACGCTATCTCATGGAGGGGGCTCACCTGGCCAGGCTCTTGGCAGAAATCGGACTAGCCAGTATCGCCGCCGAAACCATTGAGGTATTGAGTGAGAAGGCCCTACCTGAGGGCCACATCGATTTGCTCCTTAAAGAGCGCGTCCCCCTCGGGTCTGCGGTGAGGATTCCGGTCGAGGTCAAGTCGAAGCAAGCACAACCCAGGGATGTGGCTCAGTTGCAGACATATGTGACGCAGCTCGCTGATGAATGCCCTACAGGTGTCCTGATCGCGGCTGAATTCGGCCAAAGGACAATCCGGGAAGCCGCTAACCTTGGCCTGCACTTGCTCAGATACAGGTTGAACCATGATTGGGAGAAGCCCGCAGCTTTTGAAACCATTTGCAGAAACCTCCAATTGGAAAGCGTGCGATGAGCGTACCTCGCGTTGAAATTAGGGCCGATTGGGCGGCTGCCATAGAGGAACGGCTGCGGGAGCGGTTGGCCGAACTACCGTCGGTGATTGGGGCCCTCAGCGTCTAGAGCCGGGGTGTTGTGGGTGCCGGTGCGGCACGGCTAAAGCCGTGCAATGACAGGGCTACTTGCCGGCGGATCCGTGGTAGCGGAGGAGGAGCACGGTGATGTCGTCGGCCTGGTAGGTGCCGCCGGTGAACTCGTCCACCCCTTCGGAGATCAAGATCAATCAACTTGCTGCCGCAAGAAGCAGGCTACAATCGGCCAGTTACTATGGCGGGATATCTGAAGACGGCTTACCTCTCCCTGGGCTCGAACCTGGGTGACCGCGCTGGGCACATCGAGCGGGCGCTCGCGGCGTTGGCCGCAGCCGCCGTCCGCGTGCGTCGCCGCTCGGCCCTCTATGAGACCGAGCCCGTAGGGGTGAACCCCCAGCCCTGGTTTCTCAACTGCCTGGTCGAGGCGGAGACCGAGCTGATGCCCCTCGCCCTGCTGCGCCTCCTGAAACGCATCGAGCGGCAGCTCGGCCGCCGCCCCCCCAGCGGAACCCATCCCCCGGCCCGCCCCATTGACATTGATATCGTCTCCTACGGCCAGCACGTGGTCGCTCTGCCCGAGTTGACCATCCCTCATCCCCGCCTGGCCGAGCGCCGGTTCGTGCTCGAGCCGTTGCGCGAGTTGGCTCCCGAGTGGCGCCATCCCGTAACGCGCAAGACCGCCGCCGAAATGCTGGCCGAGCTCCCGCCGGCCGCCCGCAGCGCCGCCTGCGAGCCTTGGGGTTGACCCCGGATTGCCGCCGCCGGCGTCGCCGACTATAATTCCGGCGAGCTCACCTGCGCTCGCCCGCAGACTCGATGGCCGCCCCGCCGCAATTTACGCCGCCCCGCTACATTGCTATCGAAGGCCCCATTCGCGTGGGCAAGTCCACCCTGGCCCGCGTCCTGGCCGACCGGATACACGCCCGCCTGCTCCCCGACCGCACCGACAACCCTCATCTGGCCGACTTCTACGCCACGAAGCCCGGCGCCGCCTTCCGCGCCCAAATGCATTTTCTGCTGGCGCGCTACCGGCAGTTGCGCGACCTCGCCCTCGAACATGACCCCCGACCCCTGGTCTGCGACTACCTCTTCGAAAAAGACAGGATTTTTGCGGCTCTCAACCTGAGCGACCCCGAGCTCAAAATCTATGAGCAATACTTCGAGCTTTTTCGCCCCCAACTGCAGACCCCTGACCTGGTCATCTACCTGCAAGCTACCCCGGCCGTCTTGCGGCAGCGGCTGGGGAAAAGTCGGGCTGCCTCCCGCGCCGAACGCGAGATTTCCGACCCCTACCTGCAGGCGGTGGTCGACGCCTATGAACATTTCTTCTTTCACTACGCTGCCTCGGACCTGCTGGTGGTCAACACCACCGAGATTGATTTCGTCGCCCGCCACGAGGACTTGCAGGAATTGCTGCAGCGGCTCAGCGAGCCGGTCAAGGGCACCCAGTACTTCCTGCCCCTCGGACCGGTGTAAAGACCGGCAAGAAGCCTTCGCTTTCTTCGCCTGGATTGGACGCTTTCATCAGCGGCGCGGAGCCCGGTGGCCCCTGCCACCGGGTGGGTAGCGGCGAAGAAGCCGCGAAGCGGATTCTTCGTCGGCTTGTCTCTGCCAAAAAAGTTTGTTGCCAAGTTGGGGTGGGCATTGTCTAATAGGTAGGTTGCTTCTTTGCCCAAGTCGGGCGAAGGGGCAGGCCCCGCAAGAAGCACGGGGCAGGGATTGCACCCGTAAGGGGCGATACCCGGAGGACAACATGACTACCCTTCCGAATGCCCGCTCGGCGGGCTCCGGACGGGAGACCAAGAAGGTCACCGTACCGGAGATTCTCAGCAAGAAAGCCCGCGGCGAAAAACTCACCTGCCTGACCGCCTACGACTATCCCACCGCGCGCGTCGTCGACGCTGCCGGCGTGGACATGATCCTGGTTGGCGACTCCCTCGCCATGGTAGTGCTCGGCCACGAAAACACCCTCCCGGTGACGATGGAGGAAATGCTGCACCACACCCGGGCGGTGCGCCGCGGCACGGCGCGGGCGCTGCTGATTGCCGATATGCCCTTCGGCAGCTACCAGCTCGACCCCAACCAGGCCCTGGTCAACG
>JBHHYS010000161.1:0-3481 GCA_046757645.1 Terriglobia bacterium | reverse complement strand
CGTCGGGGCGCTCCATCTGGTCGAGGAACTGGCGGGCGTAGGCGGAGAGGGATTCCACGTAGCGGCGCTGGCCCTCGGCGTAGATGGTGTCGAAGGCGAGCGAGGATTTTCCGGAGCCGCTGAGGCCGGTGACTACGGTGAGGCTGTGGCGGGGGATGGCGACGTTGATGTTTTTCAGGTTGTGGGTGCGGGCGCCGCGAATGGTGATGCGGTTGAGGGACATTCGTGTTCCGTGATCCGTGCTCCGCGACCCACCTACGTCCCGCTCTGCGGGACTTCGGTGGGCAGGCCCGTGAGCAGGGCCGGGACGCAGTACCGACTACCTGGTGCCGAGCCAAGACAGAGGGCCACAGCGAGGCGCAGGCACAGTAGTCGAACCTTACAGGATAGCTCGTGGTCAGAGGTGGGTCAAGCCGATGCGGGAAGCGGGTGCCCCTCGACTTTGCTGGGGGTAGGCGCCGCACCTCTTCCGGACTCGTGGTGGTGGCTTGGCCGTGGAGAAGGACGGTGCGGCGAGAGGGGGCGCGGAGGAGTGTGGTAGGATGAGCGAGCGGGAGGTTGGCGGGGGAGGGTGAGCGATGAAAAAGCGGGTGGCACTGCTGGTGGTATTTGCGGCGGCGCTGATAGCCGCCGGGTGCGGTGGCAAGCAGCCGGAGGAGTCCCCGCAGGGGTTTCAATGGCGGGTCAAGGGGAAAATCGTCAGTGTGGATGCGGCCGCGAAGCGGATAAGAATTGACCACGAAAACATCTCCGGGCTGATGGGAGCGATGACGATGACCTTCCCGGTGGAAGACGTCGCGGTGCTGGACGGGTTGGAAGCGGGTGCCGCGGTGGAGTTCGAGCTGACGCAGACGAGTCGAGGCTTGGTGGTGACCGCGGTGCGCAAGATTGACCCGGCGCTACTGGGCCAGGATGAGGGAGTGAGGAGCTATAGCGGGCGGGGGACGATTGTGGTGGTGAACCGCAAAGCGGCTGCGGTGGTGCTGCGGCACGAAGCGATTCCCGGGACGATGCCGGGGGGAGAGCTGGTCTTGGAGGTGAGGCCGGCATCGCTGCTGGAGGGGATTGAGGACGGCAGCGAGGTGGAGTTTACCCTGACGGAATATCCGAACGAGCTGGTGATGACCGGGCTGAAGAAGCGGGAGTAGGAGTGGGGGGGATTGAGAAGCAGATCCCTCGCTTCGCCCCTGGACTTGGCTCGGGGCCAGCTGGGGATGATGGGAGAGAGGATGGGGGCTAACACCGGGCAGGAGGCGGGATCACACGGGGAACGATGATGGTTCGGCTTCGCTCAGCATTGATAGAGAAGTACGACTTCGGGGTGTTGCAGTTTGAGGGGAAGGAGTATCGCCGGGACGTGATTATCTATCCTGACCCCGCCGGCTCTGCCAGCGGCGGGGCAGGAGGCTCGGGTCCCACCGGGGGCGCGGCCACTCGGGTGGACGCGAGCTGGTGGCGCAAGGAAGGTCACCGGCTGGACAAGGCAGACCTGGAAGCGGTGGTGAGGGCGAAGCCGGAGGTGCTGGTGGTGGGGACGGGCTACCACGGGTGCATGGAAGTGCCGAAGGAAACGATGGAGTTTTTGCGGAGCGTGGGAATCGAGTTGATTGCCGAGCAGACCGCGCAAGCCTGCCGGAAGTACAACGAGCTCAAAGACGTCAGAAAAGTGGTGGCGGCGCTGCACTTGACGTGCTAGGCAAAGCGACCCGTGCTCGGCGAGCGGCAACCTGGGTTGGGCAAGCGGCTAGACCCCAAACGGGTGCGGAGCACCTCTTCCGGACTGAGACAAAGTAGGAACACGAGCAGGCCAGCGACCGCACAAAGCGGGTGCCCTGCACGCCGGGGCAGACTCCGCACCTCTTCGGGACGGAGACAAAATGGTAACATGGGCAGCCCTCGACACAGAGCAAGTACCCGGCGGGGCGGAATAACCTCCGCACCTCTCTCGGGTTGAGACAAATTCCGAGCGTAGACCAAGCGAGTTCCGAGCTTTCCTTTTCGAATCCCAAGCGTGTGGAGGTAGCGATGATAAGCAAGAGGGGGACCTTGTTCTCTCTGGTGGGGTTGTTGCTGGTGAGCGTGGCGCTGAGCGCGCAAGAGCCGGAGGCCAGCGTGGGGGCTGCGAAGAAGATGAAGAGGGTCGCGGAGCGGGTTGAGGGACTGGAGTGTCAGCCAGGGTTCTTCTCGCTTTGCTGGGACGGGAAGAAAGGGGCGCTGCTGCTGGAGGTGGGCCGCTTCGGGGAGGAGTTTCTCTATTTGAGGTCGCTGGCCACGGGCGGGGGTTCAAACCGGCTGGGGCTTGATCGGGGGCGAACGCGCCGGGCAGCGGTGGTGCGCTTCGAGCGCGTGGGGCCGCGCGTGCTGCTGGTGGAAACGAACACCCGCTTCCGGGCGCAAACGGGCAACGAAGCGCTGGCCCGCGGTGTGGCGGAGCAGTTTCCCATCTCGGTGCTGGCGGGCTTTGCCATCCAGGCCGAGGAAGAGGGCCGGGTGCTGGTGGACGCAACCGAGTTTTTCCGGGGCGACGCGCTGGGGGTGCGCGGCTGGCTCGAGCGGCAGGGACAAGGCAACTACCGGTTGGAGAAGAAGCGCAGCGTGCTCTATCTGCCCCGCACAAAAAGTTTTCCGCAGAACACGGAGGTGGAGGTGATTCTGACCTTCACCAGCGGGAAAGCCGGGGCGCAGGTGGGCGCGGTGTCGCCGGAGGGGACGGCGCTGAGCGTGCGCGTGCATCATTCACTGGTGGCGTTGCCCGAGCAGCCGCTGCGGGCGCGGCGGTTCGACCCCCGGGTGGGAATCATCCCGCTGACCTTCAATGACTATGCGCAGCCGCTGGACGGGCGCTTGCAGCAGCGGTGGATCATCCGCTGGCGGTTGGAAAAAACCGCACCCGAGCCAGGGCAGCCGGCGCCGAAGTTGAGTCGGCCGGTCAAGCCCATCGTGTACTACCTCGACCCGGCGATGCCGGAGCCTATCCGCAGCGCGGTGCGGGAGGGGGCGCTGTGGTGGAACAAAGCGTTCGAAGCGGCTGGCTTCCGCGAGGCGTTTGAGGTGCGCGCGCTGCCCGCGGAGGCTGACCCGATGGACGTGCGCTACTCGATCATCCAGTGGGGCCACCGGGCCGAGCGAGGGTGGTCCTGGGGCCGCCCGATTATTGATCCGCGCACGGGTGAGATTCTCAAGGCGGTGGTGTTTATGGACTCGCATCGGATGCGCACCGACTACAATCTTTGGGCGGGGATGGCGAAAGGGCCGGCCGGGGCAAGGGGCGCGTCCGGGGAAAATTGTCAGGCCGGGGCGTGGGGGCTGCCCGACTGGGTGGCGGCGCTCGATCCCAGGATGGCGCCGGGCGAGTTCGTGCTGGCGCGCATACGTCAGTTGGCGGCGCACGAGGTGGGCCATACGCTGGGCCTGGCGCACAATTTCGCCGCCAGCACCTACGGGCGAGCGTCGGTGATGGACTACCCGGCGCCGCTGGTGC
>JBHHYS010000160.1:0-3490 GCA_046757645.1 Terriglobia bacterium | reverse complement strand
GCCGCTCCAGGGCCGGGTTGGTGTCGGCAAAGGGCTGCCAGCTCGGCAGGCTCTCGGCCAGAAACCCCGCCCGTATCTTGCCGAGCGGCCAGCCCAGCCGCTCGGCGACCTGTTGCGCCGTTTCCGTCAGCACCCCCCGGTAGCTGCGAAAGCTTAGAGTCTCTACCGCTGGTTCCAGCTCGGCGTAGGCCGCGAGCGCAGTGGCGAGATCCACCGTGACCCCGTCGAGCGCGGCGGCATCGGCGAACGCCTTACTGATGCCGCTCTCCCAGTCGATCAGCGTCCCGTAGCAGTCGAAGGTGATGAAGTCATAGGGCAGAAATCTGCGTGGCGTAGCCAACTCGCTTCTCCTAACTTTGGTTCTGGTTGTTCGGGGTCCGGCGTGGGCTCTCGACCCTCCGCCCCTCACCCTCGCCGCAAAGGCTGACTATTACCCATAACCTGGGTTGCTGGGCACGGGGGGTGTCAGAAGATGTGGGGCAAAGTTGAGTGCCATGAATTTCCACGTCGTTGCAATATCGTCAAGGCGTTGGAGCCCCAGCCACAGAGATTTCGTGCCGGGTTCCCCATCGCTGTTACGCCCAAGAAAGCCCCCAAGGCTGGCCACCATGCGGATAGCTTCTCGTAATGTAGGCGGGTGATCAGGAGGCGTGGGATGTTGTCGTACGTAAGCATACAACGCCTTCCATTCAGCTTCTTCAAAGAAGACTGTACACGGCACCTCAGGGGTCTCACGTCCCAGCTTCGTCAAATGAAAGATACGCCAGGCCACCACCATATCAATCGCCAGGCACGTTTCAATCCGATCCGCACCACCCAATTGCCTTTCTTCCACTTTGCAGCCACTCTTCAACGTCCTGTGGTACACCTCGATGCCCCACCGCCCGGCATACCAGGCCAGTCTCTCAGTGGCCTGCTCGAAGGTGTTGACTTCCAGGGTGGTCAACACCATCCATTTCAGCGGTTCTCCTCCCTCGGGACCGTCGATCTCTTCCGCCAGAATTGCCCAGAGGCTCAATTCTCCCAACTGTGGCTTCCGCTTGGGCGGCTTCAGCTGGACCCGCCCAAACCGTACTTCCAACCGGGCCTCCCGGGCTGGACGTTGGCCTCGCCGGGGCACCCTAATCACCTGGATTCCCCCCAGAGGCTCCCGCGCCATCTGCTCCCACAAGTGGCCTTGGCCATCGCCCAAAAGCCGATCGCGCTCCGCGCGCACAAGCACTTTGGGCCCAGCCGGCTCACTCAAGGCCAATTGGAACAGTTCGTACATGTCCGCCTCGCGGTCTCCTACACTCACTAGGGTCGTCCCCGGGCACCGCTTCTGCGCGTCCGCCACTTTTCGGAAACTCTCCAGCCACTTCCGACTCTCTTTCTGTTCAATCGGCAACTCGTAACGCAAATGCCTCTTCCGAAAATCCTCCGGATTCCGGGCCCAACATTGCACATCCAGCAACCCCAGGGGAGTCCCCTCCAGGGTGAACGCCATCGTATCGTGCACCACCAGCCCCACGATCCCTTCCCGCTTCGACCCAATGGGCCCCAGCCCTTCGGTCGCTGGATGGGCGCTGTAGTTCAGGCTCGTGGTGTCCTGCACCGCCAACACCACTCGTTCTTGAGTGACCCGGGTCACGGTCGCCTCACAATGCGAAGCCAGAATCCTGTCCATGGTGGTGGCGGAATGCTCAAAAAACCGATAGGCCGCCTTCGTCTTGGCCCGACTCTGACAGGCCTGCGGCAGGCTCGCCTGAGGGCGATCATACACATCCCGCGCAATCAGCAACAGCCGTTTGCTCAGCCGCTCATCCTCAAGCACCGCCAGGCCCAACTCCTCCTCCGCCCAATCCCGCGCTCGCCCCGGCCACCGACGATCCTTCACCGGGTCGGGGGGCCCCTCGCACAGGAGTTCCCGCGCCTTGGGCCTCAGCGGATACAGATACACCTCCTTCTCCCCCCCCGCAGATCTCCGCCCTCGATCCTGCCGCCCCCGACCACAGCTGCGGCCCACATGCCTCCAATTGGCAGCTTGATAGCAAGTCCCCTTGAACCGGCCTCGCTCCACAAATGTTTCCACGACGACCGGTTCATACCCATACCGCGCTCGCCAGTCGGCGGGCAGGCGCCGGGTGCACCGCGACAACACATGCGACGCCAGATTCGGCACTTGCACCCACGGCAGAATCAGAAATCGACTGTTGCACACCACCTTCCCCAAGTGCTGTTGGCGCGCGCGTTGGCTCCATCCAATCCACCGATCCCGCGCCGCCACCCGCCAAGCCCCCGCACTGAATGCCACCCCTCCCAACCATTCCCCTTGCGCACTGCTGATCAAATACCGCATCTGAGCGCCGCACAACGGCCCCGCCCCCAAATAGTGATATCGCTCCATCAATTCATTCCAGACCCGCGAGGCCTTGCTCTCCGCACTGCCAATCTTCACCACCTCGACCGATCCAAGGTCCACCAGACGACACCGGATCGGCTCACGCGCCCCGCCCTCTTCAAAGACGATGGGCTTCTGCGCCCTCCCCGGCGGCCTAGTGGCCGCCGGCGGCAAGTGGATCATCCCGCGCCGATGCAATTTCAAAAGCGCCACCCGGCAACTCATCTCCTTCCACTTGCCGTTCTCACGGCGCCACCCCAGCCATTCACAGACCCGACGCGACAAGGCCACCCGCGAAATCCCCGGCTCGGTATCGATGGTGGTTTGAATACGCTTGATGGTTTCATGCGAAAATGTCTGTCCGCACACAAGCACGCAGACAGCCTACTATTTGGGCCCCTCCGTGTCCAGCAAAAAATGTGGGACATGGTCAGCCCGGAGGGAGAGGGGCGGGGTGAGCCGCGAACCTACTCCAGCCGCAGCGAGGCCCGCCGCACTGACACACCGTGAGCCCGGCACCGTTCAGCCACCTGTTCCAAGCCGTTGCCCTGGATCTTCAGGGAGGAAATGACGACCTCTGTGATGACATGCTCCCTGATGAGCGCCTCAAGAGAACCGATCCCGCCAAAGACCGGCAAGCCGTGGATGCGCGTCCCGTGCTTCCCCCGGTCATCGTCGATGAAGCCCACGGGCACGCGCTGGAGGGTGGGGTTGTTGAGCAGTTCCCGAACGGTTAGCTCGCCCCCATCCCCGGCACCATAAATGAGAACCCGCTGAAACTGACCGGGGCGAGGACGGAACAGTTCGCCGAAGAGGCGGAACGACAGGCGACTCCCCCCGAGCAGGACCACGAGCAGCAACCAATCGAGGACGAAAACCGCCCGTGAGAACCCGTGGAAGTGATACACAAGGACGAGAAACACCACTGCCCCCATCGTACCCACCGTCGTGGCCCCGACGATTCGGATAAGATCCCGAAGCCCTGCGTAGCGCCACACCCCCCGGTAGAGGCCGGCGATCACCAGGGCAACGAGCTGACTGACTAGGACGAGCGGTAGGGAGTCAAAGAAACGTTTGAGCTCGGGCGCCATCCCAGCCTCAAAGCGAAGG
>JBHHYS010000159.1:0-3642 GCA_046757645.1 Terriglobia bacterium | reverse complement strand
GCCTCCAGCCCGCCAACGCCCAGATGCCCCCCATCATCTTGCCCGCCAAGGACGTTCGAATCCAGGGCCGGGTCATCGGCATCCTCCGCCGGTACTAAAAGCGGCCCTGCGCACACCCCGCGCAGGGCCGCTTTCAAAACCCCGTTGCTAAGTGGCTGCGGTTTGCGGGAATTCCGAGGTTTGCTACACTCGTACCTGCCTGCTGGCCGGATGGACGGCAGCTGCGGTTTGCGGGAATTCCGAGGTTTGCTACACTTGTCAGCAGGCTCCTTCGCTTCGCTCAGGATGACAGGTTGGGTGCTTAATCACGGGCTGGCCTCACCCGCCCAATGGCATCCACCATGACTTTGCGTAGGTCGGGTTTCAGGAAGCGCTCAGGTCCGAAAGAAACCTCTGGCTTCGGATCATCGGCCATGTTGACGGGTTTGTAGAAGACGCGCCCCTTCTCGTTGCAGTACCGAACCACCATATAGTGGCGAGTGCCATCCTTTTTGGTGATCTCGAGGATGTCGTTGCCGGCTAACGACATTACGAAGCGACCACCATTCTCCGAAGTACGGCGAACCACTGGCTCACCCGCCTTCAGGCGTCGAGTGGCTTCGAGGAGTGAGACGGTTTCGTGGTCGGCGCTTCCATCAGGCAATTTGAAGATTGCCATATGGTGGTTGCCCGCAAGATCGGCAAAGGTCTTGGGGGTGGGTCGGAGAGGCGCCATCAGGCGCTGCTGCTGCTTGACGAGCAGACGCACGCGCTTGATTTCGCGCACTTCCCCGGTTTCCTTGCTAACAAGCACGGGATAGGGAGGAAACTTCTTGCCGTGGGCGGCCACATGGTCTTGAACAAGCTTGCGAATGATATCATCGCGTATCTTGGTCTTCTTCTTGCCCTTTATGTCGGATTCGGTCAGGTCTTGCACGTGTTTGCGAGTGACGAAGTAACGATAGCTAATGTTGCCTTCCGTCTCCTCCAAACCCGTGTCGCCATAGTAGGTCTGTTTGTGCAGGGGGCCGGAGACTTTGCGCTGGACGCGGTGGGAGACAACGATGGCTTGGGTCTTGGCTTTGGCGTCCTGCCAGAAGTTTTCCCACGGCTGGGGGAGCTTGGGTTTTTCGCCCTGTTTGCCGCGAGCGTAGAAGTCGGAGAGCCGCTTGACGAAGGCAGGCGACGTCAAAGCCACCGCCAGCGCGTCGACGGCGTGGTGCCGATGGTCGGCGCGGTTTTTGCGCCAGGGGGTTTCAGGGTTGAGAATTGAGTCCAGTCCCCAGGCTTTGCGAAGCTGCGCCGTCACCTGGCCGTTGGCGACCTGGACGGGGACGCCCAAGCGGGCGAGAAACTTGCGGGCCTCGACAGCAATGTAGCTGGTGTCGGCCTTCTGGCGTTCCTCGAGGAACTCTTGGCCTTCGGGATAGTTTTCGCGGAGGAAGTTTTTCATCTTCTGCAGGGGAAACTTGCCGGCTTCCACCCACTTCTCCAAGCGGCCCTTCACCGCTTCCCACTCCTCCGGGCGGTTGCGGAAGAACTCGAAGGGGGTGCGGTCGCCTTTTTCGCGGTTGACGTCGGTGGCGCAGAGCGTCTTGTTGAGGTAGCCATTGTCGAGGGAGCGAGACAGCGGAAAGATGTGCTCCACCTGGAACTCGCCACTGGTAAAAAGGTTTTCAACATTGATCGGCCTTCCGGTGTAGGGGCAGTAGTGGTCGCACTCTTCATAGAGCAGCCACTTTTCGATGGCCTCAGCCGTGATGGGGATTTTCTTCTCCCGCAAATGGGTGACGGCGCGCTCCCGCGCGCCTCTCTGTTTGCTGTAGCGACCAGTGATTTCCTGTCGCTCCTTCTTAGTTTTCTTCAGTTCGCGCAGGAGCTCGATGCGGATGAGGTCGGGTTTGCCGTAGACGCGCAGCAGGTTGTTGACCACCTTGCGGAGCTCGTTCAAGGCGCGGTTGACGCTGGGGTTGCGGAGCACCGGCATTCGTTTCGGGTGGGCCGGCAGGTGGTCAAATACTTCGGGGGGTTTTTCGCGCCAGCCGGGATAGGCCTGGTCGAGGGCGCCGCCTTTTTCGTTGAGGTCAAGCCCTTTCTCCATGTAGGGGAGCAGCTTGCGGATAGCTTTTTCGGAGAAGCGGAGCCAGCCGGAGGGTGGTTCGAAGTCAGCGAGTTGCTCGGCCTGTTCACGGGTGATGGCAAAGTCCTTTTGAGCTTCTTCGACGAAGCGCAGTTTGGCCGGAGCGATCTCGTTCCGGAACGGGTCGAGCCGATGCAGCTCGATGCGCTTGTTGCCGACCTGACGGTTATAGATGGCAAAGAGCTGCGGGTGCAGTTCGTGGCGGAGCCGATCGCGCGCTGGGTGGGCGTCCCAAGCGTCGTCGCCGAAAACTTTAGCAAGCGTCGCTTCAACCTCGTTACCGAGCAAGCGGGATTCGCCGCCGGTTTCCAAGGTGATTTCCGGCTTGAGGTCGAGCCCGCATTCTTTCCAAAGTTTTTTGAGCGCAGTGCGGATGCCGCCGAATTGCATTTTAGACTGCCGTTGGAGTTTTTCCAGAAGGCGTTTCCGCTCCTCGGAGTCGAGCGCACGAGGAGGTTGGCCGGGAAAACGCAGGCGAAGATTGTTGACGAGTTGGAGCATGCGAAACTGCTGGCCCAGCCAGGAGCCGAGGGGGCAGACGTCTTCGTCCGGCTCCAGCCAGCATTTCCCGACGGTCTGGAGTCGCCAGAAGATGGGCCGCTGGTAGAGCAGGATGCCGCGCAGCCGTTCTTTCAGCTTGTCGGTGAGCAGTTGCGGATGATGCTTCGCCTGTGCCTCCCATAGTCGGTCGAACTCGTCCACGACCATTTCACGACTGATATGGCGGTTGCGCTTGCGTTCGTCTGTGAGGCTGGCGAGGTAATCGCCGAGGGTTCGGCCCACCAGCTTTTCCTCGAGCGCTTTGATCTCTTCTTTAACCGGGCCTTCTTCTTTTGCACGGGCTTTTTTCAGGTGTGTGCGCTCTTCAATGCGGCGAGCAGAGAGGAAGCCGCGGCGGTGGGCGAGGTGATAGAGGGCGCGGCCGATTTCAAAGGGCTGGAGGGGTTGGCGGAGCCCGCGGGCCCGCAACTGGTAGGGGTCGGTGCCGTCGTTCATAAACGCTTCCCACTCCGGTGTGCCGCGCGAGCCGAAAGGGGGCAGCAGATCGGCGTCGGCCAAGGCGTCGCGGAGAAGCCGGCGGCGGAGGCGACGGCGGCGAATCTGGCGGCGAAGGAGGCGGGCGGCGCGGCGGGCCTGGTTGCGGGGCTCAAGGTCTTTTTCGGTCCGGCCCTCGGAGAAAATGCGGACGCCGAAATGAAGGATGGTGCCAGATTGGTTTTGGTCGTCGTAGTCGATGACGGCGAAGCCGACGGAGGTGGTGCCGAGGTCAAAGCCCCAGATGCGTTCCATTGTGGTCTCCCCGGCGGACTCTCAGGATGGGGCGTGGAGAGCCGCTTGACAAGATGGGGCTTTTTTAGCACAATTTGGGCGTGTAGCAAACCCCGGGATTTCTGCTTATCGCAGGCAAAGCGTAAGCGTTATCTCGCGCGGGCTGGGCGACCCTGAAACGCGATAACCGCCCACCTAAAACCCTGGGCCGCTGGTCCAGGGTTTTTGGTTTTGGGGGGGTGGGGTGGCGCGGG
>JBHHYS010000158.1:0-3790 GCA_046757645.1 Terriglobia bacterium | reverse complement strand
TGGTGGTCACCGCCTCGGCCTCCGAGCCCGCCACCATGCAGTACATCGCCCCCTACGCCGGCTGTGCCATCGGGGAATACTTCCGCGACCGCGGCCGGCACGCCGTCTGCTTCTACGATGACCTCTCCAAGCACGCCGCCTCCTACCGGGAGATTTCTCTGCTGCTGCGCCGGCCCCCGGGCCGCGAAGCCTACCCGGGCGACGTCTTCTACCTGCACTCGCGCCTGCTGGAGCGCGCCGCCAAATTGAACGACCGGTTGGGCGGCGGCTCGCTCACCGCCCTGCCGGTCATCGAAACCCAGGCGGGCGACATCTCCGCCTACATCCCCACCAACGTCATCTCCATCACCGACGGGCAGATCTACCTGGAGACCGACCTCTTCCACGGCGGCATTCGCCCCGCCATCAACGTGGGCCTCTCGGTCAGCCGGGTGGGCGGCAACGCCCAGATCAAAGCGATGAAGCAGACCGCCGGCACGCTCCGCCTGGAGCTGGCCCAGTACCGCGAACTGGCGGCCTTTGCTCAGTTCGGCTCCGAACTGGATAAGGCCACCCAGGCCCAACTCGCCCGCGGCGAACGCTTGACCGAACTCCTGAAGCAGGACCAGTTCACCCCCCTGCCGGTGGAAAAGCAGATTGCCGTCATCTTCGCCGGCACCAACGGCTACGTGGACGACCTGCCGGTCAGCGACTGCCGCCCCTTCGAGCACGCTCTCTACGACTTCCTCGATACCAGGTACGCCGCCCTGCTTCAACAAATCCGCGAAAAGAAAACCCTCGACGACCCGCTGCGCCGCGAATTGCACAAGGCGCTCAAAGAGTTCAAGGAGAAATTCACCACCGAACGCTCCACCCGCACCACGCACTAGATAAGGATCCTAGTTCGACCATGGGCATGCTATCCAAGCTGATTTTTGGAGGAGCACTTCGGTGCAAACATTGCGGACAAGCCTCTGACCCACGAACAGGACGGGGGGAATGGGATGTCGCAGGGAAGCTAGAAGGGTACTCGCTAATGGTATGCAAGCGCTGCGGTCACGGCCTCGCAATGGGACTATTCTCAGAGAAGTATTTGCCTAAACAGACAATTGACAGCCTCCTGGAGGGTCGCAATTCGCACTTAGACACTATGGAATATGAGGGTTTAGCTCGGCGGTATGCTGAGCTGGATGATGCGACAACACGTCAATTGCTGGATCCGTACTTTCTCGGCGTCGTCGATGAACTCGCCTCGAGCATGGCTCCCGCGTTGCTGGAAAAGGTTCCAGCACTAAGGACGGGACCCGCACATAACTGGCGGGCCTACCTCGGGGCACTGGTAATCGAGGGGTACCAACTGGGACGTGTGTGGTTGAACAACGTGAAACGAGGAAGGATTCTTGCAAGTGCGCTCCCAAGCACGAAAGCCTTGGTGGACAAAGCGATTCACGAACGCTACTTGTCAGCTAAGCCTGCAGACATCCTCCTTGGCACCTCCCCTGCGTTTCAGGCGCTTTTCGACCGCACTCTAGATGTATGGATGGTGGAAAAAGGCGTGCACCGCATACAGGATGGGGAAAAGCTGATGGGTTATCTTGTACTCATGATGCTCAATGGGCTTTCATGGGCCTTCACCGAGGATCAAGTGGTTCCCGCGGGCGGGGCCGTTGGGTTGGGCCCTAATGGGACCAAAAGGTAAAGAGTGCCGACGCTGATTGATTTTCGCCGCCGCATCCGCTCGGTGCGCAACACCCAGAAGATCACCCGAGCGATGAAGCTGGTCTCGGCGGCCAAACTCCGCCGCGCCCAGGAGCGCGTTTTCAACGCCCGCCCCTACGCCGGGCAAATGCTCGCGGTGTTGCGCTCGCTCGCCCGCCGCGTCGAAACCCGACAACTTGGCCTCAGCGAAGCCGCCCCCCGGCGGGCTCGGGGCGGCCCTGATCCCGCAGAGCGGGACGAACGGGTCCAAGGCCATCCTCTGCTCCAAGTGCGCCCGGAAGAAAAAGTCCTGGTGCTGCTGCTCAGCGGCGACAAAGGCTTGTGCGGGCCGTTCAACACCAACGTCATCCGCCGGGCCGAGCACTTCCTGGCCGCCCCTCGGAACGGCTACGAAGCCCAATTGATTACCATCGGCAAGAAGGGGCGCGACTTCTTCCGCCGCCGACGCGTCATCCTGGCGGAGCACGTCAACATCTTCCTGCGCGCGGTGGACTACGGGCACGCTCGGGAAATTGCCGCGCAGGTGATTGACCTCTATGCCAAGAAGAAGGTGGATGCGGTCTACCTCATCTACAATGAGTTCAAAAGCATCTTGGCGCAGCGGCTGGTGACCGAAAAACTGCTCCCCATCGAAGGCGTGCTTCCTACCCGGGTCGAGGGCGGTGTGGCTCTGCCCGGCCAGGAAGCCTACGATCCAACTCCGGGTCGCCCGCCTTCCGGCGAGCAGCCTCCGGCCGCGGGCACCCCCGCTGCGGCTGCGGGGAATACACAGACGCCGGTTGACTACCTTTATGAGCAGCCCCCGGCGGAGCTTTTTGACCGCCTGCTGCCCCGCCACCTGGAGGTGCAGGTCTACCGAGCGCTGCTCGAATCCGCCGCCGCCGAACACGCCGCCCGCATGACCGCCATGGATGCGGCCACCAACAACGCCGCGGATATGATCGACCGGCTCACCCTGCATATGAACAAAGTGCGCCAGGCACAGATCACCAAGGAATTGATCGAGATTGTCAGCGGCGCGGCGGCGTTGTGACGTAACTAGTGACTCGTGAGAATCAAAAGCTTCGAAGAATTGGAAGTGTGGCAGAAAGCTCACGAACTCACTCCGCTTATTTACCGGCTCACCAAGAGCTTTCCTCCAGAGGAACAATCCGGCTTGGTGTCGCAGTTGCGACGGGCCTCCAGTGCTGTGGCGGCCAACATCGCGGAAGGCTTTGGGCGGCGAACCACAAAAGAGCTGCTGCGCAGCTTGCGGATCGCCAATGGAGAGGCCGCAGGGACCCGGTACGTCTCTCGATTAGGCCGAGATTTGACCTAGATGAGCCAACAAGAGTTCGGTAAAGTAAATGACTTGTGCACCTCCGTCAGTCAGCTTTTGAGCGCTCTAGGACGGTCGCTCCAAAATTCAGCGTCACGAGTTACGAGTCACCACTCACGAGTCACGCGTAAGATCAGGAGCTAGCCATGAAACCTGGAGAATACAAAAGCGAGGGCAAAGTGGTGCAGGTCATCGGCCCGGTGGTGGACGTGCACTTTGAAGCCGAGAAGCTGCCCGCCATCTTCAACGCCATCCGCATCACCAGCCAGGGCTTCGACGTCCCCGTGGAGATCGACATCATTGCCGAGGCCCAGCAGCACCTGGGGGAAAGCAGAGTGCGCTGCATCGCCATGAAGCCCACCGACGGCATCGTGCGCGGCATGACGGCCTACGACACCGGCGGCCCCGTCGTCATCCCCGTGGGCCCAGCCACCCTGGGCCGAGTGATGAATGTGCTCGGTGAACCGGTGGACAACCTGGGGCCGATCGAAGCGGACATCCACTACCCCATCCACCGCCCCGCCCCACCCCTGGAGGAGCAGTCCACCACCCAAGAAATGTTCGAGACCGGAGTCAAGGTGATTGACCTGCTCCAGCCCTTCCTCCGCGGCGGTAAGGTGGGCATGTTTGGCGGCGCGGGCGTGGGAAAAACCGTGGTCATCATGGAGCTAATCCACAACGTGGCCCTGAAGCACGGCGGGGTTTCCGTCTTTGCCGGGGTGGGCGAGCGCACCCGCGAAGGCAACGACCTCTGGCTGGAGATGAAAGAGTCGG
>JBHHYS010000157.1:0-3814 GCA_046757645.1 Terriglobia bacterium | reverse complement strand
GCAAGGAATGACGATTGCGCTGGTCTTCGCCGCGCTGATGAATTTCGGCGCCTACTTCTGGTCGGACAAGCTGGCGCTGAAGATGAGCGGGGCGCGGCCCGTCACCCGCGCCGAGGCCCCGCGGATGTACAGCATCGTGGAGCGGCTGTGCGGCCGCACCGACTTGCCGATGCCGCGCCTCTACGTCATCCCGCAGCCGCAGCCGAACGCCTTCGCCACCGGGCGCAATCCCCAGCACGCCGCGGTGGCGGCCACCGCCGGGCTGCTCGAGACCATGGATGATGACGAGCTCGAAGGCGTCCTGGCCCACGAGCTGGCCCACGTGCGCAACCGCGACACCTTGATTATGTCCGTGGCCGCCACCATCGCCGGAGCCATCACCTATCTCGCCTTCATCGGCCGCTTTGCCCTGATCTTCGGGGGCTACGGCGGGCGCGGGCGCAACGGCGGCGGCCTGGGCGCTCTGCTGATGCTGTTTCTGGCGCCGCTGGCGGCGTTGCTGGTGCAACTCGCCATCTCCCGGCAACGCGAGTACGCCGCTGACGCCACCGCGGCGCAGTTCATCGGACATCCCTACGGGCTGGCGCGGGCGCTGGAAAAACTGGGCGCCTACTCGAAGCGCATCCCCATGCGCAACCTGCAGCCGACCCAAGCCCACATGTATATCGTTCGGCCGTTCGCCGGCGGCGGCTTCGCTAGCCTCTTCAGCACTCACCCACCGCTCGAAGAGCGCATCAAGCGGCTGCAGGCGAGGGCCGCCTAAGGCAGAGCGGCGACGAAGCTAGCAGGGGACAAGTCCTTGCCCTACCCAAGTTGAGTGCAAGCCGGTGGCCCCTGCCACCGGGCACTCCCGAAGCCTCGGGCCAGTAGCGGCGAGGAATGCGTCTTCGCCCCGAATCCCGAGGCTTCCGGATCGGGGCCAGCATTCCTCGTCGGATTGTTCGCCCCAAACCGACGACGAAACCTGCGGTTTCATCGCCGCTACCACGTATCCAGTTTTTCAAGTGGAGATAACGGTTGGGGTTTCAGCCACGCCGGGCAACGGGGCATACAGACGGATGCGCGCCTACTGGGGTCGGGCTTCCCAGATTTCGAACAGGGTAATCTTGACTTTGTCCCACTCGTGCTTCAGAACCACACAGCGCGCGCCGCGCTGCCGCTCCTGGGTGTAAAGCACGTCGTCGCCCCCGGGCTCGACCCGGATCTCCCACTCGCCCGGGTCGTGGATGTCCCCACTGCGGTTCGTTCCAACGATGCGCCCCTGCTCGCGCTTGAAGTCGGGCCCGAGCTGCTCCCCGTACCACGCGTCGACCCGCTCGAATGGATCGCCGGTACGAAACGTAGCCACAGCGATGTCCAGTCCGCCTTCTTCGTCCCCCAGCCGGCCGCGAAGACGCACCGAGGCGCCTTCTTCCTCTGGGGTCGCTCCGGAATAGACCGGCAGCTTCAACTGGCTGGCAACGTCCTCCGCCTTTCGCACCTCAAGGTCGCCGATGGGCGTGCGGATTTCCACTCGTTTGACGTCGCCCTTGCGTTCTACCTCCACTTGCACGTACTGCTTCACCCACCAGAGGCCCACCAGCACCGCCAGCAGGCAGAGCACAACCAACCCACCAATGACCGCCAGGATGATCTGTAGGGTGCCGCCCCGTTCGCTCCGTCCTAGCCGGATTTCGTTCATGGCACCACCCTCCTTCCTTATTGCTACGAAGTTGGGGGAGGGAAGGTTCCCCGCGTTGGCCGCCGCAGGGACCGAGCTAGGTGAACCGCACCTTCACATCAGCCTGCCGCTCCAAGTGCACCGCGTCCACGAAGCGCACGTTGTGCGGCTCCAGCGTCATCACCAGCGAATGGGTGCGCGCCCCTTCGCCGAAAAAGCGCACCCCGCGCAGCAGGTCGCCATTCGTCACCCCGGTGCAGGCAAAGACGATGTTCTTCCCCGGGGCCAGGTCGTGGGTCCAATAGACGCGTTGGGGGTCCCGGATGCCCATCTGCGCCAGCCGCTGCTTGAGTTCCGGATTGTCGACGACCAACCGCCCTTGCACTTCACCGTTCAGGCAGCGCAACGCCGCGGCCGCCAGCACCCCCTCGGGGGCCGCCCCGATGCCCATCACCGCGTGTACCCCCGCGCCCAGCACCGCTGCGGCGATGGCGGGGGCGATGTCGCCGTCGGAGATCAAGCGAATCCGCGCCCCGGCGGCGCGGATTTCACGAATCAGGTTTTCGTGTCGGGGACGGTCGAGCACCACGATCACCAGATCTTCAACGTCGCGCTCCAGCCGCCGGGCGATGGCCTTCAGGTTCTCCTTGACCGGCGCCCCCAGCTCCACCGCCCCCTTACAGCTCGGTCCCACCGCCAGCTTCTCCATGTAGATATCCGGCGCGTGCAGCAACCCGCCCGGCTCGCTGGCCGCAATCACCGCCAGCGCGTTGGGTGAGCCCGTGGCGCAGAGGTTGGTGCCCTCCAGTGGGTCCACGGCGATGTCCACCCGGGGGAAAGCGTCCTGGTTTTTTCCTTTCTGGCCCACCGGCTCGCCGATGTAGAGCATAGGGGCTTTGTCGCGCTCGCCCTCCCCGATCACGATGCGCCCGCGGATGGGCACGTCGGACAACTCCGCCCGCATGGCCTCCACCGCAGCCTCGTCCGCCTTGTGGCGGTCGCCGAAGCCCATGGTGTGGGCCGCGGCAACCGCGGCCTGCTCCACCACCCGCAGAAATTCCAGCGAAAGATCCCGTTCCATGGTCACCTCATCCTTATCTTATTTCGGCGGGCGGGGTTTCTCGAAGCCTAGCGTAGATCCCGCGCTGTTTGCGGGAAACCCCGCCGTCCCGCCCTTACAACCCCTTGGGGCTTTAGCCCCGGAGGGTCTCTTGACAGCTCACCCCGTGCCCGTCGTGGCGTGCTACTCATAGGCCGGAATGCCGGTGATCTGGTGGCCGAGAATCAGCGTGTGAATATCGTGCGTCCCCTCGTAGGTGTAAACCGACTCCAGGTTGACCATATGGCGGAAGACCGGGTAGTCGCCTGTAATCCCGTTCGCTCCCAGGATGTCGCGCGCCTTGCGGGCGCTCTCCAGCGCCACCCAGACGTTGTTCTTTTTCAGCAGGGAGATGTGGGCGTGGCGGGCCTTGCCCTGATCTTTCAGCCGCCCCACCTGCAAGGCCAGCAGTTGGCCCTTGCTGATCTCGCTCAGCATCCACACCAGCTTTTCCTGCACCAACTGGTGGGAGGCGATGGGGCGGTTCGAGAACTGCTTCCGCTCTTTCGCGTAGCTGAGCGCGGTTTCGTAGCACTCCATCGCGGCCCCCAGCGCCCCCCAGCCGATCCCGTAGCGCGCCTGGGTCAGGCAACTCAGCGCCGCCTTCAGCCCGGGAGCCTTCGGCAGCCGGTTGCAGGAGGGAATCCGGCAGTCGGTCATCGCCAGCCCGCTGGTCACCGAGGCCCGCAGCGAGTACTTGTCGTGCACGTCCCAGCTCTTGAACCCTGCCGCGCCTTTCTCCACCAGAAAGCCGCCCACTTCCTCTTTGTCATCCTTGGCCCAGACCAACGCCACGTCGGCGATGGAGCCATTGGTAATCCAGAGCTTTTCGCCGTTGAGCACGTAGCTGTTGCCGTCCTTGTGCGCCCGAGTCAGCATCCCCGCGGGGTTCGAGCCAAAGCCGGACTCACTCAGCCCGAAGCAGCCGATCGCTTCCCCTTTCTGCAGCCGCGGCAGCCACCGGTTCTTTTGCTCCTCCGAGCCGTAGGCATGGATGGGGTACATCACCAGCGCCGACTGCACCGAAACGAAGCTGCGCAGCCCCGAGTCGCCCC
>JBHHYS010000156.1:0-3864 GCA_046757645.1 Terriglobia bacterium | reverse complement strand
CATCCCCAAGCCCACGCGCGAGGCCGACCACTTCGTCGAGCAGCTCAAGCGCGGTGAGGTGCCTCCCGAACCTTCTGCTGCCGCTCAATCCACCCTCTTCTAGCCTTTCCTATTTCTCTATTTTCTATTTTCTATTTTCCCTTTTCTCTTTCCGTTTTTCGATTTTCGCTTTTCGATTTTCCCGGTGCCCGCAAGATGAGCTCTGCCTCATCCGCATTTACGGAACAGCCCACCGATGCTAAAATGGCTCTGTCTGCTCCCCGGTAGCTCAATGGCAGAGCATTCGGCTGTTAACCGAAGGGTTGCAGGTTCGAGTCCTGCCCGGGGAGCCACTCCCTCAGGGAAAGCTATTTGATCCAGCGCAGGGCTTCGAGGTCTGCTCCTCTGTCGGTCGGTAGGCTGGCGTTGGCGGCGACAAGCGCGCGTTCCTTCGCTTCATCTAGGTCAAGCCCTTTTCTCCGCACCTCATCCCACGATTGCAGGAGGGTCTCCGACCATAGCTGCCACTGTCGATCCGGTCCGGCTTGTGCATCGACAGGCAGGCCTCGCGTTAGGTCGAAGGCTTCGCCACATTCTATCATCCGCTGGGCACGAGGCCCGTTGACGCCGATGAGAGAACAACGGCAGCCAAAGCCCAGCGGCGGGATGAATGCGCGACCAGGCCCCTCCCACCATTCCCATGGCGCGATTCCGCCCTCAAGCGCACGGTGGCTTGCTCGGGTCGTGGTGTCAACCATCGCGTCAAAGAGGCCGTGGGAAACAAAGCGGCGCGTTTCAGGCTCGCTCAAATCCTTGAGCCGATTCCGTGCAGCTAGCAGCACTTCAGCATCTAGCTTGCGCCGCTCTTCTTGCGAGCGAGACAACAAGAAGAGAGCCGCAGCATCTTTGTCTTCTGTGTTTGCCGACTCCTCAACCTCGTGGCCCTCGGAGGAAAAGTATCGAATGTGCCAGATGCTTTCCCGCAACCCTATGCTGCCGACTGGTTCCTCAAAGCCATCGGGGTGCGTAAGACGAAGATACCAAATATCGCGACGGCGGCCCTTACCCTTCTTCTTTCCCATTCTCTTCTACGTGTGGCTCCTTGATTCTAGGTGCTGATTCCTCTACTTTTTTTCGCTTAATCAATTTCTCCAACTCTGTGAGCGCCTTCTTTCGCCTGCGGCCCGAGCTTTCTATACCATAGGCGACCTCCAGGTCTGCCTTCGAGAAATCTTTCACTCGACCGTCCGCCCACTCCTTTGGGCCAATAGCCAAGGATATCTCTGCCAACGTATGCTGCCGACCACCAGCTTTGAGCCTTTGGAAGCAGCCGGCACAGCAGAGACTTGGCTGGCGGAAAAGCATCGGCTCAAAAGAGACTCCCATTTTCTTGCCGCACTCTCCGCAGAAAAGCAAGACCTGGGATTCTCTGTGGAATGCCCGCAAGCTTTCATACGCAGTCTGGGCCACCAGATCAATCGTGCCTCTACAAAGCACGGAATACCTCGAGTGGAGCCCAGACTCGTGCTCAGTATCGAAAAGCAACAGATACTTTGCGCTCATTTGGCTTGTCCCCTGTCGCGGCTCGTAGACTTCGGCAGAGTATAGTCTTTGGGCGATTTAATGTTAAGCCAGGAGTTAGGCTGTGGTAGAAACCTATGGTTAGACTCTTCGGGCGAACAGACGGGCCTGCCGGGGGACCAATCAGGTACGACTCGCCTTTTGCCCGGTCTCTCGCGTATCTTCAAGCCGCTGTGGCCGGTTCCAATCTACTAGTAATGGGTAAGCCGGGGGTGGGGAAGACGACGCTGGTGGAGCGGGTGGTGGCGGAACTGCGCGGGCGGGTGCGCCTGGCGGGGTTCACCACCACGGAGATTCGGGATTCGCAAGGCCAGCGCGAGGGGTTTTCCATCGTCACGGTCGGAGGCGAGCAAGGCGAGCTGGCCCGCGTCGGTGCTCGCAGTCGCGTGCGGGTTGGGCGCTACGGAGTCAATCTGGAGGGCTTCGAGCGGCTGGCGTTGCCGGAATTGGCCCGGCGGGATGTCGACCTCATCGTCATCGATGAAATCGGCAAGATGGAGTGCTGCTCGGGCCGCTTCCGGCGCGCAGTCGAGGACGTCCTGGACGCCCGCGTGAACGTACTCGCCACGCTGGGCATCGGCCGCCTGCCGTTTTTTCAGGCCCTGCGCGAGCGCCCGGACGTGGAGCTAATGACCCTGACAGAACGCAACCGCGACGCTCTGGTAGCGGAGCTTTGCCAACGCCTGCTCCATCCCTAGCCGGGCCGGAAGCCCACGCCCGAGACCTAGCCATTGCACGCATGGGTAGTGGCCTAATTTGCGGCGGAGTTTTCCGGGTGGCCGGTGCCACCCGGCTCGGCGAGAAAACCCTTAGGCGCTGAGCCCCCAGGCACCTGCCTGGGGGAGCAAATGGCACCGGAGATCATCCCTTTTCTGGCAATTTCGGACGCTACTGACTACCAAGAACTAAGAACTCTTGACAGTTGGCTCCACCCGCGTCAGCATTCGCCTCTTCGCCTGCGCGTCCAACAAGGAGGATTCGATATGCAGCGCCGTTTTCGCTTCCTGAGCATGCTGGCAGTGGTGGTGGGAGTGGCTTTGCCGCTGGCCGCCCAAATCGATCCGGAGCTTTTGGCGGGGATGCAAGCCCGCGCCATCGGGCCGGCGGGCATGAGCGGCCGCATCGCAGCCATCGAGGCAGTCGAGTCGAACCCCGACATCATCTACCTCGGGGCCGCCACCGGCGGCGTCTGGAAGTCGGAGAACGGCGGGCTCACCTGGACGCCCATTTTCGACGACCAGCCGGTCGCCTCGATTGGCGTCGTGGCCATCTTCCAGGCCAACCCCGACATCGTCTGGGTGGGCACCGGCGAAGGCAACACCCGCAACAGCACCTCGGTGGGCAACGGCATCTACAAGTCGCTCGACGCCGGGCGCACCTGGACACACCTGGGACTGGGAGAAACCGAGCGCATCCACCGCGTCCTCCCGCATCCGAGCAATCCCGACATCGCTTACGTTTGCGCCCTGGGCAAGCTCTGGGGCGAAAACCCCGAGCGCGGCGTCTTCCAAACCACAGATGGCGGCCAGAGCTGGCAGAAAATCCTCTACGTCGACAAAAAAACCGGCTGCGGTGACCTGGCCATGGACCCCTCGAACCCGCAGAAGCTCATCGCGGGCATGTGGCAGCATCGCCGCTGGCCCTGGTTCTTCCGCTCGGGTGGCCCCGGCTCGGGACTTTACCTGACTGTGGACGCCGGCCAGAACTGGAAGAAACTGACTGAAGAGGACGGCTTGCCCGCCCGGCCGTGGGGACGAATCGGGATGGCGTTCTTCCGGGGGAATTCCCAAATCGTCTACGCGCTGGTCGAGGCCGAAGAGAGCGCCCTGCTGCGCTCGGAGGACGGCGGCTACAGTTGGGAGAAGGTCAACCAGGAGGCGAGGGTCGCTCCCCGGCCCTTTTACTACGCCGACCTGCGGGTCGACCCCGAACGGCCCAACCGGGTCTACAACCTGCACGGGCGGCTCACCGTTTCCGACGACGGCGGCGAGAGCTTCGAGACCATAGCTCCCTTCAGCCGAGTCCATCCCGACCACCACGCCTTCTGGATCAACCCGAACGACCCCGAGCACCTGCTCGACGGGAATGACGGCGGGGTCTACCTTAGCCGCGACCGCGGCCAGACCTGGGAGTTCGTTTCCAACCTGCCCCTGGCGCAGTACTACCACATCAACGTCGACACCGCGACGCCCTACCACGTCCTGGGCGGCATGCAGGACAACGGCTCCTGGCGCGGGCCCGCCTACGTCTGGGAGAACGGCGGCATCCGCAACCACCACTGGGAGGAGGTCGGGTTCGGCGACG
>JBHHYS010000155.1:0-3902 GCA_046757645.1 Terriglobia bacterium | reverse complement strand
AAACACTCAGGAAGAAAAGCCGACGACGAGCGCAGAGGCGTTCGTCGCCGCTACCGGCTGCGGCTAGAGCAGGGCAGACAAGAATGTCTGCCCTACCAGGACAAGGGCTCCCACCGCAGAGACGCAGAGAAACACTCAGGAAGAAAAGCCGACGACGAGCGCAGAGGCGTTCGTCGCCGCTACCCGCAGCGGCTAGAGCCGGGCAGAATTCAACCTTGGCGGTTGCACCACCCTTCGACAGGCTTCCCTCGACCCCGCTCGGGACAGGCAGGGCGAGAGCAGCCGGCCGGCAGAGCTACCGTGGGGCTTCACAGGCAGATCATGCTCACCGTTGTCTATTCCACCACCAGGCAACCAGGCCGATGACGGGGTTGTGCGGGGTGCGGGGAAGAGTGAGTGTGGGGTGATTTTTGTTTTCGGGGACGAGCAGCAGGGTGCCGTCGGGGTGGCGTTCGAGCCACTTGATGGTGACACCGTCATCGTAGCGGGCCGCCACCATTTTTTGGTTCAGGGTGAGGGGGTCGCGCTGGGTGTGGTCGAGGGCGACGATGGCGCCGTCGTGGAGGATGGGCGCCATGGAGTCGCCGCGCACCCGCACGCAGGTGAAGTTCGCCGGGTTGGGGCACCAGGCGTAGTGGATGAGGGCGTAGCCGTCAATGTCGGCCTCAGAGATCTCCCGAGGGAAGCCGGCGGCGGCGGCGTCCTTGAGGAGAGGGATGGGGGCGTAGTGGTCGAGCCCTTCCAGGGCGCGGAAGCGGTCCGACCACTCGGCCGGAGCCACCACGCGGAGTTCCGCCACCGGGAGGGGCGCCTGCCGCAAGCCGGCTCGGCGGCCGGGCAGCAGGGCGTCGAGCACCAGCGGCGGCTCGGCACCGATGCGCTGCAAGGCGTGGCGGGTGAACCAGCGGCGCAAGGGGCCCGGGCCGGCCAGGCGCGCCAGTTGCAAGGCCCGCTCCGGGCTCGGCGCCTGCCGGCCTTGCTCCCATTCGGCGACCGTCTTCTTCGTGACTTCAAGCTGCCGAGCTAGCTGCTCCTGGGAGGCACCCCGCTCTCGCCGTAACTCTTTGATTTTATTGGTCAAATCAGCCTGTACCATGGACAGCTTGACAAGCTACACCTTCTAGGTGTACACGTATGGAGTTTATTCTAGAACGCGGCGCTATGAAAGGCAAGCGATTTTTTCTTCCCCTTCCCCGCCGGGCGGCGATGCCGAGGCTTCGGGCGACCCCGGGGCCGGGTCGAGAGGGGCTGAGGTCAACCATGCGAGAAGAGCCGAGAAATGGGAGAGCAGTTCGAGATATCGCGCCTGTGCGGGGACCGGTTTTCACCACAGAGGCACAGAGGCCACAGAGGAGGCAGAGGCCACTCGGGCGGCGGGGGCGCGTGCAGTGCTGGGGAGAGGCGGATGCTGCTTTGGCGGAGTTGGGACGGCTGGAGGAGCGCCTAGCCGCGATTGAGCAGCGCCGGGCCAACGCCCTAGCGCGAGCCGAGGTCGAGGCGGCCCGCGCCAGCCGAACGCTGGCGGCGCGGCGGATGAAGCTGGCGGCGGCGCTGGAGCGATTCTGCCAGCGGCACAAGCCGGAGTTGGCGCGGGTGAACGGGCACTCGCGGCGCTCGCGGCGGCTGTTGTTCGGCCGGGTGGGTTTCCGCCAGTCGCAGGGGGTAGTGGTGCGGAACGAAGCGGCGGCCTTGCGGGCGCTTGCTCACTGGCGCGCCGGACAGCAGTTTCTGCGAGTGCGGACGGAGGTTGACCGGGAAGGCCTGCGGCGATTTCTGCTGGCCGGCGAGCGGCGGCCCAGAGGCTGGACGCTGATCCGGCAGCGGTTGAGTCGCGCCGGGGTGGAGCTGCAGCAGCGGGAGATCTGGTTCTACGAGCTCGACCCGTGCGCCCTGAAGCGTTGGGGGTAGCGGGGGAAGTAGTCCGTACGGAAGTACGCGGGACCGGGGGAAGACGCGGGGTGGTGATTTATCCAGTGCCGAAGTTCAAGCCAAAGCAGCGGGAGGAAAACGGCGCGCTGGCCCCGCCCAAGGCGTTGCTGGCCGCGGAGGAAAATCGGGAGGTGTTAACGGTGGCGCTGGCGGCGCGCTTGCTGGGGAAGTCGCCCGATACGATTTATCGCTGGCTAAGCGAAGGGCGGCTGGCGGGGCGAAAGGTGGGAGGGCGCTGGCTGGTCTACCGCGACTCGGTGGACGTGGAGTGGCGTGCGGGGCTGGTGGAGCCAGAGAAGGATTAGCTGATTGATTGGTTCATTGGTTGATTGGTTGATGGGGGCAGTGAGTCGAGGGCCATGGGCTATAGGGCAGACAGGAATGTCTGCCCTACCAGGACAAGGGCTCCCACCGCGGAGGCGCAGAGAAAAACTCAGAGAGAAAAGCCGACGACGAGCGCAAAAGCGTTCGTCGCCGCTACCGGCTGCGGCTAGAGCAGGGCAGACAGGAATGTCTGCCCTACCAGGACAAGGGCTCGCACCTCTTTCGGAGTCTTGCAGGGACTCTGGACTTTTTGCGACCAGAGCCGCGGGGTTAGTCGAGGACGATGTGGGTATCCGTGTGTTCCACGCCGGGGATTTGGGCGATCTGAGTGAGGACGAGGTCGTTCAAGGCGCGCTCGTTTTTCACTTCCACGACAAGGATGATGTCGGGGACGCCCCAGCAGGCGTCCGCGGCCCGCACCCCCTCGAACTGGGCCAGTTGCCGGGTGAGGGGTTTGGCTTTGCCGGCTTTGACGTTGACAAAAATATAGGCGCGCATAGCTGATCTCCGGCTCCCCAGTTTACCCTACTTCCTCCCGGGGCGTTAGCCGGGGCGAGGGGTTCCCGGCGGGACCCGCCCCAAGGGGTTTGCCTCAGCGGCGCGGGGGTCGGGGAAACAGACAGCGACGCCGATCCAGCGCCCGTTGGTGGTCTGGGGCTCGGTGCGGAGCACATAGCCGCGCAGGTGGAACTCCGCCGGTTCAGCCGGAGCGTGGGCGATGACTCGCGGGGGCCGGTAGCCGAGGGCGCTCAGCGGGATGGCCAGGTCAACAGCTTGCTGGGGGGCGTAGGGTTGGGGGCTGACGAAGTACGCCCCCTGGAAGCTGACATTCTCCAGCACGCCCTCCTCGTGCACGCGGCTGCCGTCGTGGGTGCTTTCAATGCGCACCGGGACCCGGAGGGTGGCGCGCTGGCTCAAGCGGCGGCCCTGGAAGCGGATGCGGACCTCCTCGCGGGTGACGTCGAGGAGCATGCCTTCGGCGGCCGCCCAGGTGTGGGGAAAGACCTGGCGGGCACGGTAGAGGAGGAGGTCGAGTTCGTGGTCGGCGCGGCGGGGCTCGTGATGGAAGAGGAAGAGGTTCTTGACTCCCGCATCGCGCGCCAGGGCCACGGAGGCCTGCCAGGAGCCGTGGCCCCGCCCGGTCTTCGTCGCCAACTCCTGGGGAAGGAAGTGGGCGTCGCTGATGAGCAGGTCGGCGCCGTGGACGAAGGCGCGCAGGGCGCGGTCGGCTTCGGGTTGGCCGGGCTCGTGGTCGGTGGCATAAACGATGGAGGCGCCGTTGTGGTCGAAGCGGTAGGCGAGGGCGCCCTGGGGATGGTTAAGCGGGCAGGCGCGCACCCGGGTGGCGCCCAGGGCGAAGTCGCTTTTGCCATTGAGCTCGCGCAGGGTGGTGGTTGCCCTGAACTCCTCAGCGGGAACGGGGCAGAAAGGGGCGCGGAAGAGTGCGTGGAGGATAGCGTCGAGCTTGGCGGAGCCATGGTCCTGGGGAGGCGGGCCGAAGATATCGATGCTGTTGGTGGCGGAATAGAGCGGTTCAAAGAAGGGCAGGCCCTGGACGTGATCCCAATGATAGTGGGTGAGGAAAAGGTAGGCGCGGAGGCTGGTGGAGGCGAATTCAGCCGCCAGCCGGTGGCCGAGCGGGTCGATGC
>JBHHYS010000154.1:0-3950 GCA_046757645.1 Terriglobia bacterium | reverse complement strand
CCTTCTCCGGCTCCTCATTGATGTCAAACCCCGCGACGCGAGCGCTGCCCTCGGTAGGTTGGAGGATGGTGGCCAGCATCCGCAGCGTGGTCGTCTTGCCGGCGCCGTTCGCCCCCAACAGGCCGTAAATCTGCCCGGGCTGGCAGCGGAAACTGACGCGGTCGACGGCGCGAATCTCCCCCCGCTTGCGGTCGCGGAAGACTTTGGTCAGCTCTTGGGCTTCGATCATCGCCTCTTCAGTTATACGAGAACCGGTGTTCTTTGGTTGCGCGCCAAAAATACGCGCCCGCGCGGAATCCGCAGGCCGGGTTCAATCGATCAGGTATCTTCGGGCTTGGTTGCGGGCGGCCCGAGGGGGATCGTTGGAATCGCAGGCCCCCATGAGGTCGAGATAAGTAGTTTCGATGGCCTCGCGCACCAGCGGGGGCAACCCGCCCTGCTTTCGCTGGTACTTGTCCTTCGCTTCCACGCAGCTCCTGTCGTCCTCGATTTCCTCCAAACTCCAGGCGACCGCAGTGCTGATCCGGTAGTAGTCGTCCTTCTCGGCCTCGGTGCGTCCCTTTTTCAGCTCCGCCCGCAGCAGGACTTCCGAGCCCGGCAGGGTCTCCAGGGTCCGAGTCCAGTCCTGGTGGCCCGCCCGCGAGAGACGCAGAGTATGGGTCCCGGCGGGGAGACACAACTTGGCCGGAGTCTGACCCACCGGGGCGCGGTCGACCCGAAGGTTGGCTTCGGGCGGCTCGGAGTAGATGTGGACGGTCATCAAGTCGGGGCTGGCGCAGGCGGAAAAGAGCAGCGGGCCCTGCTCCGCCGCAGCCGTCCCCGGCACCGCCGGGGCGGACAGGGTAATGATGAGCGCCGCCAGCAGCGCTGCCGACAATTTGCCCTGCATTTCCTGCCTCCTTGGCCGCGGTTTGGCTGTCTTCTGCCGGAAAAGGACGGGGTGGCGCGTAAGTCTCGCTGATTCTGCTCGCCTTATCCCATCGCCACCCTCAAAACCGCCCCCATTTTACCCCTATTTTGGACTCTAGTTGGACTCACCCCAGTTGAGTGAAATCCGACGCAACAAAGCCCCATCGCTCATCTTGAAAGAGTTGAAAACTGGAGTCAGTAGTTGGTTTGCTAGCCAACTTCCGGGTAGCCAGCGGTTCCCATTTTTTACCGCTGAATCATTGCCTCATTTATGGCTTGAACTATTTTCTCGACGCGATTCTTGTCGTCAGACTTTAGCGGAGCCGTCTCACCAGACGCGCTTGCTATGTGCAATTCATACACGGGCCGCTGACCTTTCCACCAGAGAACTCCTAGACCACCCATCACTACCGCACCAAATGCGAGAACGCCAGACTCTAGGGCTATTGCGAGGAATAACACCCCAACAGCTATGACCATGAATTTTAGAGGGCCTCGTCGGTCTGGATTAGTAGAAATCTTGCGTACTGACGTTATGTTCGCTAGAGAGAAAGTGGTATCCCCTATGATGAGACGCGCGGATGTTACTCGAACGCCGTGACCATCTGAGTAGAAGGTGATTTCTTCCTTCATCGGGTGTGAGTGCTCCTTTGCGGGAGATGGATACCAAGAGTACTCTTTAGTAACGTTGCGGGGCAACTAAAAATGCTCGATACAGGACGGCATGAAGCGAACCGTCCAAGTGAACGTGAAGATGTCGCAAGAGGATTTCGATTTACTCAGGAAGGCGGCGGCGAAACGATGGCCGGATGCGGTGATGACTAATTCAGGGATCGTGCTCGCCCTGGCAAAAATCGCTGCACGCGAAATACTGAAGGGGCGAAAAAGCTAAAAGTCAAACTAGCCCCGGCTTAGGCTGGGTGTGGGCGGTACCGTTCAAACTGCCACATCGTCCACCCGTTGGGGAAAGCCCAGTCAGAATACGGGTGCCGCTTCTTGTAGGAATTGTATCGGCTGCGTACCGTCTCCATTTTTCTTAGAGGTTCCGGTTGCTGCCAGTCTTTTAGGTGCCCCATTGCTTCTAGACTTTTGCAAATCTCGATAGCTTTCTCCAAACTCCATTTTTCCTTCTTTGCAAGCCTTCTTACCTTGTCAGGGCGCCCCCGCTTAGATTTTCCAAACCGCTCGCGTAAGAGCGGGTGGTCGGCAACGCAAAAGCAGGCTTCTTTATTGTTCAGCCCCGCTCGCTGAAGGGCTTCCACGCAAACATAGACCCGCTCCACGAGATCGGAGTCGCGCAAGTGCCTGATGACTCCTTGGCGGGAAATTCGCTCTCCGGCCATTCCAGGAAGAGCCCGGTGCCGTGCTTCTTTCCGGGTAGCGGTTTCTTCGAGCACAAAATCCACAAACAGTTCAGCTTCCTCCTGAGTTAGCTGAGTGGGAGTGGCCAGAAATTCCTCACACCACGCTTGCCACTCAAGAGTTTGGTACATCCGCTCGATATGCGGTGCAGGCCGAAAAGTTTTTCGGCAGTGGTCGAGAGTGCCCTTCAATCGGGCGTAGCGCGATTCACTCCAATCCATTGCTTTTTGCTCAAGTTACCCGCCAGAGGCGCTCGCTAATATACGCGCAGTTTCGTGACTCCATAACCGACTTGATTTTAGCTTATTCGCACAATGACAAAAACGATTTATATGCTGCATCGTGCTCGTGCTCCTCCGGTGCCGCTGCCAGTGGTAAAGAGCTACAGCTTGGATTGAATCCTGCGACAATCCGAGAGCGGCCAAAAATTAGAAAAGAAGATGGATGGGGTGAGCGAGGGGAGGAGTTTATCCTGAGCGAAGTCGAAGGAAACCCACGACCCTCCCAGCCCAGTCGGGTTCTTCGGGGCTGCAGTGCACAGACCTGGGAGCTGTAGGGGAGGGTGATTGGGGTGAGCGATGGGATTCGAACCCACGACCCTCGGAGCCACAGTCCGATGCTCTACCCCTGAGCTACGCTCACCACCGACCGCTTGACAACCCATTATTTCTCAGCCCTGCGGCGAATGTCAAATCGTGCGGGCCCTTCCCGTTTCGGGAAGCGCCCGGGGCGCTTGCGTGCGCGCCCTCCTCATAGGCCCTTTTCTTTCAAAATGTTACGGCAAAGCTGCTGGCAAGGGGCTTGCTTTAGGTCAGGCGGGGTGCGTGTGGATCTCCTCCGCCTGATATTGTGGGTCTGCTGGGTGCTGGCCACCGGCATTCTCGTGCTGGTGAGCACGATTGCAGTGCAGCGCGCTCTGCGGCGCTGGCAAGAAGCCCGGCAAGAAGGCTGGGAGGCGGAGTTGCAGCAGAAGCTCTCCGCCTGGATTGCCTTCGGGCGTCCACCCCGGCAGTGGCGCGAGGGTTCGCACCGCCGGCAGATGTTGCTGGAAGCGTTGGCCGAGAGGATCGAGCAAGAAGGACGCGAATGTGCCCGCACCGGTTCGTGTGAAATGGTGGGAGCGGAAGCGGCCCTGCCCTGCGCACCCGAGGGCGAGCCCTGCCGGGGGCCGGCCTTCTTCCGCGAACTGGTCGAGCAGTGGGGCTTGGTGGACCGCCAGGCGGAACTCATCGCCCGCCGCAGTGGCCTGGAGCGCGCCCGCGCCGCCCTGCTGCTGGGACGCCTGCGGCAGCCGCGCACGGTTCGCCTCCTGGCCGGCTTGCTGGATGACTCCAGTGCCGACGTTCGCTTGGCGGCCGTGCGCGCGCTGGGCTTGATTGGCACCACCGCGGCGGCCGAGCCCCTGCTGGCGCTTCTGCACCGGCGTGAAGGCATTTGCATTTCCGTCCCCTCTCTGCAACGGGCCTTGATGAGCTGCTGCGGGAACCACCCCGAAGTCCTCCTACCCCACCTGTTTTCTCTCTCCGGGAAAAGGCAAGCCATCTTGATGCGGGTGGTGGCCGAGGTGGCTACCCCGGTCCTGCGGCCGGCCCTGGAGCGATTGGGCACGGCTGCGGAGCCACAGACGCGCGCCGAGGTCGCCCGCGCCTGGGGCCGCTTGCCCTCGCCCGAACGGGTTC
>JBHHYS010000153.1:0-4111 GCA_046757645.1 Terriglobia bacterium | reverse complement strand
GAGCGGGTGAAGCAGCAGGCGGACATTGTGCGCCTGGTGGGGGACTACGTGCAGCTGAAGAAGAGCGGGCAGAACTTCCTCGGCCTGTGCCCGTTCCATTCGGAGAAGACGCCCTCATTTGCCGTGCACCCGCTGAAGCAGATTTTCCACTGCTTCGGTTGCGGGATGGGCGGGGACGTCTTCAAGTTCGTGATGGAGATCGAGCGGGTGAGTTTTCCCGAGGCGCTCAAGCTGGTGGCCGACAAAGTGGGGGTGCGGCTGCCGGAGCGGCGCCCGCGCACCCCGGAAGAGGCGCAAGCCACGCAGCTGCGGCGGACGCTGGTGGAGCTGCACGAGCACGCGGCGCGCTTCTACGTCGAGCAATTGCAGGCCACAAAGGAGGGGGCGCTGGTGCGCGCCTACCTGCACGACCGCGGGCTCATCGACGAGACCATCAAAGCCTTCGGGATCGGCTACGCCCCCGGCACCGGGGATGCGCTGCTGCGGCGGCTGCGGCAGTTGGGCTACGCGCAGAACCTGGTGGAGCTGAGCGGCATGGTGAACAAGGACGAGCGCGGCACGCTCTACGACCGCTTTCGCCGCCGGGTGATGTTTCCTATTGCGCAGGAGAGCGGGCGCATGGTGGCCTTCGGGGGGCGGGCGATGGGCGACGACGTCCCCAAGTACCTGAACTCGCCCGAGACCCCGCTCTACCACAAGAGCCGCGTGCTCTATAACCTCCACCGGGCGCGGGAGGCGATTCGCCGGGAGAACTACACCGTGCTGGTCGAAGGCTATCTGGACTGCATCGGGGTGCACACCGCCGGGGTGGGGAACGTGGTGGCTACCTGCGGCACCAGCTTGACCGAAACCCAGACGCGCCTCCTGGGGCGCGCCAGCCGCAACGTGGTGGTGAGCTTCGACCCCGACGCCGCCGGGGTGGCGGCCACCGAGCGTTCCCTCAATCTGCTGCTCGAGCAAGGCTTCCAGGTGCGGGTGCTGGCGTTGCCCCCCGGGTTCGACCCGGACCTCTTCGTGCGCCAGCAGGGCGCCGCGGCCTACCGGGAAAAGCTTCGGGAATCGCTCGACTATTTCGACTACCTGGTGGAGCGGGCGCGGAGCCAATACGACCCCGACAAGTCGGGGCAGGGGAAGCTCGCCGCCCTGAATTACCTGCTGCCCTACCTGGTGCGGGTGCCGGACAAGATTCGCCGCGCCGAGTGGGCCACGGAGCTAGCCGAGCGGCTGCGGATTGAAGAGGCGCTGCTGCGGGCCGAGCTGCGCCGGGCCGCGCTGGAGCGGCGCCCGGAAATGAAGCTGCGGCCGGAGGCGGCGGAAGTCATCGAGCAGGGCGGGGTAAAACCGGCCGAGCGGCGCTTGCTGCAAATCCTCCTGGAAAACCAGGCGATTCGCGCCGACCTCCTCAAAGAACTCGAAGACACCGCAGCCCACAAAGGCGCGGGGCTGGAGGCGGTCTTCGAAGAGGTGCTCGGTCTGGCGCGGACCGGGGAGGCGCTTACCGCCACCGGGTTGGGCGCGCGGGTGGGCGAGGCGGAACGGCGCCTGCTCTTCGAGCTGGCGTTCGCCGACAGCCCCAACGCCGCGGGCACGCTCGAAGAAGGCCGCTCCTGCCTGGCGGCGATGCGGCGACGGAAATTGGAGGCGGAACTCCGCGCCCTACAGCGCCAGATTCAGCAAGCCGAGCAAGCCAAGGACGGCCCGCAGTTGCGCGAGCTGCTGGGGCGAAAACAGGCGCTGCGGAAGGCCCTCTCCGAAGTCGGCTGAAGGCAAGAAAGCAGAGGTCGACTACCACCTCCTGGGTAGGGCAAGGCCTTGGGCCTTGCCAGCACAAAAAGCCGTCGGCAGGGGAGCCCTACCTAACTAGCTACGCCGGTAGCAGCGAGAAGCTAGTAGCCGAGGAGGAAGCCGTTGGTTTCGTCGCCGCTACCGGCTCCTAGCAATCGATTGATAACAAATGAGTTAGTTGTGGGGCCAGGTTGGAATGGGGCTGACAAATGTCAAGCAGTGTTTTGGCTTTTGATTCAGTCGGTTACGAGCCAAACGAGGCGTCAAAGCCCCCGGGGGCAGGGGGCAATGGAACGCGGGGCGGCCCTGGGGCGATATGATACGGGTTGGCGAAGGAGGTTGTTGACTCGCAGGGGCGAAAGCTGCTAAATTTGGTGGGTTTTGTGTAAAACTTTCGCCCCTTAGGCTCATCTAAGCAAGTGGGGAGCGGAAGAATTGCGGCGGCGTGTCCCGGAGTGGGTCAAACCAAAATAGGCAAAGCAACCGCAGGAAAATCAACTACTTGGCTCCCCAGAAGGGGGAGTTCTCTGTTTCTGCTGGAGCCGCCGCCCTAGAGGAGCCCGACGTTGGCGATTGAAGACAAATACGATTCGGTCCGACAGCTAATCACTATGGGGAAGGAACGCGGCTACCTTCTCTACGACGAGGTCAACGAGCTGCTGCCGGCCGAGGTGAACTCCTCGGAGGAGATTGACGACGTGCTGTCGGCCTTCGACGACGCGGGCATCGAGATTGTGGACGAGGTGCCCAAGAAGCCCCCCGTGCGCCTCACCCCTCCCAGTGAGGAGAAACCCGCCGAAGAGGCCAGCGAAGAGATCGAACTCGACCTCACCCCGGGAACCCTCGACCGCACCAATGACCCGGTGCGCATGTACTTGCGGGAGATGGGCACCGTGCCCCTGCTCACCCGGGAGGGGGAAGTGGCGATTGCCAAGCGCATCGAGCGCGGCCAGTTGCGCGTGCTGAAGGCGCTCTCCCGCACCCCCTTGATCATCAAGGAAGTGATCGGCCTGGGCGAGGCCCTGCGCGAGGGCGAGCGCACCATCAAGGAGATCGTGCAGTTCGACGATGACGAACTCACCGAGGAGCGCATAGCGGAGAAGACCCGCCTGGTGCTGCGCACCATCGACAAGCTGGCCCGCACCCATCAAAAGACCCGGCAGCTCTTCGCGCGCCTGAAAAAGATCCGCGCCCGCAAGACCCCCCGCGCCATCCGCGCCCGCTGGCGGCTGGCGCGCACCCGGGTGCAGGCGGGCTGCCTGGTGCGCTCCATCGACTTCAGCCACGCCGAACGCAAGCGCCTGATGGATCGCCTCCGCGTGGCGGTGGCGGAGCTGAGCCAACTCGAGCGCGAAGTCACCCGGCTCTACCGCCGGGTGGAGACGGGCACGGAGGAGACCGCCCGCGAGGCCCGCCGGGAGCTGCGGGAGCTGCGCGCCCGTCTCTCCGCCTTGGAAGAGGCGGCGGAAGTTTCCGCCGAGGAGCTGCGCCGCACGGTAAAAGTGGTGCACCGGGGGGAAGCCGAGTCCGCCCAGGCCAAGAAGGAGCTGGTGGAAGCCAACCTGCGTTTGGTGGTGTCGATCGCCAAAAAGTACACCAACCGCGGCCTGCAGTTCCTCGACCTCATCCAGGAAGGCAACATCGGCCTGATGAAGGCGGTGGACAAGTTCGAGTGGCGCCGCGGCTACAAGTTCTCCACCTACGCCACCTGGTGGATTCGCCAGGCGATCACCCGGGCCATCGCCGACCAGGCCCGCACCATCCGCATCCCGGTGCATATGATCGAAACCATCAACAAGCTCATCCGCAGCTCCCGCCAACTGGTGCAGGAACTCGGCCGCGAACCCACCTCGGAAGAGATTTCCAAGCGCATGGAGCTGCCGGTCTTCAAGGTGCGCAAGGTGTTGAAGATTGCCCAGGAGCCCATTTCGCTGGAAACCCCCATCGGGGAGGAAGAGGATTCGCATCTGGGCGACTTCATCGAAGACAAGGCGGTCATCTCCCCCTCGGACGCGGTAATCAACCTCAACCTCAAGGAACATACCGAAACCGTGCTCAAGACCCTCACCCCCCGCGAGGAGAAGGTCATCAAGATGCGCTTCGGGTTGGACGACGGCTCCGAGCGCACCCTGGAAGAGGTGGGCCACTCCTTCGCCGTCACCCGGGAACGCATCCGCCAGATCGAAGCCAAAGCCCTGCGCAAGCTGCGCCATCCCTCCCGGGCGCGCAAGCTGCGGGCCTTCTTCGAGACCGCCCCGCAGGACTAACCAGCGCTCACCCCCGCCGCTGCTTCCCTCCTCCACCCGCGAAGAATTGCCCCCGGGCG
>JBHHYS010000152.1:0-4125 GCA_046757645.1 Terriglobia bacterium | reverse complement strand
AGGGTTCGGCGCCCCGCACGAGTTGACAAAGCGCGGCGTCGAGTTGCCCCCGGCGGGCGCGCCAGTGGTGGAGGGCCGCGGCGCAGGCGGGACAGCCCTTGAGGTGCTCGTCCACCTGGCTCACCGCCGAAGCGCCCAGGCCGCCGAGAGCGTAGTCCAACAAGCGTTCGTTCCAATCACGGCAGGCGGTCATCGGTTCATCCTCTCCAGCAGACGTTTGCGGGCCAAGTGAAGGCGGGAGCGCACCGTGCCCACCGGGATTTCAAGCACGGCGGCGACTTCGCGGGCGTCCATTTCCCCGACGGCTGAGAGCAGGAGCACGGCGCGGAGTTTTTCCGGCAAGCAGTCGATCTGGGTGCGGAGGTGGTCGAGGAAGATGCGGTCGGCCGCGTTCCGGGAGCCGTCGGCCACCGGGTGGGGCCGGGTGGCGTGCCAGGCGGTATCGCGGGCGCGTTGGCGGCCGCGGGCGCGCCGGTGGTTGAGCGCCAGGCGAAAGACGATGCGGCTGACCCAGGCGCGGAATTTCGCCGGGTGACGGAGGCTGGGGAAGCGGTCGTAGGCGCGCAGGAACGCCTCCTGAGCGGCCTCCTCGGCATCGGCGGCGTTGCCGAGGACGCTGTAAGCGATTTGGAAGACGCGCCGCTGGGTCTCGGCCACGCGGAGGGCGAAGTCCGCTTGGCTCTCGCCCGCGGCCGTAGGGGAAATCCAAGCCTCCACGCGAGTGCTCATGGGGTTGCTATGGCCTTCACTTACTTAGACACCGCCGGCGGCAGCAGCGTTCACAGGAACCTGGCATGAATGGGCCGGGCAGGAAGCGCGGGAGCGGGTGCCCCGCTGGGGGCGGGATAAACTCCGCACCGCTTCCGGACTGAGGAGAGGAGGCGCAAGCCCCAAGGCCTTGCCCGAGCCCGCTGGGTCGCTACTGATTCGCCTCCACCGTGCGGCGCGCGGGTTTCGGCCGCTGCCAGAGGATGTCGGAGTCGTCGGCGTTGTGGGGGTAGTAGCGGGTGGAACGCTCGCCGGTGGGCCGCAGGACGATGTCGACGCGGCGGTTGTGGGCCAGCCAGTCGGCGTAGCGGGCGCGGAGACGCCGGCGGGGCGGGGCATTGGGATTCTGCTCTTCGAGCGCCTTGACCGTGGAGCGCTCCAGGTTCTTGTCCTCGCCGTAGGCTACGGCTTCTGCGAAGTTCTTGGCCGGGACACCTTGCTCAACCAGGAACGCCCGGACAATCGCGGCCCGGCGCTGGGAGAGGGCTTGGTTGTAAGCGCGGGAGCGGCGCTCGTCGGCGTGGGCTTCGAGCAGCAGTTGCGCGCCGGGATCGTACTCGAGGTAGTTGTTGAAGCCCTCGGCCAGCAGGGAGACGCTGCGGCGCTGGCTGCCCAGCAGACCCAACTCGGGGTAGCCCTCATCAGGGTAATCGGTGGGGAAGAAGATGCTGGCCAAGACGACTTCCGGCACGGGCTCGATGGAGCCGGTGATGCGGAGGGTGGCGGTGCGGGTTTCCGTGGTGCCGCAGACGTTGGTGGCGGTGAGGGCGTAGTTGACGCTCTCACTGATCGGCCCGGTCGTGGTCTGCTGGGGAGCGGGCTGGACGCCACGGTCGCCCCGGGCGCTGACCGCGCCGAAGGGCGCGAGGGTTACCGAGTCAGCATTCGAACTCGACCAGGTGACGCTGGCGGTGCCGTGCTCCAAGACGCGGTCGCCGATTTTCCGGTAGCGGATTTCACCGGGAGAAACATTGAGAGCCGCTTCGATGGCCGCGTTGACGTTGACGGTGGCACTGGCGGTTTCGACCCCCCCGGGGCCGGCGGCGGTGAAGTCGTAGGTGGTGGTCTGCTTGGGTTCCACCAAGCGCTCGCCCCCGGCGGGCAGCGTGCCCAGACCGCTGATTTCCACCCGGGCGGCTTCACTGCTGGACCAGGTCAAACGGCTGGAGCCGCCGCACATGATTTGGGTGGGGTTGGCGGAGAATTGCGCGCTCACCGGAGCGACGGCGGCGCGCATGCTGGCGAGGCCGGTTTTTTCGCGGGCGATGTTGTTGAGCTTGGCCAAGCGGTTTTCCGACTTGGTGGTTTGGGCCGAGGCCGGGATGGTTTCTTCTCCCGAGCCGCGCGCCATGGTGTGACGGATTTCGACGCGCTGGTTGGCGGCGATGGTGACGGTGGTGGTGTAGGTGCGGTAGGCGTCGAGCGCCAGGGTAATTGTATGGGTGCCGGGTCGGACGAGAAGCTCCTGCTTGGCGATGAAGTTGGTGTCGGTGGCCCCCGTGCAACCCACCAGGAAGTCGGGCGACTTGCCGTTCAAGAACACAGCCGTATCGTCGGGTTTGACCATCAGGCGGATGCGCCCCCAGGGGCCGGAGACGGGGCCTCCGACGGGCTCCAAGGTGACGTTGAGGGTGGTGGTTTCGCCGGGGTTGATAGTGACCCGGTCGACGTAGGGCTTATGGGCGTAGCGATGGATGCTGACCTTGTGCTCGCCCGCGGGCAGACGGATGCTGCGGTTGCCCTGCCCGAAGGGCCGCTCATCCACCAGGGTGTAGGCGGTCTTGGGCTTGACTTTGACTTTGAGCGTGCCCTCCTGCGCGAAGGCAGCCATGGCCGCAGCGGCCAGGACGAAGGTGATTACTAGGGCGGTGATGAGCGTAGCGGCGCGATTGCTGCGCATTGGTGTTTCTCCTCCATGAACGCGGAAAAATTCGGGGCTCGGCCCCCGCCGCAGTCCGTAATCGGCGAAAAAGGAATTGCTCCCTCAGGTCCCCCGGGGCGAGAACCAATGGGGAAGAATATACAGTGGGGCAGGGGAAGTCAAATGGGAATGGCGGGGGGGGTAGTGGCGCATTTTGAGTTCTAGCCCCCAACACAAGCAGACCATCTGTAGGATTTGGGCGAGTTACTTGACCAGCTTCAATCTTCTCAAATCGGTCTCTGACCAGCCAATGACAGCCAGTAGATGCTTCAACAACTTCGGGCCGCATGTTTCCCCTGGGTGGTAGTGAATGACAACCCGCTTCGAGGGGTCGCCGTGCTTGATATAAGCAATGGTCGCGTTTCTGCTGGATGGGTCTTTCACCCACCCATCTCGCATTAGCGCCCTGATGATTTGGTCTTTTGTTAGGTTCTTTACTTGGTTCCAGACGTTCGGAGAGAAGGCCATTGCAGCGTTACGCTGTGCAAGAAGGCTTCAGCGGGAACCTCTGGGATAATCTCTTCTCCAACCGTCAAGTCTGGGCCGATAGGAAGCGGGTCTCCATACCGCGTAAGAGACTCCAGATAGACGGAGATTGCCTGAGCGGCATTTTGAAGTGCCTCCTCCTTCGTCGGCCCATCTACATGCAGTCCCTTTAGAGCTGGGGCGTAGGCGTGAAACACCTCGCCGTCCGGCTCTACTATAACTGAAACCTGGAGACGAAGGGTCTTCTTTCGGCCAAACAGATTAAACATCATCGGCGACCTCTGGCGTGCCGCCTGGCGCAAGGTTGCACCAAGCTGCCCTCGCTTGCTATTTTCATTCTGGCAGGAGCTACATGGCTAGGTCAAGTCTAAAATTCTCAGAGTGAGAAAATTGGCCCGCCGGTTGGCCCCTTAATCTATCTATAGTGTACCACTTTATTTAGAATTTGTCAAAATAACAATTGACAGTGCCTTACTACCTGGCGGGGGGGACTAGCCGAGCTGGAAGGTGACCTTGATTTCGAAGGCCAGGGGAACGGGCTGTCCGTTCAAATAGGTGGGCTCGAAGAGCCACCCCTGCACCGCATTCAACGCCGCGTTCGCCAGCAGGGGGTGGCCGGAGACCACCTTCATGCGCACCACCCGGCCGTGGGTGTCGATAATGGCGTCAATGCGCACCACGCCTTCAATGCGCGCCAGCTTGGCGATGGAGGGATACTTGGGCTGCACATGTTTGATGAGCCGCGGCCGGCGGACATTGCCGCCCACGCGAATCGGCTTCTGCGGCGGGGCTTCGACCGGGGGCGGGGTCGCCGAAAGAATGCCGCCCAGCACGCCCCCCACTTGCCCCCCGGGTACGCCCCCAGGCACGCCGCCGGTCACCCCGGCGGGGGGGAAGTCCGTGTCAGCGTCGGGGGGATCGACAATTTGGGCAATCTCTTTGGGGATGGT
>JBHHYS010000151.1:0-4145 GCA_046757645.1 Terriglobia bacterium | reverse complement strand
GAAAAGCCAGCGAGGAATAGAGTCCCGAGGCGTCGCGGCTGCGCGTATTCCTCGCCCCGACCCGCGCGCCGCCCCCGGGCGTGCGTTGACAGCCGGGGCGGCGGCCCCTAATATCGCCTGTTATCGTGCGGCAGAGTCCCGCCCGGGACAAACGAGCGCGATGTCCGATAAGCCCAGGATTCTGGTAGTGGACGATGACCCGGTCACGCTGCGCCGATTCGAATTCGTCCTCAAGACCATGGGCGCGATCCCGTGCTGCTTGCCCAGCAGCCGGGAAGCGGCGGAATTGATCAACCGGGAGAAATTCGACGGGGTGGTTTTAACCTGGGAGAGCCACGAGCTCAACGGCGCCGAGTTGACCCAACGGATTCGCCACTCGAAGTCGAATTCAAAAGTGCCCATCGTCATGCTGACCGCGCGCCGCAACCCCCGGGCCATCGCCGAAGGATTCAGGTTGGGCGTGACCTTCTTCCTCTCCAAGCCGGTGGGGGTCAAAGAGCTGGGGCAACTGCTGACCGCCAGCCGCGGCGCCATGCTGGAGGAGCGCCGGCGATACCAGCGCCTCCCGCTCTGCACGCACGTGGTGTGTGAGTGGAGCGGCAAGCGCTTTATCGGCGAAACCATCAACGTCAGCACCAGCGGGATACTGCTCACCATCAATCCCTGCCCGGCGGTGGGCACTGCGGTCTCGGTCGAATTCACCCTGCCGAAAACCTTGCAGACGCTGGTGCTCAAAGGCGCGGTGGTGCGCACCGGCGAGGGGGAGCAGGTGGCCATCAAGTTCACCCAAATCGAACCCCAGCAGCGGGAACTCCTGAAAACCTACGGTGACCGCTCGGCCTGAGCGGAAGTCGGCGGGGGGCGCGGTTCGGCGTCGCGCACCGCGAGCAAGCCCCCGCCCTACCCAGTGGTCGTGCTGAGAAGACGTGGTAGGGCAAGGCCTGGCGCCTTGCCGTGAGCGAAGTTGAAGGGCGCCTTGCCGCCAGGGGCCGCTGCGCTCGGCTTGCATTTGCGCGGGGCCAAGCGTAGGCTGAAAGTAGGTCGGCGCCAGGGAGCCCACGCCAGGCTAGCGGGGAGAAAGGAGCCAGCCCCATGGACCCGCTTGTGCTCCTGGAGGTGGTCGCGGTGGTGGCCGCCTGGATGCTCGTCCTCCTCACCATCCGCCGCTGGGGGCCCGGCCGCAGTCGGCACTGGGTGCGCTGCCCGGAAAAAAAGAGGCGGGCGAAGGTAGTCGTGGAGTACAAGGAAAGCGAATTCGGTCGGGTGCGCGCGGTCGACGTCAAAGATTGCTCGCTCCTCCCTGACCAGCCGGTCGACTGCGACAAGGAGTGCCTGACCCGCCTCTAGCTCCACGGCCAGGGGCGGTTCGGCTTCGCTCACCCCAAGTAACCGCCTGTCCTACCCAGTGGTCCCGCCGCGTCTCGCTTCACCCTCTTGACCCGCCTGCCCCCCGCGCTTTTTGCCCGCTCGGCTTCGCTCCGGGCAAATTCCGCTCTGCGGAAATTGCGGTTTTCGCGGTTTTGAGAGGGCCAAAATCGGGCCGAATTCCTCCCCGGCAAAAAAAACCTCCGCAAAAACCGCAGAAACCGTAGACACCCCTGCCGCCACTTTGCTACCACCACGCCTGCCAGATCTTCCCCGCACGGGGAAGTCGCCAGCCGTCCCCAGCGGCGGAAGCCGCTGGGCTGAACCTGAACGGTTTCTTCTGTTCAGCCCCCAGCCTTCCGCCGGGGGGCCAGCGCGGATGAACACCAGACCGCTGAGGGGCGGGCAGCGGTACTGGCGGGAAGGGGCGGGTAGCGGCGACGGAGCCGCAAGCTTCATCGTCGGCTGGTTCGCTGAAAGGCCGAGGCGGAGGAGCTGAGAAACCCGATGGACAAAAGCGAAGTGAAACGTGATCCGAGTCGCACCCAGGTGCGGACCGCGGCGCGGGCGCGACGCTTGCGGGGCGCGCTGCTTTCGCTGCTCGCCGAGGAGTCGCCCGAGCGGCTGAACGCCGACGTGCTGCTGGGCGTCTTGGAACGGCTGCACTACGACGTCACCGCGCGAGAGCTGGCGGCGGCCCTCGCCTACCTGCGCTCCCGCGGCTACGTGGAGTTCGAGGAGTTGCACTCCCGGGAGCTCCCCGGTCTGCCCCGCATCATCCGCGTGGGCATCACCGCCCAAGGCGCCGACATCGTGGATGCCACCACCGATGACCCCGGCATCGACCTGCCCTAAGACGGAAGCTCGAGACTGAAAGCAGAAAGCGGGACGAAAGCTGACGATGACCAAAGCGAACTCAACCCCCGCACGCCCCGGCGATGCTGCCTGGAAATCGGCCATCGCTGATCTCCGGGCGCGCCAGCGCTGGATCCGAAAAATCGCCCGCGTTCTCGGGCTGGACCCGGATTCGCCCAAAGGGGTTGTGCTCCGCGATTATCTTCTCGCTGCCCTGTTTCCCTTATCTCTGAGCAAGCCTCGCTCATCACACAACGTCCTTCGCGAGTTGCAGCAGGTGCTCAAAGCACTCCCGGCGGACTCCCCCGCTCAAGCCAAGAAGGCGCCGGGGCGCGCGCACCGCAGCAACCTCAAGCAGCACCTCGAGCAGCTCTATGGCCCCGGCGTGGTGGTGGTCGAAGAAGTGGACGATGGGAAAGCCCCGCAAAAAACCGACTAGGCAGCGCCTCCGCGTGCGGCTCTACCCGTACCAGCAGCGCTGGGTCGAAGACGACTCCCGCTTCAAAATTGCCTGCAAAGCCCGGCAAATCGGGTTCACCTTTGCCGCCGCCTTGCGCGTAGTGCGAAAGCGGCTGGCCCGGCCAGGACTCACGCTTTGGATTGCCGCCTCGGAACGTCAATCGCTGGAGGCGATGGAGCACATTCGCCGCCACGTCCGCGCCGCAGGGGCCGTGGCCAGCTATTCGGAGGAGTTCATCGAATACGCGGAGGTGAAGCAGCGCCAGGTGCGGCTGGCGAACGGGAGCCGCGTCGTGGCTCTGCCCGCCAACCCCGACACGATGCGCGGCTTTGCCGGTGACGTGGTGCTGGATGAGTTCGCCTTCCACCGCGACGCCGAAGCCATCTGGCGGGCGGCCTTCGCCACCGCCACGCGCGGCTTTCAATTGGAAATCATCTCCACGCCCAACGGTACCCGGGGCAAATACTACCAGTTGGCGCGCGACGCCGGCTTGGTGGATTTCTCCGCGTCGTGCTCCAACGCCTTGGGTAGGGCGGGGGCTTGTCCCCCGCCGGATTTCGGCACGGCACCCTTCGACTTCCCTCCCCTCGACTCCGCTTCCCTCGACGTCGCTCGGGACAAGCGGGGCAGGCAGGGTAAGCCAGGCCGTGCCCGGCCCTCTGCTTCCTCTGCTTCTTTTGCTTCTTTTGCTTCCTTTGCCTCCTCTGCTTCTTCTGCCTCCATCTGGAGCGCTCATTGGGTTGACCTCGCCACCGCCCGCGCTCACGACTTCGTCGTCGATGTCGAATCCCTCCGGGCGGCCATCGCCGACGAAGATGCCTGGCAGCAGGAATACTGCTGCCGGTTCCTCTCCCAAGCCGCCCACTACATCCCCCCTGAGTTGGTGGTGGCGGCTGAGCACCCGGCCGCCACCACTACCCTCCCTTTCTTCCCCGCGGCAGAAGCCGCGGGTCTGAACCTTGAAAGACCTGTTCAGCCCGGTGGCTTCCGCCACCGGGGGCTGCACAGCCCGCTTTACCTCGGCGTCGATATCGGACGCCGCCGCGACCTGACCGTGCTCTGGCTTTTGGAAGTGGAGAACGAAGCGGCCTCGCCCGAGGCCCGTATCTACTGGACCCGCAGCGTGGTCGTCCTCGACCGCCAACCCTTCACCCGCCAGCGCCAAGTCCTCGACGCCTTCTTGGCCCTCCGCCCGACTGACGAAAATCGAAACTCGAAAATCGAAAATCGGTCTGACCGAACGAATTTCGAGTTTCGAATTTCGCGTTTCGGTTCGGCCTTCGCGGTGCGGCGCTGTGCGATGGATGCGAGCGGCCTGGGCACCATGCTGGCCGAAGAGTTGCAGCAGAAGTGGGGCGCGCGCGTCGAGCCGGTGCACTTCACGCTGGCGGTGAAAGAAGACCTGGCCGTGCGCGTCAAACGCCTGCTGGAAGACGGACGCCTGCGCCTTCCCTACGACCCCGCC
>JBHHYS010000150.1:0-4150 GCA_046757645.1 Terriglobia bacterium | reverse complement strand
AGTCCGGAAGAGGTGCTTTGCACCCGCAGTCTGTGATCTGAAAAGTTGGGCGCGGCGGCTTCCCCCACGACCTGTGTCATGCTGAGCGAAGCGAAGCATCTCAGCGGTGCGCTTCCCTAGCCGGGCTAGCCTCCCGCTCAACCTGCCTTTAGCTGCTGGCATTGTCAGCTTCCTCTGTCTCCTCCTCGACTTCGTCTTCCGCCTCCAGCTCCCTCCAAGCCTGTTCCTGCACTTGTTCAGGTGTCCATCCCACATAGCCCCCCGATTGGTGCCGCCCGTGCTCCTCCGCCACCTGGGCTAGGTTTTCCCGCAGCAACCGCACCAGCCAGCCGATCGCGTACGCCTGCTGCGGATCAAGGCGTTTGTCGGCGACGGCCTTTACCGTCTCCGCAAGGAACTCGTGAAGCTCGCCGCTTGTTTGTAGAGGCAACTTCTCCAGCCTAGCCAACAGCTCCCGATGCGCCTGAGCCGCGGCGTCGTGGAAGAAGCAATACTCCGAGCTCGTCTGCCGCGGCGCCCGACACTGCTCCTCTGTCCCCGCTCCCATCTGGCAGCGCTTCTCCTGTGGCGGCAATTTCTTCCTTCTTCCCATGGAATTCCCTGAAAACCTTGCCCTTATCGTTCGGAAAGCTCGAGAGTGGCCCTGAGGGGAGGGGGGTGCTTTTGGAGTCCTCCTAACTGCTTCCCAGGAAACTAGTTAGAGGGAAAAAGCTAGCTTTTTTTATGCTTTTTCCTGCTTTGGGAATCCTTCCTCCTTTCCGAGCTTGCCGCAGGCCAAGCTCCATAGGCGAATAATAAGCGAAAACCAGCCGCTTGTCAAGCCGGGCATTAGCACTGAGCGCCACTAACACCAAAAAGCTCCAGTCCGGAAGAGGTGCTTTGCACCCGCCGCCAAAAAGCTGCAGTCCGGAAGAGGTGCTTTGCACCCGCCGCTGTTTCCCTCCTCCCCCCTCCCACGGCCACAAGCCTATGGGCTGAACGGCGGCCAGGAGTCCAGGAAGCTAACCCTTGGGCTTCTCGAGGTTCTTGATTTCTTCTTCCCACCGCTCCATCGCGCCGGGGAGGTGTTGGCCCAACGCGCCGAGCTTCCGCTTCACAAACCACACCCCGGCCACCACCGCCAGCAACGCCACGCCGCCAATCACCGCCACCGTCATCATCCCCCTCCAGAACCTGTTCAACCCGGTGGCTCCTGCCACCGGGTGCCCAGCGGCAGGAGCCGCTGGGTTTAACTTTGCGAGTTACCCGTTACGAGTCACGAGTCACGTCAGAAGATCGCCTCGTTCCACTCCTCCAGGAGCTTTTTCACCTTGCCCATGAACTGGTGGGCAGTGGCGCCGTCCACGATGCGGTGGTCGTAGCTCAAGGTCAGGTAGACCATCGAACGGATGGCGATGGCGTCATTAATCACCACCGGGCGCTTCTGGATGCTGCCGACGCCGAGGATGGCGACGTTGGGCTGGTTGATCACCGGCAGGCCCATCAGCCCGCCGAACACGCCGGGGTTGGTGATAGAAAAGGTGGAGTGTTGCACCTCTTCCAGCTTGAGCTTCTTGGTGCGGGCGCGCCCGGCCAGGTCGTTCACCGCGCGTTGCAGCCCGAGGAAGTTCAGCTCCCCGGCATTCTTGATCACGGGCACGATCAGCCCCCACTCAAGCGCCACCGCGATGCCGATGTTGACGTCCTTATGGAGGATCACGTTCGTTCCGTCCACCGAGCTGTTCACGGTGGGATAGGCGCGCAAGCCTTCGACGCAGGCGCGGATGAAGAAGGGCATAAAGGTCAGCTTGGACTCGGTCTTGTGCTCGAACTCCTCCTTGAACTGGGCGCGCAACTGCACGATCCGGCTCATATCCACTTCGTCCAGGGAATAGACGTGCGGGCTGGCGCGCTTCGAGGCCACCATGTGCTCGGCGATGCTTTTGCGCATGGCCGACATTGGCTCCACTTCATAGCGGCCGAAGTAGAGCCGCTCGCGCGGCACCGCCAGACCCAGCTCAACCCTCGCGGGAGGCGCGGCGGCGGGAACTCCTTCCTCGATGGCCTTCAGGATGTCGTGCTTCGAGATGCGCCCACCGGCGCCCGTACCGGTTAGCCGGCGCAAGTCGATTCCGTGCTCCTTCGCCAGGCGGCGCACCAGAGGCGAAGTGCGGATGCCCATCTCCCGCAACTTTGCCGGAGTAAAGGTCAACTCGCCGCCGACGGCAGTCGGGGGCATCGCCGGCGCCGCCGGGGGAGGTGGCGGCGGTGCGGCAACTGCGGGTTTGCCTGTCCCGCGCTCTTCAGCGGGAGCCTCTGCCTCCGCTGCTGCCTTTGGCGGCGGTGGTGGTAGTGCGGCCGCAGGCTTTTCTTCCTTGGCGGGCTTGCCCGGCAGAGCTTCAGCGGCGGCAGGGGCTTCGGCGGCCGCCGCTTCGGCGCCGTCGTCCAGGATGGCGACCACAGTGTTGATCTCCACGGTGGTCCCTTCCTTGACCTTGATCTCCTTCAGCACGCCGGAGGCGGGGGCGGGAATCTCGGCGTCCACCTTGTCGGTGGAGATTTCAAACAAGGGCTCGTCGCGCTCCACCTTCTCGCCCGGCTTCTTCAGCCACTTGGTCACCGTGCCCTCGAAGATCGATTCCCCCATCTGCGGCATAACCACATTCACCGGCATCACCAGACCCCTTTCGGCTCAGCGATCTCTCGCGCCATTCGAATCCTCCGCGCCGCGCGCATCAAGTGTTCGAACTCTTTGAAAACGGCGATGATGTAAGTATCGTTCACGGAACTTTTCTTGAAGGCGGAACGGGATGACTGCCCCTTGGAGTAGGCGCCCCAATCCAGATAAAGCTTCCTCACCTCCGCTTTGGAGATGTACCTACGAGGTTCTTTATGGCCTTTCAAAGTGTCACATAGAGGCAGGTTCGGATCAGCTGCCGCCCACACGCGAAAGTGCCCACCGACAGAATAGCCACCTTCTGCTGTCCAGTTTCTCACCTTTGCCTCTTCTTTACCAAGTTGTGCTTCCAGCAACTCACGTTGGAGCAATATACAGAAATAGTCGAATTTGGTTTCCTCTGTGATCACGGTTCACCCCGCGGGCCTCCGTCCCCGGAAAACTCTAATGCTTAGCACTGAGCCCCGAGGCTCCGGCCTCGGGGAGCAAAAGCCCGTTGCCCTCAGGGGCTAAAGCCCAAGCTTTGGCTTCTTCGCTACGGCACGGCTGAAGCCGTGCCCGGCCAAATCGACTCCCATCTCTTCGGCAAGTGCGGCCTTCAGCCCGCACCCCTCCAAAGCCCCCAATGTCGGTGTTCCGGACGTTTGGGTAGGGCGGGGTTTTAACCCCGCCGTAAGCGACGCTGGCAAGAGAGGGGCTTTAGCCCCTGAAGTCAATCTGTGTGTATCCGTGTGCATCTGCTTGCTCTGAGCCTGTCGAATGGGTGGTTTCAATACTGTGCCAATTGACGGGCGGCGTTGACCACCTTCTCGACGTTGGGCAGAAAGAATTCCTCCAGGGGCGGCGAGTAGGGCACGGGCGTATCGAGCGAGGTGACGCGCAGCATGGGGGCGTCAAGCTGCTCGAACGCCTCTTCCATCACCATCGCCGCAATCTCCCCGGCAATCCCGCCGGTGCGGGTGTCTTCGTGGACGACCAGCAGCTTGTTGGTTTTCTTCAGCGACGCCAGGATGGTCTCCTTGTCGAGCGGCAGCAAGGTGCGCAAGTCAACCACCTCGCAAGTGAGTCCGTCTTCTTTTTCCAGTTGGGCGGCGGCTTGCAAGCAAGTGTGCAGCATGGCCGCATAGGTCACCAGGGTGAGGTCGCGCCCTTCGCGGCGCACCGCTGCCTGGCCCAGGGGCACGAGGTAGTCCTCCTCGGGGACTTCTTCTTTGATCCGGCGATAGAGAAACTTGTGCTCGAAAAAGAGCACCGGGTTGGGGTCGCGGACGGCAGCCTTGATCAGGCCCTTGGCGTCGTAGGCCGTCGCCGGGCAGACCACCTTGAGGCCGGGCGTGTGCACAAAATACATCTCCGGGTTCTGCGAGTGGAAGGGGCCGCCGTGCACGCCGCCGCCCGCGGGGCCGCGAATCACCATCGGCACGGGCGCGCCCCAGCGATAGTGGCTCTTGGCGACGAAGTTGGTGATCTGGTTGAAGCAGCAGGCGATGAAGT
>JBHHYS010000149.1:0-4193 GCA_046757645.1 Terriglobia bacterium | reverse complement strand
GGAAGGGGCTGACGAAGTACGCCCCGGCCTTGGCCACCAGCAGCGCCTGCGCCGGACTGAACACCAGGGTCACGTTGATGCGGATGCCCTCACTCCGCAGCACCTTGATGGCTTTGAAGCCCTCGGGCGTCATGGGGATTTTCACCACGAGGTTCGGGTGAATAGCCGCGAGTTCGCGCCCTTCAGCCACCATCCCCGCAGCCTCCGTGGCCACCACTTCCCCATTGACTATCTCCACCAGCGAGCACATCTCCACCAGCGCCTCGCGAAAGGGCTTGCCCTCTTTCGCCAGCAGGGTGGGGTTGGTCGTGACGCCGTCGAGCACACCCAGCGCCGCCGCCTTGCGAATCTCTTCAACGTTGCCCGTATCCAGGAAAAACTTCACGGCCTCACCTCCTGTTGCCTGCGATATTCCGTCATTTCTTGAAGTCGAGAGCGACCACGGCGCCCGGCTCCAGGGCTATCACCCCGGCAATCTGCCCTATTATAGCATCGAGCCGGAAAATCATCTCGCGGACGCCGGGGCGCTGCCGCCGCTCGCGTAGGTCTCAATGATTAGATTTCCCAGGCACCCGGTGGGTCGCAATCGCCGGCCCGTGCCGGCCAGAAGCTGCGGAAGCCCAGGCTGGCATCCCGCATTAGTCGGGCGCGAGCGGGGTCGCCGCCACTTCCTCGGAAAACGGGCTTTCGTTGCCGTCGGCGTCCACCGCGGTTACCACATAGTAGTAGCGCGTCCCGGCCTCGACGCCCGTATCAGCAAAGCTCTGCGCCGGCAGCGGCTCGGGTTTCAAACGCTCGTAGCCTGTGCCGGACTGCCGGCTGCGATAGACGTAGTAGCCAGCCAGGTCGGCCGCCGGACTCGCGTCCCAGGTCAGGTCAATGCGGTTCCGCCCGGCTACGACGATCAAATTCGTCGGCACCGGCGGGGGGAAGAGGTCGCGCGCGGCAACCTCCACCGTCACCGAGTTGTCGCTCTCCACGGTGTCGGCGCCAAACTGCGCCAGCGTGCGAATGCGGTAGAAGTAGCGGGCGCCGAAGCGCAACTGTGTGTCCTCGTAGCGGGCCGTGGCGGCGGTCCCCTGGAGCGCAAAGCTGCCCTCTTCCCCGGTCTTGCTGCGATAGACCTGGTAGCCGGCGATGGCTTCGAGCGGCGTGCCGCTGGTGGTGCGTTGGGGCGGCGTCCAGCGCAGCTCGATGGCACGCTCGGTGACCCGAGTGGCAATCGGCGTAATCGGGGTGGGCACAGGATAGACGCGCACCGCCACCAGATTGGAGAAGCCGGCACCCTGCCCCTTGGGGTTCACCGCCTTGATGGCGTAAATCGCATAGCGGCTCGCCTGCTCGCGCAACACCGCTGCGCCCAGCACGTCCGGGAAAACCACAATCGTACCGTGGAGAAAGGACTCCACCACCTGCTCGGGTATCACGTAGGCCACCTGCGCCGCAGCCGCAAAGGCTTGCTTCTCGCGGGTGGTGTCCGGGAGAAAGGCGCGGTGAATTTCCAGGCGGGGCCAGCCCGCCATTCGGGTGCCGTCGGTGTGGAGGCGGGAGAGCGTCCAGCGCAGCAACACCCGTTCGCCCACCTGCCGTGCCACCAAGTCCCGGGGCGGCAGGGGAATCTTCGGCGTGGGCGGCACCGGCGGCCCCGGTACACCACACCCGGAAAGCAAAAAGAAGAGAAGAAGAAAGATAACTGAATTCTTCGCCCCACGGCAAACGAGGGGTCGGCAACCAATCGGCCCATCGCGTTTCGCGGTCATTCTGAGCGAAGCGAGGAATCTCTTCTTGGGATGCTTCACTTCGTTCAGCCTGACACCCTGCCGCCGCGGTAGGAAAGCCAACAGATGGGACTAGCGCCGTTCCAGAGCGATCAACCCAACGAAGCCGCACACTCCGTGGCCATTCAAACCGGGAACGGCACTAGAGGATGTACCGGCTCAGGTCCTGGTCTTTGGCGATATCGGCCAGCATCCGCTGCACGTATTCAGCATCAATTTCAATCTGCTTGCGGCGGAGCTCGGGGGCCTCGAAGGAGATTTCGTCCAGCAGCTTCTCCATCACCGTGAACAAGCGTCGCGCCCCGATGTTTTCCGTCTGCGAATTCACCAAGTCGGCGTAGCGGGCGATCTCGGCGATGGCTTCCTCGGTGAAGATGAGCTCGATGCCTTCGGTCTCGAGCAGCGCCGTGTACTGCCGCACCAGAGCGTTCTTCGGCTCCTTGAGGATGCGAACAAATTCTTCGGACCCGAGCGAGTGCAGCTCCACCCGGATGGGAAAGCGCCCCTGCAGCTCGGGAATCAAGTCGGAGGGCTTGGTGACGTGAAAGGCGCCGGCGGCGATGAAGAGAACGTGGTCGGTGCGCACCATCCCGTAGCGGGTGTTGACCGTGGTGCCCTCCACGATGGGCAGAATGTCCCGCTGCACCCCTTCCCGGCTCACGTCGGGGCCGTGGCCCGCTTCGCGCCCGGCAATCTTGTCCACCTCATCGATGAAGACGATGCCGGCGTTCTGCACCCGCTCGATGGCCGTGCGGGCCACCTGGTCCATGTCGATCAGCCGGCTCTCTTCCTCCTGGATGAGGTAGTCCCAAGCCTCCGCCACCCGCATCTTCCGCTTCTTCTTCTGCTGCCCGAACAAGCCGGAGAGCATGTCCTTGACGTGGATGTCCATCTCCTCGACGCCCGCGCTGGACACAATCTCGAAGGCGGGAAAGCTGCGTTCGCGCACCTCCACTTCCACCAGCTTGTCGTCCAGGCGGCCTTCGCGCAGTTGCCCCCGCAGCTTTTCCCGAGTCTCCTGAAAGTGTTCCTGTTGCCCGGGCCGCTCGCCGGGGGCGCTGGGCAGCGATGGGGGTGGCGGCGGCAGGAGCAAATCCAGCAGGCGCTCCTCCGCATTCATTTCGGCGCGTTCCCCCACCTCCTCCAGCTTTTCCTCCCGGACCATCTCGACCGCCACATCCACCAGATCGCGGATCATTGACTCCACGTCGCGCCCCACGTAGCCCACTTCGGTGTACTTCGAGGCCTCGACCTTGATGAAGGGGGCATTGGCCAGCCGCGCCAGCCGCCGGGCGATCTCCGTCTTGCCCACGCCGGTGGGGCCGATCATCAGGATGTTCTTGGGGAGCACCTCTTCGGCCAGGTCGGCGGGCAGCTTTTGCCGGCGGATGCGGTTACGCAAGGCGATGGCCACGGCGCGCTTCGCGGGCTGCTGGCCGATGATGTATTTGTCCAGCTCGGCGCAAATCTGCCGCGGGGTCAGCTCACCGATAAGAGGCGGCGAGGGCTGGGGGCCCTTTTCCTCTTTCACCACTCCGGGAAGATAAACGACCATGCTTGACGCCCTGACCCAAACGGAGTCACCCGCAGGCGACCCGCAAGAATTATAGCACGCCCGGGAATCCTACCAGAGTCGTCCGCGCCGGGCTCGCACCGTTCCACCGATTTGGGCTGTTTGCCCCTGCCCGGTTTGCCGGTAGATGGGAACGGCACTAGCGCCGGGCGCGAAAGCCAGCGCGCTCCACCGCCGCGATGAGCTGTTCGGGGCGGGTGCGGCTGGGGCTGAAGGTTACGCGGGCGCGAGCGGTGCGGAAGTCCACACTGGCGCTGGCCACACCCGGCACGCGCCGCAACGCCTCGGTGACCTGGAGCGCGTCCACGTCGGAGGTCATTCCCTCCACCCGGAACTCCACCCGATCGAGCACGGCGCGGGCGGGTGGGCCACTGCCGCGCCCCACGGCGGGCGGCACCGAGCGCTGGTACATCTTCAGCGCCACCATCACCACCACCAGAATCGCCACCAACACCAGGAGGATTTGGATCAACCCGGCGCCGCGCGCGCTTGCCCGGCGCGAATCCCCGCCCACTGCCATTTCTGGTTCCTCAGAGTTCTTCGAAGACGAAATTGCTGTTGGTGTAAACGCAGATGGAGGCTGAAATCTGCATGGCTTCCTCGGCGATCTCCCGGGGCGACAGCTTGGTGTGGCGCAGTAGGGCGCGGGCGGCTGCCAGCGCGAAGGGCCCGCCGGAGCCGATGGCGGAGACCCCGTCATCTGGCTCGATGATGTCTCCATTGCCGCTGAGCAGAAATGTCTTGTTCGCGTCGGCCACCAACAGCAAGGCTTCGAGATGCCGCAGCACCCGGTCGGTGCGCCACTCCTTGGCCAGCTCCACCGCCGCCCGGCTCAGGTTGCC
>JBHHYS010000148.1:0-4196 GCA_046757645.1 Terriglobia bacterium | reverse complement strand
CTCGCCGAAGATACACGGACAACCGACGGGACAGCTATCGGCGGTCACGACCCGGCCTTCGACCGCCCACGCGGGTTCCTTGCCCATAAGCAGCAGACCGACGACAACTGCGACCACGACCACGGCTGCGATAAAGATCCACATTTTTTTCATGGGAGATCCCTCCTCTACGACTTTCGGAGGCCCCGCGTCCGGGAATTCAAGCTCTCCGAGCGGGTCGGCCCCCCGAAAGTGCTGGGGCAGAACTTCGTCAGCAGACCCTGGTCCCGAGCGACGCGGTGAGGGGATTCTGCGTCCGCGGAGCCGGGGAAGTCAAGCGCGGGCGAGAAGGGCGTCGTGGGCAGGGCAAGGCCTTGCTTCTCCTGAGGGTGTGGAAGAGCGCCTTGCCGGCAGAAAAAGCCGACGGCCGGGGACGGTTCGGCTGCGCTCCCGACAAGCGGGACAGGCGCCGGCGTCGCCGCTACCGGGGGGGGCCGAGGCGAGCGGCGATTGACAGCGAGCGGGGGCGCGCCTAGGATGACCAAGGTTGCACGGCAGACTCTTCGACTCCGCTCAGGGCGAGCCAGAATGTCTGCCCCACCCGAAATGAACCCGGCCACTCTCGAACGGCTGGAATTTTCCCCACTGAAAGAGTTGCTGCGGGCGCGGCTGACTTCCGCGCCCGGCCAGCGAGCGCTCGAACGGCTTGCGCCCTCGAGCGACCGGACGTGGATTGAGCGCGAGCAGGAGCGGGTCGCCGAAGCTCGCGCCTTTCTCGACCCAGGCGAAGAGCTGGGCTTCGGGGGGTTGGTGGACCCGGCGCCGCTGGTGGCGAAACTGGCGGTGAGTGAGGTGGTGCTCGCCCCCCAGGAACTGCTCGACCTCGCCACCCTGCTCGACGCCGCCACCAGCACGCGCCGCACCCTGGGCGCGCCCCGCTTCCGCTCCTTGCTGCCCCGGCTGCGGGAGCTGGCCGCCGAGCTCCCCGACTTTTCCGCCCTGGAGCGCAACCTCCGCCGGCGCATCCTGCCCGGCGGCGAGGTGGATACCTACGCCTCGCCCGCTCTGGCGGAGATTCGCGCCACGATTGAGCAGACAGAAAGAAAGCTCCACCGCACCTTGAAACGGGTGCGGGAGAAAGCCGCCGCCGAGGCGGCGCTGCAAGACGAATACGTCACCCTGCGCGGCGGGCGCCTAGTGCTGCCGATTCGCTCCGATGCGCGCACCCGGCCGGAGGGCGTCATCCACGCCGCCAGCGGCACCGGGCAGACGTTGTTCCTGGAGCCGCTCGAGACTATTGCGCTGAACAACGAGCTGGTGCGGCTGCGAGAAGAAGAAGCGGCGGAGATTCGCCGCCTGCTGCGCACCTTGACCGAACTGCTCGCCCGGCGCCGCCCCGAGCTGGAGCACACTGCGGAAATCATCGGCGCGCTCGACACCATCTTTGCCCGCGCCCGCTACGCGCGCGACTTCCGCTGCACCCGCCCCACGCTCAACCCCGACCATTCCTTGACGCTCACCGCGGTGCGTCATCCGCTGCTCGAAGCCGCCCGCCTACGCGCGGCGGGCCACGGCGGGCAGGCCCGGGCGCCTGAAGCAGGACAGAGCGTGGTGCCGATTTCAGTGACTCTCTCCAGCGAGCAGCACGTGCTGGTGATCAGCGGGCCGAACGCCGGCGGGAAGACGGCGGCGCTGAAGACGCTGGGGCTGGCGGCACTGGCGGCGCAGGCCGGCATTCCGGTGCCGGCCGAGGACGCCCGCTTGCCGGTGTTCGAGCACGTGCTCGCCGATATCGGCGACGAACAGTCGCTGGTGGAAAACCTCTCTACGTTTTCGGCGCACATCCTGAACCTGCGCGAGATGGCCGGGCAGGCCAGCGCGCGCTCGCTGGTGCTGCTCGACGAGCTGGGCGCCGCCACCAGCCCGGAGGAAGGCGCGGCGCTGGGCATCGCGCTGCTCGAACACTTTCGCCAGTGCGGCGCCCTGACCGTCGCCACCACCCACCACGAGCGCCTGAAAGCCTACGCCGCCTCCACCCCGGGAGCGATGAACGCGGCGGTGGAGTTCGATGAGGTGCGTCTGCGGCCCACCTATCGCCTGCGGATGGGGGTGCCGGGGGTGTCGAGTGGACTGGAGATGGCGGCGCGGTTAGGACTGGGAACCGAAATCGTCCAAGCGGCTCGGAAACATCTCACCGCAGAGGCCGCAGAGAACGCCGGGTTCATCCGCTCCTTGCACCAGACGCAGCAGGCGCTCGAGCGCTTGCAAGGGGAGGTGAGGACGGAGCTCGCGCGGCTGCGAGAAGAGCGCCAGCAATTGCAGCGGGAGTGGTTGAAGGAGCAGCGGCGGAAGCTGGCGGAACTCGAGCGCAACCTCGACACCCAGCTGGGGAGCTACCGCAAGGAGTTGCGGGCGGTGGTGGACGCGCTCCCGGCAAGCCCCCAGCAACGGGAGCGGCTGGAGAAGGCGGGAGTGCGGCAGTTGAGTAAGGTGCAGGCGGAGGCGAAGCAGGAGTTCGACACCACGGTGCTGAGCCACCTGGGAGAAAGTGCTCCCACGGTGGAGCGGCCGCGGGTGAAGCCCGAGCAGTTGATCCCGGGGGCGCGGGTGAAGCTGCGCGGGATTGCCCGCCCGGGCGTGGTGCTCTCCCAGCTGGGCGCCGAACAGGTGGAAGTGCAGCTCGGCAGCCTGCGCATGCGCGCCCGCGCGGACGACATCGAAGCCATCGTGCGAAGCGCGGAAAAGCCCCTGCCGAAGATCACGCTGAAGACAAGAAGAACTGCAGAGACGCAGAGAGCGCAGAGAAGCGCTGTTCCTGAACTGCACGTTCGCGGGCTGCGGGTCGAAGAAACCCTAGCAAAGGTGGACAAGTTCCTGGATGAATCCGTGCTGGCCGGCCAGACCGAGGTGCGTCTCATCCACGGCATCGGCAAGGGGGCGCTCAAGAAGGCATTGACCGAATTCCTGGCTGGGCACCCTCACGTCGAGTCGGCACAGGAAGCCGCGCGCGAGCACGGCGGCGTGGGCGTCACTGTAGTACGACTGAAAAGGCAAGGTGGATAAAAGGCGGTACATGGTGATGGGATACGCAATTCTGGGCTATCTGGTTGCAGTTTTAGTGCTAGCAATCTCCCTTGGGAAAGATTTGGAACAACTCGCTACCTGGGGCACATTCCTCACGGGAATCGGCACCGTAGGATTTTCCGCTGCTGCGCTTTACGCTGCGTTCCAAGGCCTCAAAGAGTACAAATTGCGGTCACAGGCCGAAAAGAGGCAAACTGAACTCGAAAAGGCGCGTTGGCTCTCGCAACTGTTTGAGAGGTTCTATGAAAAGGATACCTACAAAGAAATACGCCAAAAGATAGACTTTGGCAGGATTGCTGACATTCTCGCCTTGATACGGAAAGACGGAGAGGAAAACCCGGAATTTTCATCAGAAGAGAAAAACCTATTCGACCTCTTCACAGACTACATGAATTTCTTCGAATTCGTCGCGTATTTGAAGGAGCAGCTAAAGCAGTTGACTGCTAAGGACATCGAGGCCATGTTTCAGTATTACTTGGAGAGAATTGCGCAGGTCGACAAATCGTCAGAGATACGCAAGTATCTTGAGAGGGAAGGATTCGGCAACTTGAGTGGACTATTGGTAAAATATTCGCCCAGCAGCTAAGTCACAGCAGCCATGAGACAAAGGAATCGCGCGGCAAAATCGGCGAGCCCTTCACAAAGGGAAACGAGCAATTATCTATTCGTCTATGGCACCCTGATGCGAGGGAGGAAGCGCCACAGTCACCTAGCTCGCAACCCAAGCGTTCACTTCGTCGGGACTGGTAGGATTCAAGCTGAGCTTTTTCAGCTTCGCGGGCGCCACTATCCAGGGGCTGTTCCGACAGCAAAGAGAAACCAATTCGTTCACGGCGAACTATATAGGATCGACTACCCTGAGAAAACGTTAAGCATCCTTGACGACGTGGAGGGTCGTGACGAAGGTTTGTTTCGGCGCCAGCTGGTTGACGTTTGGTCGAACGGGAAAAAGACCAAAGCCTGGACCTACTTTTACGCCCGCCCTCTCACTGAAGCCGAGCCGATAACCAGCGGTAGCTACGGCCGATAGGAAACCCTTCTTCTCGACAAGCACGTGGCGGAGCCTGGGTCGATAGCGGAGCGGGTGAAGCAGCAGGCGGACATTGTGCGCCTGGTGGGGGACTACGTGCAGC
>JBHHYS010000147.1:0-4302 GCA_046757645.1 Terriglobia bacterium | reverse complement strand
TTCCGGACGGACACTTCGGCAGAAAAACTGGTCCGCCTGGCTCCCGTGTTCAAGCAGAACGGCAGCGTGACCGCGGGCAACGCCAGCCAGATTACCGACGGTGCCGCCGCCCTGATACTCGTGAGCGAAGCGCACTTGCGCGAAAAGAAGTTGAAGCCGTTAGCCCGCCTACTTGACTGGGTAACGGTAGGCGTGGACCCGCGCCGGATGGGCCTGGGGCCCGTGCCCGCGGTCCAACGCTTGGCGGAGAAAACAAGCACTCGCCTGGACACCTACGACCTAGTAGAATTGAACGAAGCTTTCGCCGCCCAGGTGCTGGCCTGCGACCGCGAGCTCCAGTTCGACTCCGCGCGCCTGAACGTAAAAGGTGGGGCGATTGCCCTGGGCCACCCCATCGGATGCAGCGGGGCGCGCATCGTGACAACCCTGGTCCATGAACTGCGCCGGCGCCAGGCACGAACCGGCCTGGCCACGCTCTGCGTGAGCGGCGGACTGGGCATGGCGCTCAGTTTGGAGGCCGTCTAAATCCTGCAGTACGAGGTGGCTAATGGTTGAAGTCCTGACCGACGAACTCTACGGGGGGGAGAGAAAGAAGGCGAGCGAAGGCTACAAGTTTATCCAGTGGGAGCTCCGCGACGGCCAGGCGCGGCTCACCTTGCACCGGCCGCCCCACAACGTCCTGAACGCTGAGATGCTGATCGAGATCGCCCTCGCCTTCGAGAGCTTGTACGATCACCCGGACGTCAAGGTAATCCTGGTGCAGGCAGCCAAGGGCAGCAAGTCATTCTGCGGCGGCGTGGACCTGCCCGAGTACACCACCGAGCGCGTCTTTCAGATGCTGGACGCCTTCGCCCGCGTATTCAGCGCCTCGTTGGCCGTGGGCAAGCCGATGGTTGTGGCGGTCAACGGCCCGGCGCTGGGGGGCGGCTGCGAGCTGGCCGCCTTCGGCGACATGGTGGTCGCTACGCCGAAGGCCAAGTTCAGCCTGCCGGAAATCAAGCTGCTGGGCATGTTTCCACCCTTCGCCACCAGCATCTTCCCTCACATCATCGGTCCCAAGCGCGCCATGGAAATGCTCCTGACGGGCGAGCCCCTCACTGCTGAGGAAGCCTTGTCGGTGCGGCTTGTGAACAAGCTGGTGCGGGAATCCGAGCTCGAAAAAACGGTGGGGTCGCTCTTGGCCCGTGTCTCCCAGCAATCTGCGCCCGTGCTCTCCATGGCCAAGAAAGCCATCTATGAAGGCCTGGGCATGAGTCTGAAGGACTCGCTTCGGCACTCTCGCGACCTCTTCCTCAATGAGCTCTATAAGCTGGAGGATTCACAGGAAGGCCTGCGTGCCATTCTCGAAAAGCGCAAGCCACAGTGGAAGAACCGCTAAGGATCCCTGAGGACTGGTACAGTCCCCCATGGCCGAGTCACACGCAGCGCGGCGTCAATCTCCGTCGGGACACCCCCGGGAAACAGTCCTGGAACGGACCTTCGCCGCCACTCCCGAGGCGGCCGAGCGCGCCCTCGAGGATGCCATGGCGCACATCCAGAACAGCAAGACCAATTGCGGCGACCTCGACGAAGTCCGCCTGGCCCTGCGGGAAGCCCTGAACAACGCGGTGTGTCACGGCAGCCGCCTGAACCCCAACCAGCAGATTTACTTTGTCTGTCGCTGCCATCCTCAGGAGGGGCTCACCTTGGTGGTGCGGGACGAAGGCCCCGGCTTTGACCCCAACAAAATCCCTGACCCCACCGCAGAGCATAACTTGGAACGCTTCGGCGGGCGGGGGCTGTTCATCATCCGCCAGTTGATGGACGAAGTGGAACACCACGACCGTGGACGCGAGCTCCGCATGCGCCGCCGCCCCCGCTCCTGAGCTCTACCCTCGCCACGCCCTCGAATCCCCTTGTTTGACAGGCCCGCGCGCGCGGCGTAGACTGGTGCCGCTCGTAACGAAACCCCGGCTCAGCCAGCCGGGGCGCCCGCCTGCAGGGCGGGCAGGACTCAGGTGGCCTGGCCCGGACTCGAAGAGTCCGGGCGGGCTGAAAAGGGAAGGCGGTGCGAATCCGCCACGGTCCCGCCACTGTGATCGGCTGCGCTTCCTGAGCCACTGGCCGGGCCCACATTCCGGGCCCGCCGGGAAGGGTTCCCGAGCGAATCGGGAGCCGGGAAGCGCGCGTTCTCCCCAAGCGGGGGGAGCAAGGCCGTCAGTCAGGAGACCTGCCTGAGTCTTCGCCGGGCACTCTTCGCGCGAGAGAGTGTGGTGTCGAAGCCCGCCACCAAAAGAAAGCCGCGGCCCACGAACTGCCTCAACCTCCGCGCCGGGAGTTGAGGCTCTTCTTGTCGGGGGGCCAGGGATGAGCTCAGCGAGAGCCAGCGGGTCGAGAGTTGCCTCGCTTGTGGCAGCTCTGCTAAGCGTAGTCCTGCTGACAGCGCCGCTCGCGGCTTTGCCGCCTCACCGTCAAAGCCGAGGCCAAGCAGCCGACCGCGCAGTGGTGGACGAAACCGGGCGGCGGGTGTGGGTGCCAGCGCACGTCGAACGGATCATCTCGCTGGCGCCCAACCTGACCGAGATCGTCTATGCCCTGGGGCTCGAGGCGCGCCTGGTGGGCGTCACGAATCTGTGCAATTTCCCGCCCGCGGCGCGCACCAAACCCCGTGTCGGTGATGTGCTGAACCCGAGCGTGGAAAGAATTGTCGAGTTGAGGCCGGACCTGGTGCTGGGCACCACCGCCGGCAATCGCCGGGCGACGGTCGAGGCACTGGAGCATGTCGGCCTCCCGCTCTACGGGATCAACCCCCGCAGCGTGGAGAACATCTTCACGTCCATCCAGCATGTGGCCGAACTGGCGGGCGTGCCGCACGCAGGGGAAAAGCTGGTCGCACGTCTCCGCGCCCGCCTGGGCACGCTCGAGGCGCGATTGCGGAAAACCCGTGCGCCCCGGGTATTGTTTGTCCTCTGGCTGGAACCGTTGATCACGGTCGGCAATGACACGTTTCTCAATGATGTCTTGCAGCGCGCCCGGGCCGATTCCATCACCGCCCATCTGGCACTGGCCTGGCCGCGGTTGAGCGTAGAAGAAGTCATCGAGCGCAACCCCGGCTACCTCGTTTTTCCTCGCACAGAATCTATCCAGAAGCGTTGGGCGCGGCTGGCAGGCGAGGCTCCCTGGCGACAGTTGGAAGCGACGCGGCACGATCGCATCGTGTGGCTGGACGAGGCCATCCTCCGGCCGGGACCGCGCATCGTGGAGGCCCTGGAGGAGCTGGCGCGTGCCCTGCACCCTGACGCTTTTCACTTGAGGGAGGTGGCGGAGAAATGAGCGCTGCGGTCCTCACCTGGAAGCGAGTCCTCTGCGTCTGTCTCTTGCTGGCCGGAGGTCTGGTTGTTTTGAGTTTCATTGCGCTCACCGTGGGCGCGGCTTCCATCCCGACCGACCACGTCCGAGCAGCGTTGTGGCAGGCGATCACCGGCTCGCCCGGCTCGCTCACGCCCGAGCACCAGTTGATTCTGTTCTCGATCCGCGTTCCCCGGATTCTGCTGGCGATGATTGTGGGTGCTGCTCTAGGCGTTGCCGGGGCGGGCTACCAGGCGCTGCTGCGCAACCCGCTGGCCGACCCGTACGTGCTGGGCGTCTCGAGCGGAGCGGCGCTGGGGGCCATTCTCTCGCTGGCCCTGGCGGCTCGCTTCCCGCTGGCGACGCAGGCCGCCGCTTTTGTCGGGGCCATCCTGACCATCGCTATCGTGTACTTTATTGGCCAGCGCGGCTCTGACATTTCGCCCTACACGCTCTTGCTGGCCGGCATTGTTACGGCATCGTTCCTCTCAGCTCTGATCACCTTCTTGCTCAACTTTCTTTCCAGCCGCGAGTTGCGCGGGGCCACGTTCTGGTTGATGGGCGACTTGAGCAATCCCACCCCGCTCGACCTGCGCTGGCTGGCCCTGGCCGTCCTGGCTGCCATCGGCGTGATCTACTGGGTGGCGGGCGACCTGAACTTGCTCCTCGGGGGCGAGCCGGAAGCGCTGGCGCTGGGGGTCAACGTGCGCCGCACCAAGCTGCTTGTCTACCTGGCCGCTTCCGTGGCAACGGGCGTGGCGGTCTCGGTCAGCGGCGCCATCGGCTACGTTGGCTTGCTGGTGCCGCACCTGGTACGGCTGCTGTTCGGCGGAGACTACCGCCTGCTGGTGCCCGCTTCGGCGCTGGGGGGTGCCTTGATTTTGGTTGCGGCCGACACGCTGGCGCGCACCGTGGTGGCACCCACCGAGTTGCCCGTGGGCGCGGTGACTGCGGTTGTGGGTGCGCCCGTGTTTA
>JBHHYS010000146.1:0-4316 GCA_046757645.1 Terriglobia bacterium | reverse complement strand
CACCCGGCCACCCCCAAACCGGCCCCCTCCGCTTCGCCCACTCCTTGCTCAGCCCAGCGGCCCCAACTGCGGGGAGCCGAGGGCGCCTGCTCCCCGAACACAAATTCCTCATCTACTCCTTCCGCCCCCGTCACGGTAACCGTCGGGGCCGGCCCCTGCTGCGCCGCGTCTTCTGGCCCTCCTGGTTCAAGCGCCAGGATTTGAAGTTCTGGCTCAAGTTCATCGAGAAGGGCACCGGCTCCGTGGTGGTGCGCTACCCGCACGGGGCCACCGACCAGGACAAGCAGCGCGCCCTCGAAGCCGCCGAAGCCATCAACAGCGAGACCGCCGTGGCCATCCCGGAAAACTTCCAGATCGTCTCCGAGCTCCTCCAGGCGGCCCGCGGCGGCGACACCAACGTCTTCCTGGCCCTCGCCGACCAGCTCTGCAACAACGAAATCGCCCGCGTCATCCTCGGCCAAACCCTCACCCAGCGCGGCAGCGAAGACGGCCGCGGCTCCCGCGCCCTCGGCGAAGTCCACCAGGAAGTGCGCTTCGAAAAAGTGGTCGCCGACGCCCGCGACCTGATGGCCGTCGTCAACGACCAACTCCTGCGCTGGCTTTTCGTCTTCAACTTCGGACCCGAGGTCCGCCCGCCCCGCTGGACGATTTCTCTCGACCCGCCCGCCGACCTCCGCCAGCGCATCGAAATCGACGAGCGCCTCGCCCGCCTCGGCGCCCCCCTCCCCCTCACCTACCTCCAGCGCACCTACTCCCTCCCCGCCCCCCAGCCCGGCGACACCACCTTGACTTCCTCCGATTCTCGCTCCGCGTCGTCGCCCCCCGGGAGTCACACGCAATGAATCCCGAGCCGGTGAAAGAAACGCAGGACAGACCGAAAGAGGTGCGGGGTTTACCCCGAGCGCAGTCGAGGGGCACTCGCGAACAGCGGGCTTCCCATTCGTCCCAACCGGTGCGCCAAATGGAAGGGAGTCCGGAAGAGGTGCGGGGTTTACCCCGAGCGCAGTCGAGGGGCAGCCGCGAACAGCGGGCTCCCCATTCGTCCCAACCGGTGCGCCAAATGGAAGGGAGTCCGGAAGAGGTGCTTGGCACCCGCTCCTTCACTGTGTCCAACCCCGTGGCCCCCGCCGCGGGGAGGGCGTTGCCCTCTTCGCTGGAAGGCGCCTGGATTGAAATCTTCCGCGCGGGCGACTACGGTGAGCGCGGCACCTGGACCCTGGCTGACCTCGATCGCCTCGCCGCCTCCTACACTCCCCGCTTGCAGGCCGCGCCCGTCGTCCTCGGCCATCCCGCCGACGACGCTCCCGCCTACGCCTGGATCAGCCGCTTGCGCCGCGCCGGCAATTCACTTTGGGCGCAACTGCAAAAGGTTGATCCCGCCTTCGAAGCCCTGCTGTGCGCCGGCCGCTTCACCCAACGCTCCGTCGCCCTCTACACCCACTTCCCGCCCACCGGCGGCCCCTATCTCCGCCACCTCGGCTTCCTCGGAGCCGCCCCGCCCGCCGTCAAAGCCCTTTCGCCCGTCCGCTTCGCCGAAGCCGCCAGTGTCTGCTTCTCGTTTGGTAACTCGGCTCAAGCAACTTTGCTCAGCCCAGCGGCCCCCCTGTCCCGAGCGGAGACGAGGGATGCCGCTGGGTCACCGGAGGCTTCCATGCCCGACACGAAATCCAAGCTTGAAAATTTTCTCGACCACCTGCGTGCCTTCTTCACCGCCGAGCGCTCCTCCGAGCCAGGTAGGGCAAAGGCTTGTCCCTTGCCAGCTGATGCTCCAGCTCCGGAGGTGGACTTCGCCGAAAGTATTGCTCAGCTCCAGCAGCGCCTCGACGCTCTGGCCACCGACCTAGCCACCCAAGTTCGTCGAACGAAGGCAGAGAAGGACGCCGCCGAAGAAAAGCTGAATCAAACCGAATCCACCCGGCGCCAGGAGCAGACCGCCCACTTCGTTGAAACCTTGCGGGCCCAGGGCCGCTTCCCGCCTGCCTTTGACCTCTGGGGCGTCCCCCAGTTCATGGAACACCTGGCAGCCGCCGATAGTGCACTCGAAAAGTGCCAGGACCCATCCCAGTCCGGAAGAGGTGCTCCGCACCCGCTTGGGATGCAAGAGGAGCAAGAGAAAGGTAGCGGAGATGAATCTGCGAAAGCAGATTCGTCGTCGGCAGTTCCTGCGACCGCCCAACAGGCCCTGCTCGCCTGGTTCCAAGAATTCCTCACCAAGCTGCCCGCCGTCATCGAATTCCGCGAACTCGGCCCCAGCACCTCTTACGGGCCGGCCCGCCGCAGCCCGCCGGGCGGAGCCGGGTCACGGCTTGTCCACTTCACCGAACCCCGCCGGGGAATGACCATCGACCCTGCCAGCGTGGAGCTGGCTGAACGCGCCGAAGCCCTGGCCGCCGAACTCGGCATCAGCTACGGGGAGGCGCTCACCCAACTGCGAGAGGAACACCACAGCAGCATCACTACCACCTGAGTTCTGACTTCTCCCGCTCAGCCCGGTGGCTTGCGCGGAGTCCCGACAAGGTCGGGATCAAAGGGCCCCGGCCACGGGGAGAACGGACCCTGGAGGAGGAAAACTTCATGCCAACGCTTTCCTGTCATTCTGAGTCCCGATTTCATCGGGACGAAGAATCTGCTTTTCAGATGCCTCGCTCCACTCCGCATCTCACAAACCTCTGCTCTTCAATGTCCGCATAGGAGGAAAAAAACACCATGCCAATCGGAGGCGAAATCGTTCTCACCCAAAAAGCCGAAGGCGGCGCCATCGGCGCCGACCTCGCCGTCATCCAGGGCACCAACCCTGACCAGATCGCACTGCCCGCGGCTGCCGGCGCGCGGGCCAAGGGCATCACCGCCCTGAAAGCCGACGCGGCCGGCAAGGCCATCCCCATTGTCATCCTCGGACCCGTCGTGGGCACCGCGGCGGCCGCCATCAGCGCCGGCAGCTTCGTGAAGGTCGCCGGCACCACCGGCCAGCTCCAGGCGGTGGGTGGGGAAGTCGGCGGCACCGTGGTGGAAGTAGTGGGCATCGCCCTCACCGCCGCCGCGGTGGCCGGCGACAACTTCGACCTCGCCGTCGTCCCCTTCCGCTACACCGCCTGAGTCAGCGACCTATGTCCCACCACCCACAGGCTGTCATTCCGAGGAACCTGCTGGTTCAACAGCAGACCCCTCGACCCTTCGATCCCGACCTTGTCGGGACTCGGGGCCGGCCAGCTCGGGGTGACACAACCCCACCCATTCACTGGTCGCTGCTCACCACTCACCGGCCACTTTGAAAACTAGGAGGAAACTCAACCATGGCATTCGTCAGTCCTCTTCAGGGCCGAACCCCATCCAGTCCGGAAGAGGTGCTTCGCACCCGCTTTCCACACCAACGGAGGTAAAAGCCAATGGCATTCGTCAGTCCTCTCCAGGGCCACATTGATGTAGCCCTCAGCAACTTCGCGGTGAAGTTCCGCAACCCCAGCTATGTCTCCGACCAAGTCTTCACCCGCGTCCCCGTGCAACGCCAGTCCGACAAGTACTGGCGCTTCGGCCGGGAGGCGCTCCAGGCGCTGGTCGACGACTTGCGCGCCCCCGGCGCCGCTGCCCAGCGCATCACCCAGACCCTCTCTCCCGATACCTACTTCGCCGAGGACCACGCCCTCGAGCGCCTGATCACCGACGAAGAGCGGGCCAACTTCGACGCCGGAGATGTCGAACAGTGGACCACCGAAACCCTCACCGACAAGCTCCTGCTGCGCAAAGAAAAACTCTTCGCGCAGATGGTCACCGACCCGCTCCAAGTCACCCAAAACCTCGCCTTGGCGGGCACGACCCAGTGGTCCGACTTCGTCAACTCCACCCCCACCGAGGACATCCAGGCCGGCCAGGAAGTCATCGCCAAAAACGCCGGGGTGCGCGCCAACACCCTCGTCCTCGGCTTCTCTGTCTTCTCCAGGCTGCGCAACCACCCCAAGGTGGTCGAGCGCGTGCAAAACATCCGGGTGGGCGTGGTGCGCGAGGAAGACCTAGCGTCGATCTTCGACGTCCAGCGCGTTCTGGTTGCCCAGGCGCTGGAAGTGGCCGCCGACGGCAGCGTGGACTTCGTCTTCGGCAAGCACGCCCTGCTCTGCTACGTCTCCCCCACGCCCGCTTTCGGCGAGCCCAGCTTCGGCAAGAGCTTCGTCTGGGCCGGCGCCCCCGGCTCGACCACCGGCTTCATCGTCGAGCTAGGCCGCGCCACCCCGGTCAGCCGCAAGGCCGACGAGCTCGCGGTGCACTTCTATTACGACCAGAAGATTGCCGCCGTCGAAGCCGGCTACTTGATCCAGAACGCC
>JBHHYS010000145.1:0-4409 GCA_046757645.1 Terriglobia bacterium | reverse complement strand
CTGGAGCGCGAGCGCGGCATCACCATCAAGGCCCACGCCGTCCGCCTGCACTACACCGCCCGGGACGCGCGCACCTATCAGCTCAACCTCATCGACACCCCCGGGCACGTGGACTTCAGCTATGAGGTGTCGCGGTCGCTGGCCGCCTGCGAAGGTGCCCTGCTGGTGGTGGACGCCACCCAGGGCGTGGAAGCGCAAACCCTGGCCCACACCTACCTGGCCCTGAAACACGAGCTGGAAATCATTCCGGTGATCAACAAGATCGACCTCGGAGCCGCCCGAGTCGACCTGGCCAGCGAGCAAATCGAGCGGCTGCTGGGGCCCGCCGCCGCGCCGGAGTTGCGCGTCAGCGCCAAGCTCGGCCAGGGCGTGGAGGCGGTGCTGGAAGCGATTGTGGCCCGGGTGCCGCCGCCCCGGGGCGAGCCGGGGGCGCCGTTGCGGGCGCTGATTTTCGACTCCTGGTTCGACCCCTACCGCGGCGCCATCGTTCTGGTGCGGGTGGTGGACGGGGTGGTGCGCCCCGGGATGCGGATTCGCTTGTGGGCCACCGGGCAGAGCTACCAGGTGGAGAAACTCGGGGTGCTCACCCCGGAGCCGGTTCCGGTGGAGGCGCTGGCCGCGGGGGAAGTCGGCTTTGTGATCGCCAACATCAAGCGGGTGGCGGACGCTCAGGTGGGGGATACCATGGTCGAAGCGGGGCAGCCGCCCGCCGCGCCCCTGCTGAGCTTCACCGAAATCAAGCCCATGGTCTTCGCCGGACTCTATCCCGCCAGCACGGAAAGCTACGAAGAGCTCCGCGAGGCGTTGGGGAAACTGGCGCTCAACGATTCGGCTTTGCACTACGAACCGGAAAGCTCCACCGCGCTCGGGTTTGGCTTCCGCGTCGGGTGTCTCGGCCTGCTGCATCTGGAGATCGTGCAGGAGCGGCTGGAGCGGGAGTTCGGGCTGACGCTGGTGTCCACCGCCCCCAGTGTGCGCTATCGGATTCTGACCTCCGCCGGCCGCGTGATCGAGGTGGAGAGCCCCGCGCAGTTTCCCCCGCTGAACCAGATCGAGATCATCGAAGAGCCGGTGCTCGAGGTAACCCTGGTCACCCCGGCCGACTACCTGGGCGGGGTGCTGAAACTCTGCGAAGAGCGCCGCGGGGTGCAGAAGAAGTTTGAGTACGTCTCGCCGGAGCGGGTGCTGCTGGTCTACGAGCTGCCCCTGGCGGAGATGGTGCGGGATTTCTACGACCGGTTGAAGTCGCTCTCCCGCGGCTACGCCTCGCTGGACTACGAGTTCGCCGGCTACCGGGCCGCCGAGCTGGCCAAGCTGGATATCCTGGTGGCGGGCGAGCCGGTGGACGCTTTCTCACTGATCTGCCACCGCGAGGAAGCCTACGAGCGCGGCCGGGCCCTGGTCGAACGCTTGCGCCAGCTCATTCCCCGGCAGCTCTTCGCGGTGCCGATTCAGGCCGCCATCGGCAGCCGGGTCATCGCGCGGGAAACCATCAAGCCGCTACGCAAAGACGTCACCGCCAAACTCTACGGCGGCGACGTCACCCGCAAACGCAAGCTGCTGGAAAAACAGAAGGCCGGAAAGAAGCGGATGAAACGCATCGGCCGCGTGGACATCCCCCAGGACGCCTTCCTCGCCGTGCTGAGAATCTCGAATCCGCAAGCATAGAGCCGCCCTGCCCTGTCGGAGCACAGCGAAGACCCTGAGCCTGCCGACGGGAGCCTGTCGAAGGGCTCGCCGTGCTGAAAATTTCTCCGTGCCCGGGCGGTTAGCGGCGGCGCTTTTTGCGGCGGGGGGCACGCCGGCGGGACTTCTTGCTGCGACCGGCGCGGCGGCTCCGGCGACGAACCCGGCGAGCTTTGCTCCGGCGGCGACGGGGCTTGGCTTTCACCCGGCGACGCCGCTTGGGTCGGGCTTTGCGCCGCGGCTTGGCTTTCGCCTTGCGTTTGCGCTTGGGCTTGCGCTTGCGCTTCGGCTTAGGTTTGATGGGCGGAGGCGGCGGTGGCGGAGCAAAGGCAGGCGGCTGGGGCACCACCGGGCGCGGCTCACCGCTGGGGAGCTCTTCCTCTTCGGTGTAGTCTTCGGCCAGCTCTTCCCGTTCAGGAAGCCCGAAGCCTTCTTCTTCGTCACCCATTCGGAAGCGAAACTCGTCACCTGCCATCGCTCACCTTTCCTTCGCGAAAACTCTGGCGCATTAGAGAACAGCCCCAAGTCTTTGTCAAGCCCCGCTTTGTTGGTGTGGCACCCTCGGCGCTGAGGGTCGGAGCACTGCAAGCCGGTTTGCCCGACCTGTAACTCTCAGAAAACATTAGGCCTTTTCCTCAGGAAGGAACCCGAGAAGCCGGCCTGGGCTAGCGGGGAATGAGGAGGCGATCGCCGGCGCGCAGTTGCCGGCTGTGGAGGTAAGGATTGGCGCGGCGGAGCGCCGCCACGCTGACCCGGTAGCGCCGCGCCAGCTCCCAGAGGGTTTCGCCCCAACGCACCCGATGCACAAGCCGCCCATCAGCCCGCTGCGGGGAGGGCGAGCGGGGGCTCCCCTCCGGAATCACCAGGCGGTCGCCGGGATGAATGATCGACCTCACGGAGATGCCGTTGGCCCGAGCCAGGGCGCTGGCCGTGGTGCGGTGGCGGGCCGCGATGCTGGAGAGGGCGTCGCCCTGGTGCACGGTATAAACCAGGGCGCCGTCGCGGCGCCGCTGGGCGCGGGCCAGGGAGCGGCGGCGACCCCCGCTGGGAATCACCAGCACCCGCCCAGGATAAATGGTGGACCGCAGAGACATCCTGTTCGCCTGGGCGATGGCGTAGGCAGAGGTGCCGTAGCGGGCGGCGATATGGGAGAGGGTTTCCCCGCGGCGGATGCGGTGCCGCCGCCAGTAGACCCGCTTGGATTCCGGGATGCGGGGCAACTCGGCCGCCAGGGTCTCCGCCGTCCCCGGCGGGACGTAGAGTTCGAAGGGCTGCGATCCCGGCGGGGTAACGTTGCGAAGCAAGTGGGGGTTCAAGGCCCGCAGCCGGCGGGCGTCCATCCCGATGACTTCCGCGATGCGGCGCAGGTCGGTGGGTTTGTCCACCTTCACCGTCTCGAACCGCAGCGGCGGCTCGGGCTCCACCTCCACCCCGTAGCGGGCGGGGTTCTTGGCCACCAGCGCCACCGCCAAAATGATGGGGACGAAGTTGCGCGTCTCGGGAGGGAGCAGACGACGCTTGACCAACCCCCAATAGCCCGCCCCCTCGCCCGCGCGCGCCAGCGCCCGCCGCACCCGTCCCGGGCCGGCGTTGTACGCCGCCAGGGTCAGGTACCAGTCGCCGAACTGCTCGTAGAGGTCGCGCAGGTGCCGGGCCGCTGCCCGGGTGGACTTCACCGGGTCGCGCCGCTCGTCCACCCACCAGTTCACCTTCAGGCCGTACTCGCGCGCCCGCCAGCTCATAAACTGCCACAGGCCGGTGGCCCGGCGACGAGAGCGAGCGTGGGGCTGGAAGGCGCTTTCCGCCTGGGCCAGGAAGAGGAGGTCGCGGGGAAGGCCTTCTTCCTCTAGGATGGTCGCGATCAACTCCCGGTAGCGTCCGGCGCGCCGCAGACCGTTCTGGATGATCCGCCGGCCTTTCGGGGTCTGAAAGAAATTCACCACGCTCAGCACCCGCTCGTTCAACGTCATCGGCAGGTCGTAGGCCAGGGTGAGCAGTTCCTGCTCCAGTTGGGCGCGGAGGGCGGGGTCGATGGGGAAGGTGAGCGGGGCGATCTCCTCAATCGCCGCCGGCACTTCCGCCGGCTCCTCGGCCGCGGGAACGGCGCGCAGCGCCGCCAGTTCGAGCTCATGGATGCGGTCGAGCAGCCGATCAAAGCCAAACCGCAGCCGGGGGTCGCCGCGCAGGGCAAACGGGGAAGTCAGCAGCAAGTCCACGGCGTGGTCGAACTCCTGGCGGGCGCGCTCCAGGTGGCCGGCGCGGTAGTGCTCTTCGCCGCGGCGGAAGATGGCCTCCGCCTGATCCAGCACCTGCTCCACCGGGTCGGGCACCTCGCTGCCCAGAAAGTAGAAGACCGGCGGGCGCTGCGGGGCTGCCCGCGCGGCCCGCGCCAGGTCGGGCAACTCTTCGCGCGAAGCTGCTGCCGCCGTATCCGTCGGCCGGGCGGACACTTCGCTGCCCGGGCTAAGCAGGATGGCGGCCAAGAAGACAGTCAGACCCAGGAGGTGACCCCCAAGCCGCAAACGGAAGCGACAAGATTCGACGCGATTGCGCCCCACTTCAACCACGATAAGACCGAGGCCTCCCTCTTCTAATTCTACCGGCGTGTCCCTTCCTCGTCAAACCCCCCACGGGTTTCAGCGCCTTCTCTCGCCTCCAACTCTCTGAACAGCAAAGCGCCAGCCCGCTTGACATTTCTCCACCCATCTCAACCCCCGATCACT
>JBHHYS010000144.1:0-4674 GCA_046757645.1 Terriglobia bacterium | reverse complement strand
CGGTGTCACCACAAACAAGACGTGCAGCACCGCGGACAACACCAGCGCCTGCCCCCGCAGCCGCCCGCGCACGCACGCATCCTGAAACCACGCCTCCCGAGGGAAACCATCCGGCGGCGGCACCCGTCTAAGAAACAGAGCACGAAGATTTTCACCCGCAGCCGCCCAACGCCTCTTCCAGGAAACCTCTAGCTGACCTACAACGTTTTGCACGAGGAGTCTCCCCAGACCACAAAGGTCGTGGGCTAAGTCGTGGATCCCATCCCCTCAGGAAGGGGAAGCAAGAACCTATATGTCATTTTCTCTGGGTTCGCCCCCTGTCCCAAAATTGGGTGGCGAGCGATGATGGTGGCGCAATTTTTCTCTTCAAACAAAAGCCTTGTCAAGATGAAAAACTTTGCACGTCCCCCCCGGCCGGGAGTTCATAACAAGAGAGGGGTCAAGTCGGGCTCGATCGTAAGAACGACTTAGGCGCGCCTGCCGGCAACAACGGGAGCCGGGCTAGTCCCCTGTTCCAATCCGGGTGCGCTCAGGCGCGCCCAAACTCCTCCTCGCTCTTTGGGCTTGTAAGACAAATCGGCTCTTTGCGCTGGGGTTTTTTCGTCTCTAGGGGCTACCCCGCGGACGGGGTCTGTTCCGCCTCCGGCCAGGGTGGCAGCCAGGCGATCAACACCAGCAGCAAAAGCACCGGGAGGAGAAGCAGGAACCCGGCCGCCAATAGTCCCTCCACTCCCAGTAACTGCATTTTGTAGACCGTCAGTCCCCGCAAGCTCTTGGAGAAGAGCTGGCCGCCGATCACCACGTTCCACCGCGTGCTGAAGATGCCGATTTGGATCAGCACCGCCGCTCCCGCGTAGAGCAGCCGACGCAACTCATCCGGCAGGGTCACCAGACCCCGGCTGCGGAGTGCGGGTGACACCAATCCCAGCAGCAGCAGGGGCACCAGCGTCCCCAGGAGGGCCTGGAGGATCACCAAGCTGAGAAACAGCCGGCTGGAGACGAGCTGGGAGAGGATATGGATTGACTCCTTGGCTTCGTAGAGACGGTGAATGAAGTCGAGCAATTCCAGGGAGAAGTCCAAGACCACGGCATAAAAGAGGAACATCGCCAATTTGTCCAGGCAGACCATGTTCACGGGCTTCGAGCGCAGCAGCGTGCCCAGCAAGTAGAACAGCAGCAACAGGGCGATCCCGGAAACAATGGCGGAGAAGAGGAAGACGATGGGCATGAGCACGCTGGACCACCAGGGGTTGGCCTTGACCGAGCCGAAGATAAACCCCACGTAGCCGTGGAGCAGAAAGGCGGAAGGAATGCCGATGATGGTGATCACCCGCCCAGCGCTTTCATCGAAGCGCAGCGCCCGGGGCGAGAGATCGGTGGCTCCCAGGGTCAGCGCCCAGCGCAGCCATCGCCGCACCCCGGTCGCCTGCTGCGCCCACAGCACCAGGTCTTTGCGGTAGTCGAGCCAGATTTCCAGCAACAACACCACCGTCAGGTACCAAGCGTAAACGAAGCCGAACATGGCCATGGCGGAGTGCAGGTTCGGGGTGAGGAAGATCTCAAACGCCCGCTCTGGATGGCCGAGGTGGGCCAGCAAGGGCAGCGGCGCCACGATCAGATAGGCTAGCGCGGTGAGCAGCGACAGCCGGTAGGTAGGCTGCAACTCTTTGACGTTGAAGACCCGCACCAGCGAGGCCAGGATGAAAGCCCCGGCCACCAATCCGGTGATGTAGGGGTAGACGACGATCAGCAAGCCCCAGTGCAGCTCCACCTCGTTCGGGTAAATGAAGCCCACCACCTGGCGCAGCACTTCTTGGAAAGGCTCCACGGCTAGCGCACCTCCCCGTCTAAGTCGGCGTAGTGGACCTTGGGCTCCGTGTTGAGATAGGGCTTCAGCACTTGAGTCTTGTGGTGGCGGGTGAAGCGGGCCAGCGGACTGCTGCGCTGCCGGAGGTCGCCGAATACCCGCGCCTGGGTGGGGCAGACTTCCACGCAGGCCGGCAGCAGCCCCTGCACCACTCGGTGGTAGCAGAAGGTACACTTGTTCGCGGTGCGCGTGCGGGGGTCGAGGAAGCGGGCGCCGTACGGGCAGGCCTGGATGCAGTAGCGGCAGCCAATGCAGTAGTCCACGTCGACCAGCACCACCCCATCTTCAGTGGAGAAAGTCGCCCCCACCGGACACACCTGCACGCACGGCGGGTTGGCGCATTGGTTGCACAGCTTGGGAATAAAGAAGGTGCGCAGGATGCCTTTCTCGCTGACCGTGGTCGGGAAGCCGCCGATTCCCCCATCCGGGCTATCCACCGCCGTTTCGCCCTCGGTGTTGATCACGTAGCGCTCCACCCAGGTGCGAAAATAGAAGGGCGCCCGGGGGACATCGTTTTCCCTCTTGCAGGCTTCCACACACCGGCCACAGCCGATACACCGGTTCACATCGATTCCCATGCCGTAATAGTGCTCGTTGGGATTGTACGCAGCGTCGCCCGCCGCCCAGGCCACCGTCTCCGCCCGCAGGGCAATCAGCAGAAGGGGCGCGGCCAGCGAGCAGGTGTGCAGGAAGGCGCGCCGCTCCTTGGATATCTCTTCGGATGTCTCCTCTCTCTGTGGGCTCGATTTCGCCAGGCGTGGCTTCTCGTCCTTCATCAATCCAGCTCCGGATAGTGCGGGTAGTGGCATTGCCAACAGAGGTAGCGCCCCCCGTGCGTTTCCAGGTCGACGCGGCGCATTTCTCTCGGGCTCCGGGCACCCTGGGCATGGCAACTGCCGCAGAATTCACGGCTGCGGGGCTTCTTGGGATGCACCACCCGCGGGGTGATCTTGTGCTGCACCGGCGTGCTGTGGCAGCGGGTGCAGGGCAGCCGAACGTGATGGGAGACCGCCTTCATCCGGGCAATCTCGCCGTGGCAGGCACTGCATTCCTCCGGTACGTGCGGGGGTTCCGGCTGGTGCGGGTTGTGGCAACGGATACAAGGCTTCAGGGGATTGTGGGCGACCGGATCAATTTGCGGAAAGCCGGTGGGTCGGCTGGGGTTGTAGCCGTGACACAGCGGACAATAGCCTCGCTGGCGAGGCGCCGGCAATGGGTTCTCGGTCGGAGCTTCGGTGTGCGTCGCCGCCGGCCCGTGGCAGACCTCGCAGGCCACGGTTCGGTGGCGGGCCTTGGTGTGGGCCGCGACAATCTCCGTGTGGCACAGGGCGCATGCCTCCCGCCCAGCGTACTGAATCGGCTGCTTCTCGATGGCTTCGACCGCGACCGCCCGGTAGTGACCCCGCTCGCCGAAAGTTGCCGGCAAAAGGAAGTGCCGCGCCACGGCCAGTCCGCTAACCAGCACGGCAAAGAGAATCAGCAGGCGTGTCAGCTGTTGTGGCATTCGGGCAAAACCCCAACTGCTCCCAGGGGCTGCAATCGCGGTGCCAGTCCAGCACCGGCACCTCTTCTCTATCCCATTGAATCAAGGTGGATTGTCGGCGGAATCGAGCTTGTTCGACCGAACCTTTGCCGGATGGGGTTTTTTCCCTCAGCCGCTGCGGCTTTCGACACCCAGCGCCACCGGAACTCGCACAGCCTGCTTGCCAGCAGATCATCGCCCCCCGCGCCAGTCGACTTCAGACCGGCCACCCCTCTCCGCTTCAAGCTGGGCGGTGGCCCCGCTGGGCCTGGACTCAAAGACAAATTGGCTCTTTACATCCCGCTGTTTTTATCTATATTGGTAGGGTAGAGAGAGACAATACAGGGGGCGGTAGCCACCGTGATGCTGCAACTCGACCCCGCCAGCCAAGTCCCACTCTACCAGCAGATTCGCGACCAGTTGCACCAGTTGATCTCGACCGGCGCGCTGGGGGTGGGCGACCGCCTGCCGCCTAGCCGGGAATTGGCCGGTCGGCTGGGCGTCCACAGGACCACCGTGGCCACCGCTTACGCCGAGCTCACCGCCGACGGCTGGATTGAAGGCCACGTCGGCCGCGGCACCTTCGTCGCCCGGGGCATCGAAGCGCCCAAACCCACTCGTCCCCAGCGTGCCCCGAGCGCAGTCGACGGGCGAAGTCGAGGGACTTCGCCGTCGGCGCCCTTCTCCGCCCGCCTGGAGAACGGCTACCTGTGGACGATGCTCTTTGCCGACGCCCCGGCCGATGACCCGCTCGATGTGCTGGTGAGCGACGCGCTGGCCGCGGCCGATCCTCGGCTGATCTCTTTCACCACCGCCCGGCCGGCGGTGGAACTTTTCCCCGTGGAAGAGTTTCGCCGGGCCACCAGCGAAGTGTTGCGGCGGGAAGGGAAGTCGCTGCTCCAGCTCGGCCCCAGCAACGGCTACCCGCGCCTGAGGGATTTCCTCCGCCAGGAATTGCGCCGCGAGGGTATCCACGCTGGCGACCCCGAACTCCTCATCACCAATGGCTGCCAGCAAGGTCTCGACCTCATCCGCAAGGTGTTTCTCCGCCCGGGCGATGTGGTGGCCATGGAGAATCCCGTCTATCCCGGTGCCATCCAGACCTTCAACGGCGGCGGCGTCCGCTGCCTGGGCGTGCCGGTAACCGAGGCGGGCTTGAACCTGGAGATGCTGGAGTCTGTGATGACGCAGCAGCGGGTGCGGCTGCTGCTGCTGACCCCCAACTTCCATAACCCCACCGGCACCACCCTTTCACTCGACGCCCGCCGGCGGGTGCTGGCGCTGG
>JBHHYS010000143.1:0-4702 GCA_046757645.1 Terriglobia bacterium | reverse complement strand
GTTCGACATCAAGTCTTCAACAATCGTAAGCGCATGGCCTTTCAGAGCTTCCGCGAATTCTTAGCCGGTCGAACTTGTCCATCAGGCGGCGTGCATCATGGGTGAGAGCGCTGAGGTCGCCAAGAATCAGCCGGCTGTTCTCCCGCACCGTGTGAGAGATTTCTTCCACGTTGTGCAGGATCGGGCCCGCCTGCTCGCGCAGTTGGCGCCGCAACTCCTTGGTTTCAGCGTCGAGCTTGGCCCAGCGCAGGTAGGCGAGCAGCAGGATTCCGAACTGCAGCATCACCGCCACCGCCGCTGCGACAATAAATACCTTCAAGTACGCGTCCACCGTCGGCCCCGTTTCCGCTTAGAGGGTTTTACATCTTTCTTTTTTCTTCCCGGTAGGCTTGCTTTCCTGCTTCCAGAGCGGCTTCCAACGACTCGCGTTGCCGCTCCACCAGGTCTTTTCCCTTTTCGGTGTATACCTCCGCCTGCTCGCGCAGTCGGCGCGTCCCGCGCTTGGCCTCGTCACGAGCCTCGTCGGCGCGTTCGCGCAAATACTCTCGCGTTTCTTCGCCCGAGTGCGGGGCAAACAGCAGGGCCACGGCTGCGCCAATCCCCATCCCCGCGAGAAAGTAGGAAAATTTCGATCCGCCATTGCCAGCCATAGGTCACCTCCGCGAGGGTGAGTCTAGCATTTTGCCCCCTGTCTGACAAGGAATCCACGCCAAATTCCCGAACCAGTCTCTCCCGCCCGGCCTTTTGTCGCCGAGGGGCCGCTGCGGGGTTGTTGACACCCACTCCGGAACCCTTTACTATGTCTTTCCAGCGGAGGGGAAGGGGGACGGATTAGGCAGTTGTTTGCTTCCCAGCCCAACCCCGGCTCGCGGGGCGGGAACGCCCCGGGGGAGAATCCTCCTCTCTCGGACAGGGAAGACGGGGGAGAGTACTACCTCGAGCTCATTACCGACACCCTGCAGCAGCTCGAACCGGCCGTCCAGGGCGCTTTTCTGCAAAGGTTCCTGAAGAGCGTGACCAGTGTGGACGTCAGCGAGCAAGAAAGTGTGTTCCACTGGCAAGAGGTTTTGCGGCGTCGCAACGAGCTCACCGAACGGCTGGGCCGCCCGGTGAATCTGAAGACCGCCGCGGTGGACTACTTCGGTACCGCGCTGCTCCTGCGCAACCCCATCCTGATGGAATACCGCGAGCTCAAGCGTCTGCTCCACAACGCCGCCACGGACGCGCTCACCGGCCTCTATAACCGTCGGCTGTTCGACGAATACTTGCTCAAGGAACTGAATCGCTCTCGCCGTTACGCCTATCCGTTGGCCTTACTCCTCTTTGACCTGCGCAATTTCAAGCAGGTCAACGATACCTATGGCCACCCCGTCGGGGATGAAGTCCTCCGCAGCTTGGCTCGGGCGTCCCTCGAGACCATCCGCGGCTCCGACTACGCCTGTCGGATTGGCGGCGACGAGTTTGCCCTCCTGCTTCCCCAGTCGGAGGCTCGCAGCGCCCACTTCCTGGCGGAGCGGATTACCCAAAAGTTCGACGAATACGCCCGCTCCCTGGCCCCCGACGTGCCCTTGGGCCTTGACTACGGGGTGGCCGCCTTCCCCGATGACGGGGACAACACCGCCACGTTGTTCGAGGTGGCGGATCGCAATCTTTACGCTCACAGGAAAAACACCCAACGGCGGGTCGTGGAACCTCAGCTTGAAGCCGAACCGCCCCGGGAAGGGGTCGAGGGTTCCCCTCCCCCGACGCTCAACACCACCGCGGACACGCGCCAGAAGCGCCGCTATGAACGGGTCTCCCTGGCGGGCTCGAACGCCTACGGGGTTCTATGCAACGGCTTTGGCCCCAAACTAGCCCGGGTGTTGGACCTCAGCTTCGGGGGGGTCGCTTTCCTACTCGACGAGGCCGTGACGCTGCCCGATTCCTTTCATGCCCGCTTGCATGTACCCATCTTGCCCGCGGCCGAATTCAGGGTACGCCGAATCTACACGCATCGCCTCGCCCAGGGAATGCTGCGCGTCGGTTGCTGTTTTGCTGCCTGAGGCTTCTCAGCGCGCCATTTCCACCCAGAAATTGTGGCTGGGTATTTCCAGTTCCACCCCCAGGCGCACCCTTCCATCGCCAGCCGGTCCTACGTCCCCCACCACCCGGGCCGGCTTCGACAAATTGGTTCCCGGGCGAAGGAGGGTGATTTGTGACCCGCGGCGCAGGTGAGTCGCGAGCCTGATCAGGGCGCCGTGGGCATTGATGACTTCCGTTTCTCCTTGCTCTCGCACGGTCAACGTCTTGCCCGACGCCCAGGTGGCGACGAAGGGAATCCGCCACTTGATCCGGGGACTGCGACGCCGCTCGGCGTGGGCTTGTGTCATGGCCCCCACCATCCCTTAAGCTTCCCCGTGCACGCCGACTTTCGCACAAGCGCCCTCGTTTTGACAAGTCCATCGCCTTGCCCCGCACCGTCATCGCTTATGGTCGTTTGGCTGGATGCTGCACCGGGTCAGGGGCCAGCGTTGGCCTTGGGCAAGCGGTGGGCGCGGCGGTTCCCCCTGCGGTCGGCCCCCAGGCGAACCACCCCCGTTTGGAGCCTGGCTGGAAAGGATTCCCTGCGGCGGGTGACGTGAGTAGCTATCCAGGAGATGATGGCCGGGTCGCTGGCGCTAAAGACTGCTTCGCCGCCGGCGGAGTCGAAGGGCAGGTAGCCCAGGCGACATGTCCGCGCCAGCGACCGGCCCTCTACAACCAGAGCGCCGGTGAGCGCCATTGTCTCCTGTTCGCGGAAACAGACGGCGACAATCACCGCTGCCGCGATTGCCTTTGGCCTGAGCGTGCATTTTGGATGCCACTAGTGGAAGTGGCCACGAGACTATCTCTCGCTGCTCCAAACACTTAGAGACCGGCTGAGAGCCGAACCAGATGGGCCCGGATAGGAAAGGCGGCTTTGAGTGCAATTGATTTCGCTTGTATTGAAGAAAAGTGGTCGTTGCTCTTTCTACGGGGCTATTGCGATCAGGGGTGATTGGAGCGAACTTCGCGCCGGTGAGCCCCGCAACAACTTTGAAGGCTTGCCCGCAGATAGCAAATGAGGTAGCTTGCCTCAGATGAGCAAAGCGTCTCGAATCCGCCCGCTGACGGTTTGCCTGTTGTCGCCGCATCCACTGGTTCTAGAGGAATTCGAGCGTATGCTCTCCCGTCCCGGTTTTCGCTTCCAAGCGCGGCGTCTGCAGTCCATGCTGGCCCCTGAGCTGCGCCACTTGCCCGTGCCCCACGCCCCCATCTACGTGGTGGATGCGCACGCCCCGCGGCCTGGCACCGAGGCTTTGGTGGCGGGCATCCTGGATCGTTTCTCGACAGCACGCCTGATCGTAGTGGCAGAAAAATTCAGCGAAGGCAATAGCTTCCCTCTCCTCCGCCTGGGGGTGAAAGGGCTCCTCACTTATTCTGAGGCGCGCCGGCAGTTGCCCCAGGCCCTGCAAGCCGTGGCGGCGGGGGGCTTCTGGGTTCCCCGGTCCCTGCTTTCCCGCTTCGTGGATTCGATGCTCAGCGGTGCCCGCAGCCGCCGGTGGGTGGGCGGGTCAGTGGGCCTCAGCCGTCGCGAACGGGAAGTCTTCGACGCCTTGCTGCAAAACCTCTCCAACAAAGAGATCGCCAGCAAACTCAACATCTCCGAACGCACGGTCAAGTTCCACGTGACCAACCTTCTGGCCAAGTTCGGTGTCCAGCGGCGCGCCGACTTGATTCTCCTCAGCTTCCAGACGCGCACCCCGGATCGCTGATTTGTTTCAGGGAGAGCGGAGGGAAAGAGTGGGGTTTGGGGCCCAGGTTCTTCTGGAGGCTCAACCCAATCCCGGTTAGTGGAGCGGGCGCACGACGAAGCTCTCGATGCCCTGGTGCTGCTAGCGCGCTTGCACGTGGAGCGCTTCGCCCTGCCTGGGCACAAGGATCCACACCTTGTGTAATCTTCCGAACTTCGCGGAACGGACCCAGCGGATCTCTACGCCAGCGAATTCCCCCGCCAGCTGGGCAGCCAGTTTAACCGCGGTGTCGGACACGGCGAAGGCTCCTGCCTGAACCACGGACGTCGGCTCCGGGCTCGCCTCGGGTTCGTTGGACGCCGGAGACGCAGGCAATGAGGGCAGGGACGCTACGGGCGACGTCTCCGACTTTTCGAGAGGAGTTGACTCCGGAGGAATCATAAAAGGTGTAGGGGCCGGCAGGCTCACCGGTTGCACGGGCCGGGCTGCGGCAAGGCGAATGCCTCCCGCTTATTGCTCCGGGATCGCTTGGGACCGGCTGGCGGTGCGCTCGACGATGATCAAACCGGCCTGGGTCTCCACTTCCAAGGACTGTCGGTCGCTGGCGCGCGCGGCGATCCGGTCAACCTTCAGCACACTCTGACCCGGGCGTACGCCGCGGAAGACCAGCGTGACCAGCACGCCCTGGCCCGACACCCCGGTGGCACCCGGCGGCCGGCTCACGGAAATGATGGCGGTGCCGGTCTCGGCCTCCGCTCGGTACACCAGCGCCGCCGGAAACTCACCCCCCATGAAGCTGCCGTGATGCACCCGCACCAACTCGACCACTTGCGGGTCGAAGCTGAGCGCAAACGGCACGGCGAACAAGTCCTGTATGTTCTCTACGACTAGGTTGACCACCGCCTCCTGATTTACCCCCACCCGCGTCTGAGCGGGGTCGAAGCGGAGTT
>JBHHYS010000142.1:0-4750 GCA_046757645.1 Terriglobia bacterium | reverse complement strand
CAGGCCACCAAGGACGCCGGGCAGATTGCCGGGCTGGAAGTGATGCGCATCATCAACGAGCCCACCGCGGCGGCGCTCGCCTACGGGCTGGATAGGAAAAAGGACGAAGTCATCGCCGTCTACGACTTCGGCGGCGGCACCTTCGACATCTCCATCCTGGAGGTGGGCGAAGGGGTCGTGGAAGTCAAAGCCACCAGCGGCGACACCCACCTGGGCGGCGACGACATTGACCAGAGGATCATTGAATGGATCATCGCCGAGTACAAGAAGGACCAGGGAATTGACCTCGCCAAGGACCGCATGGCTTTGCAGCGGCTGAAGGAAGCCGCCGAAAAGGCCAAGATCGAACTCTCGCAGTTGATGGAGACCGAGATCAACCTCCCCTTCATCACCGCCGACCAGACCGGGCCCAAGCACCTGCAGATGAAGCTGACCCGGGCCAAGCTCGAACAGTTAATGGAGGATCTGATCCAGCGCACCATGGGTCCCTGCCGGCAGGCGCTCGATGACGCCGGGCTGAAGCGCGAGCAGATCCACGAAGTGGTGCTGGTGGGCGGCTCCACCCGCATCCCCCGCGTACAACAGGTGGTGCGGGAGCTTTTCGGCCGCGAGCCCCACAAGGGCGTCAACCCGGACGAAGTGGTAGCGGTGGGGGCGGCGGTGCAAGCCGGGGTGTTGGGCGGCGAGGTCAAGGACCTGCTGCTGCTCGACGTCACCCCACTCTCCCTGGGCATCGAGACCCTGGGCGGGGTGATGACAACCCTCATTCCCCGCAACACCACCATCCCTACCCGCAAGGGCGAGACCTTCTCCACCGCGGCGGACAGCCAGACCTCGGTGGAAGTCCACGTCTTGCAGGGGGAGCGGCCCATGGCCCGCGACAACCGCACCTTGGGCAAGTTCCACCTGGTGGGCATCCCTCCGGCGCCCCGCGGCGTCCCGCAGATCGAAGTCACCTTCGACATTGACGCCAACGGCATCCTCAACGTGCAGGCCAAGGACATGGCCACCAACCGCGAGCAGAAAATCACCATCACCTCCTCCAGCGGCCTCTCCAAAGAGGAGGTGGAGCGGTTGCAGAAAGACGCCTCGGCGCACGCCGACGAGGACCGACGGCGGCTGGCGGAGGTCGAAGCCCGCAACCGTTTGGACTCTCTCACCTATTCGGTGGAGAAGCTGCTGCGGGAGAACCGCGACAAACTGAGCGAGCCCGATATCCAACAAACGGAAGCGGCGCTCGAGGACGCCCGCAAGGCGCTCAACGAAGGCGGCATCGACCGCCTCAACGCCGCCACCGACAACCTGACCCACGCCAGCCACCGCCTCGCCGAAGCCATGTACCAGAAGGCGGGTGCGCCCGGCGGGGCAGGTGCGGAGGCAGCCAGCGGCAAGACCGAGGGCAAGGAAAAGCAAAAGGAAGGAGAAGTGATTGACGCCGAGTACGTGGACGTCGACGACAAGAAGCCCAACTAAGAGGTTCAGCGGTTGATCGGTTCATCGGTTGACTGTTTTGACAAACCGATCAACCAATAAGCCGACTAACCGATAAACCAGATGGTGACAGCGACCAAAGCGGATTACTACCAGGTGCTGGGGGTGAAGCACGGTGCCTCGGCGGCCGACATCCGCAAAGCCTACCGGCGGCGAGCGCGGCGCTACCACCCCGACGTCAACCCCGGCGACAAGGCCGCCGAGGAGAGGTTCAAGCAAATCCAGGAAGCCTACGATGTGCTGAGCGATGCCAAGAAGAGGAAGATGTATGACCAGTTCGGCTTCTACTCCGAGCAGTTCCGGCCCGGTTCGGGGCCGGAAGCGGGTGGATTCGGCTTTGACTTCGGCGGGTTTGACTTCTCCGACTTCACCGGCGGGCATCGCGGCGGTGGCTTCCGCGACATTTTCGCGGACTTCTTCTCCCGCTTCACCGGAGGCGAGCCGAGCGAGCCGCCGCCGGAGGAGCGCCGTGGCAGCGACCTCGAGTACCAGGTGGAAATTGGCTTTTGGGATTCGCTTCGGGGCACAGTGCGCAAGCTGAGCGTTTCCCGCCTCGATGTATGCACGGCGTGTCGAGGCACGGGCGCCGCCGGCGGCCCCAGCACCTGCCCGGCCTGCCAGGGCCGCGGCAGCATAACCCAGCAAGCCGGCCGGATGCGTTTCAATATCACCTGCAGCCGCTGCCACGGCAGCGGCCGCATCCGCATCCACTGCCGGCACTGCCAGGGCGAAGGGCGCCTGCCCCGCGCCGAAACTCTGGAGGTGCGCATCCCGGCGGGCGTCACCACCGGCAGCCGGGTGCGCGTGCCCGGCAAGGGCAACGCCGGCATCAACGGCGGGCCACCGGGCGACCTCTACATCATCGCCCAGGTGCGGTCGCACGAATTCTTTGAGCGGCGCGGTGACGACATCTATACCGTGGTGCCTATCACCGTCAGCGAGGCGGCGCTGGGCGCCAAGATCGAAGTGCCTACCATTGATGGGCGAGCGCTGTTGAAGATCCCCCCGGGAACTCAGTCGGGCCAACGCTTCCGGCTGCGGGAGAAGGGGGCGCCCTCGGCGCGCACCGGTCGCCGGGGCGACCAGTATGTTGAGGTGTGCCTCGTGCTCCCCCGGGTGCTCGACGAGCGCCAGAAGAAAATGCTGCAGGATTTTTCCCGGCTGATCCGGGAGGACCCCCGGGCGGACATCTATGCCGCCGCGCGCGGTAAACGCTCGCGGTGAACCGCGGCGCGGTGAGAGAAGAGATCAGGAGATAGCGATAAGGAAGGGCCGACCACCACAGAGGCAAAGAACACCGAGATAACGACCCGATGGCCAAGAAAAAAAAGAAAGCCAAAGTGGGCTATATGATCAGCGCGGTGGCGGAGAAGTATGGCATCCACCCGCAGACGCTCCGACTCTACGAGCGTGAAGGCTTGCTGACGCCCTCGCGCTCGCAGGGCAATACCCGGCTCTACACCGAGGACGACCTGGAACGGCTGGAAGTGATCCTGAACCTGACCCGGGAGCTGGGGGTGAACCTGGCGGGCATCGAAGTCATTCTCAATATGCGCGAGAAAATGGAAGAGCTGCGGGAAGAGATGGAAGAGTTTGTGACTTTTGTCAACCAGGAGCTGGAGCGCATGCGCGACCGCGCCATGCAGGAGCGCTTTCGCACCGCGCTGGTGCGCGTCGCCCCCCCCGTCAAGCGCAGCCAAGTCCCCGTGGGCGAAGCCGCACCCGAAAAGGTCCGCGCCTCCTAACCGCACCCAGCCTTCTGGAAAGCCATCGCGTGGCCGAAGAGGCAATTCTGGGGGCGGCCACAGAAGACGATGTAACCGGCATCGTCGCTGTGCTGCTGGCCAACCGAGAGAACCTCTTCCTCCGTTCGAAAAGCGACCTACGACGGAATCTCGGGGACTTCGTCGTCGCTAAGGAACCCCAGGGGCAAATCCTCGGCTGCGCGGCCCTCCACAAGAACTCCGCCATGCTGGCGGAGCTTCTTTCCGTGCCGGTTCTGCCAGAGTATCAGGGCAAGGGCATCGGGACCCGGCTGATGGAAGAGTGTACCCAGCGGGCGCAGGCGCGGGGAGTCGAGCGGCTGTGGTTGGCGACGTTGAAGCCCGGCTACTTCGCCCGCTTCGGCTTCCAGCCCATCTCCCGCTGGACGCTTCCCATGTCCGTGCTGCTCAGCAAGCTCAGGCAGGTCTTCCAAAACCGGTCAATGCGTGGTTGCCTGCCCTGTTTGGCCGCTTCGTCTTCATGGAGCGGGGGTTGGGGCAAGAGTAGCGAATTCCCCGCGGGGCGTGGCTCAACGGAGAAAGGCTGGACGAAGGCAGTGCGATTGACTATAATGCCCTCCGTCGCAACGCAGCCCCCTGTTCTCCTTGGAGTTCTTCGCAACGAATCATGGCGAGATTTCCTTCTTCGCCAAAACGTGGGAGGTTTCGATGAGAATCACGATTAGCGTGATCAAAGCCGACGTGGGGTCGATTGGCGGCCACATGGCGCCCTCGCGCCGCCTGCTCGAAGCGGTGCGGGAGCACATCGTGCAGAAAGGCGCGGGACTGCTGATTGACCACTCCATCAGCCACACCGGCGACGACGTCGCCATCCTCATGACTCACACCCGCGGGGTGGGCGACGAGAAGGTGCACAAGCTCACCTGGGACGCCTTCCGGGCCGGCACGGAGGAGGCCAAGTTGCAGGGCCTTTACGGCGCGGGCCAAGACCTGCTCAAAGACGCCTTCTCCGGCAACGTACGCGGGATGGGGCCGGGGGTGGCGGAGATGGAGATTGACGAGCGGCCCAACGAGCCCTTCCTCTTCTTCGCCGCCGACAAAACCGACCCCGGCGCCTTCAACCTGCCCCTCTATCTCGCCTTCGCCGACGTGATGTATTGCCCCGGGCTGATCCTCTCCCCCAAGATGAGCAAGGGCTTCAGGTTCATGATCATGGACGTGAGTTACAGCGAAGGGGACCGCATCATCGAGCTGAATGCGCCGGAGGAGATTTACGACATCGCCGCCTTGCTGCGGGACAACGAGCGCTACGTGGTGGAATCCATCTGGTCGCGCACCACCGGGGAGCAGGCAGCGGCGGTGGCCACCTCCCGCCTGCACAACATCGCGGGGAAGTACACCGGCAAGGACGACCCCGTGATGCTGGTGCGCACCCAGATGAACTTCCCCGCCACCGGCGAAGTCTTGCAGCCGTTTGCCATCGGCCACTTCGTCGCCGGCTGCATGCGCGGCTCCCACCAGATGCCGCTCATGCC
>JBHHYS010000141.1:0-4821 GCA_046757645.1 Terriglobia bacterium | reverse complement strand
CGCGGGAGGCGGAGCGGATGCTGGAACGGGTCCTGGAACTCCAGCCCGCTCACCCTCAGGCGCGGCAAATTCTGGAGCAATTGCGCCGGGCCTCCGGCTCCTAGACCTTTCCCACTCACCGAACGCCGGCCAGCCCGCCTACCGGTGTCAAGCCGGCGCTTGTGCTACTTTCCGGAAAATTCCACCTCAAGAGGTAGACAAAAAACTGGCCCCGGCTTTCGCCGGGGCCAGTTTCTATGTATGTCTTGCAGCCCTTGGTAGGGGTTAGGTTAGAACACCACGCGGATGCCGAAGCGGATAGTGCGACCCGGCGTGTTCTCCTGGGCTTCGTCCGCAAAGATGCCAGAATTGATGGTCAGCGGCGGCACGCCGAAGTTGCGGTGGTTGGTGGCGTTGACGAACTGCGAGCGGAACTGGATGTTCACCCGGTTCTCGCCCAGGTTCACATAGGTGTTCTTGAAGATGCCCAGGTTGACCAGCACCGAGCCATCGCCCGCGTTCAGGTTGCGGCCGGAGCCGAACGGGGTGCCCAGGAGGTTCATAATGGTGTTGTTGTTCATCAGCCAGTGCAGGCTGGAGCACGCTACCGTGCTGCCCCCCCGGTCCACGCAACTCCCGCCGGGCTGCATTTCGCCGACCGACCCCACCGGAGCCTCAGGATTGAACACCACCGGCCGGCACAGGTTCGACGAGGCGAAGAACAGGTTCTCGTCGCACACATCGTTCACGGGAAAGTTAATGCCGCTTGACGTCTGGTTCGCCGTCCACGGCCGGCCGCTGAAGATGAAGCCGGTCATCGCCACCTCCCAGCCGCCGGCGATCTTGCCGAGTGCCCCGATCTGATCCCGGCGCCAGGGCGCGTGCCAGATGGCGTGCCAGGTGAAGGTGTTGCGCAGGTCGAGGTTGGAGAGACCTCGCTCCCCGTCCACGATGTCAAACGAGTTCGCCGCCTCCTCTTCCGGCAAGCCAGCTTCCGTCTCAGAGAAGACTTCGCTGGCGTTGTCGATGTTCTTCGACCAGGTCCAGGAGACGCCGCCGGTGAACTGATTGAACAGGTTGCGGAAGTCCCAGCGGGTCTGCAAGCCGTGGTACTCAGACCGGGCTAGGTTGCCCCGCAGTTCGACAACCCCGTGGGTGCCAAACAGGAGCCCGGTGTTCGGGTCCGGAGTTAGGCCAGCAGGAACGGTTTCCGGGAACAGGGCAAGCTGCTCTGTGAAGGCTGGATTGAAGTTGGTGGGCGCGTACAGCCCGACTCCCCGGGTGCCCACGTAGCGCACCTCGGCCACCGTGCCCTTGACCTCCCGCTGGATGCCCAGCGACCACTGCTGCGCGTACGGGTTGTACAGGTCGTTCGTCCCCAGGAACTGGCCGCTGACCGGGACATTGGTGAACCGGCGAGGGTCGAACAAGTTCCGGGTGGGCGCCAGGGTGGGGTCGGCATCCAGCGCCGTCCCCGTCCCGTCGCCCGGGATGATGTTCACCGGCGAGAAGAGCCGCGACTGGGCGAACACTCGCGGGGCGTTGTTGTGGGTGTTCAGCAGGATGTTCTGGAAGCCCACATCATAGGAGATGCCATAGCCGCCGCGAATGACCGTCTGGTCCTCGCCGAAGATCCGCTTCCAGAACCGCGGCGTGTAAGCGAAGCCGATGCGGGGGGCGAAGTTGTTCTTGTCGCCGCCGATGACCGGCAAAGTGCGGTCCTCGATCGGCAACGATTGCAACCAGAGCGCCTGCGCGGGGTCGGACTCCCGCTCAATCACTTGCTTGGATATGCCGTCAATCGGCTGCCCGAAGTACTCGTAGCGGACGCCCAGGTTGAAGGTGAGGTTGGGCCGGATGCGGAAGTCATCCTGGAAGTAGTAGAACTGGTGGGTTTCGAAGGTGTGCATCGCCACCTCGCCGGAAGCCGTGGCGGAAAAGCTGATGATGTTGTTCGTCAGCAGCTCATCCATTCCCGCCGAATCAGCGAGGAAGTTCGGACCAAAGCATCCGACGCCGGTGGCGAAGAAAGTCTGGCAGGTGGCGTTCGTCGCTCCGGCAGCGGTTCCCAGACCGAAGAGCGTGAGCCAGGTGCCGGAGCGGTTCGGCAGGAAGAAGTTGACGAAACGAACCCGCCGCACTTCGATTCCGGCCTTCAGGGTGTGCCGCCCGTACACCAGCGACCAGTGGTCAGCAAACTGGAAGTTGTTCCCGATGCGCCCCTGGGGGATGCCGCTGACCCCACCCATTAAGTTGAAGGGAAGATCGTTAATGATGAACGCCAAATTCTTCTCGATCTCGACCGTCGGGAAGGTGAAGGGGCTGAGGTCGTTGTTGCCTTCAAAGAACACGCCCAGGCGCGCGTAGCTGAAGCGGAACTCGTTCAGCATGCGCGGGCTGAGCTGGATGGTGTGGTAGAAGTTGGCGAACTGGCCGCGGGAAGGCACGTTCACCACCGCTACGCCGTTGAAGAGGAAGTCGAACGGACCCACGGTGGTGTCCTGGAACATGTACCTGCCGCCGGCCGAGTTCTTCTCGCCCACCCAGTCGATTTTGCCGGTGAACTCGTCCTGCGTGAAGTTGCCCCCTGGAGTGCGCAGGATGGAGCACCAGGGGACGTTGAGCGCCGAGGCCGTGACCGGGAGAAAGCCGGTGTCAGGAACCCCAAAGGGGGGGATGAGGTCGAGGGTAAAGAGCGGCGGCGCCGCCGTATCCACGATGAAGTGGTCGAAGAAGGCAAACGTCCCGGTGGGATCCACCCCCGTGGCCCCCAAGCCGAGGAGCGCGCTCTCAAAGCCCAGCAGGCGCCCCGGCTGGCACACGGGGTTGCCGAAGGGGCTGGCAAAGCCCGTCTTGGTGGCCACGAAGTCGGCGGTATTGGTGCCCAGGCCGGCAATCGCCCCCCGCGCCGCCGTGGTGGCCAGATCGAGGGAGAACGGCCCGGTGTCATCGAACTGACTGAAGTCGTCCTTGACGCGCTGGAAGGCAGCGAAGCCGAACAACTTGTCGGTGACGGCCGGCCCGCCCCAGGTGAAGCCGAAGAAGTTCTCGATGAACTTGGAGACGGGCTCGTCGGCCTGCGATTCGTCGGAACTGCGAGCAGTCAATTGGTCCGCGTTCTCATGGAACCAATAGATCGTCCCGTGGTGTTCGTTGGTACCGCTCTTGGTGATGATGTTGATGGAGGCGCCCAGGTTGCGGCCCAGTTCGGCGCTGAAAATGTTGGTGGCAATCTGGTATTCCTCGACGGTATCGAACATATCGATGAAAAAGCCGGGACCGCCGACGGTAATGTCGTTGTTGTCCTGGCCGTCAATCGAATAGCCGGTGAACCGCTCCCGCATGCCGTTGGCGGCAGGCTGGGAGAAGCTGGAGCCACCGATCATGCTGCCGAAGTTGGTGTTCCCGAAACCGATGTTGCTGTTGGTAAAGCCCAAGCCGGGCTGCACGCCCGGAGTCAAGAAAGCCAGCACGTCGAGGCCGAAGGTGCCCAGCATGGTCTCGGTGACGATCTCGGAAGTATAGTTACCCGTAATCTGGGCGCTCTCGGCCTGCATCAAAGGGGCGGTGGTGTCCTCGACAGTAACCACCTCGACGGTGGGGCCCACTTCCAAGGCCACGCTGCCCAGCGAGGTCACCTTGCCGACGCGGACGCCGATGCTGGTGCGCTCGTAAGTGCGGAAACCCTGCCTGATGATCGTCACCGTGTAGGTTCCGGGCGAGACGCGGTCGAAGTTGAACAAGCCCGCGGCGTTACTCTCCTGCTCACGCGTGACCCCGGTTGCCTCGTTGATCAGCCGTACCGTGGCTCCCGGAATTACCGCTTCCGTCTCGTCGACGACCGTGCCCGACACCGACCCTGTGGTCGTCGTCTGCGCATTGGCCGGAGTGACGGCCAGCGCCGTGATCACAAACAAAAACACCACTACCCTTGCCCATGTGGCCTTCATTGTCGCTTTGCCCCCTGTAAAGTTGGCATATAAGCGCCTCATCCAATCAAAAATTAGAGCAATTGCAGTTCCACCTTCCACTGCTAGAAAAATCGCCTCTATGTGATTGAAAATACAGGATACAATAAGAATCGGGCCTCATGGGACGGGTGCAATCTCTACAAAAACCGGCAGCCAAGAGGGCCGATTCTACGGATTTCGGTAGGGAACACAAATTGTCATTGATAGACATTTTACGTCGCAAAAGGGTACCAGGGTGTTCGGGTGGCGGCACAGCCTAGTCGTCGCGCTTACCCACCCAGCGGGCCCGCACTTCTCCCCCCTGCAAGGACTGGAGAATCTTTCCCACCACGAGGTCGAGCTCTTCGATCGGGTAGGGCTCGCCTTCATAGAAGACCTGGGGCGGGTTGCCGTAGGGCTCGGCCCAGACCTCGTACGTGCCGGCGGTGGAGGACAGCTCGAGGTAGTCGCCCAGGCGGAGGCGGCGCTTGATTTCCTCGGCTCGGATGTCCTCGCTCACTGCTCCCTCCTGGTCAGGAAAACCACCCCTGCAAGCCGGCAAGCAGGTAGGCCATCATTGTATCCAAAGCCGAGCGGACGGGGGAGAAGAAAAAATAGACTCCCGCCGAGAAGAGGACCACGGCGGCGCGCAACCAGAGCGGCCCCAGGTCGAGCAACAGGAAGCCGCGCTCGTGCAGCCACCGGGTGCTCCGGGGCTGGCGGCGGCTGCGAGCCCAATTCCAAAAGTCGGTGGGCAGGTCCAGAGCCCAAAGCCCGGCCAGCAGCGGGAGCGCCCACGGGGGCAGTTCGTAGTCGCGCACAAAGCGGGCCACGAAGGCCACAATCAAGAGGGCTTCCAGGACTCGCGCCAGTTCCCGCTCGGGGTGGAACC
>JBHHYS010000140.1:0-4829 GCA_046757645.1 Terriglobia bacterium | reverse complement strand
CTGACCACTTCTGGGCCCTGGCGCTCGCTCTGCTCGCCGCCGAAGAACCCGCGCTCTCACTTGAGTGCATTCCCAGCAGGACGGCGCGTGCATTCTCTCAGACGTATGCGTTCTAGATTGGGGCGAAGACCAGGCGAAGGCGGGACGGGCAGTAACAGGCATTCCAAGCACAGTCTAAGTTCTGCGGCTAAAAACCAAAGCAAAACATATGAAAAGCACATCTCTGCGGACTTGACTACAAGCCCAACCAGCCCTGATCATAGCGGAGGTGTGCCCACGGCTAGCAAGTCCCGGGCGATTCTGACGAACTAGCGGGAAGGACATCGTGAATCCCCTTCTCAAGAAAGCACAAGACTTCTCGAAGAGCAACCCGGACCTCAAGAAGGCGCTGGACCTCTTCCGAATTGCTAACAACCAGTACGAGTCTGCCCTTCGTGCTTTGAGACGTCCTGAGATCCGCGTGAGTAACTCCACCAACGAAGCCCCGCCATCCGAGGATTCCAGCTAGATGGTCTCGTGGAATGAAATCCTGCGCGAGTTCCACGAAACGAAGCTTCCTGACGGACGGGCCGACGCGGATCGCGTACGACGGGGCAAAATCACCGATTTGGCGACTCTCACCGGCCGTCCACTAGTCACATACAGCGCCGATTTCCTCAACCAGCAAAAGGCCGCAGCTTCAGGCAACGAAGTTAGTATTGATTTCAGAGACAAGGAAGGATTTCTTGAAGTAACCAAGGATTTGCCGCCCGGACCCCTCGATATGCTGATTCATAGCGCTGGGGGATTGGCCGAAGCAGCAGAGGCGATCGTCAAGCTGTTGCGTCCAAAGTTTAATCACATTCGGTTTATCGTCCCCAATGTTGCCAAGAGCGCTGCCACGATGCTCGCTCTATCTGGAAATGAAATCGTGATGGACGAGATTTCCGAACTGGGACCGATTGATCCTCAGTTCGCTCTACCCCGGGGTGATGGAACGGTAGTTTTCGCGCCCGCACAAGCAATAATCGACCAATTCAAGGGCGCCCAGAATCTTCTCTCGCGTGACCCCAAATATCTTCCAGCTTGGATTCCAATTCTCCCTCTGTACGGCCCCGCGCTTTACGAACAATGTAGAAACGCGATCAAGCTTTCGAAAAAACTCGTTGAAGGCTGGCTCTCCTCTTACATGTTTTCCAATCTACCGAAACAAAAGGCCCGTGGCAGGGCGCGAAAGATTGCAAACTTCCTGGGCGATCACCGGAATTTCTTAACTCACGCACGACATGTAGGCGTTGACCAGATGAAAGAGCTGGGGGCAAATGTGGTCGATATGCGGGACGACCCGCGCTTGCGGGACAAAGTCCACGCGCTGTACTTCGCAATTTCGATCACGTACGACAATACCGCAGCCTTCAAGATGGTCGAGAACTCATCCGGTGGGGCGTACATTAGGCTGGTACAAGTACAGCAAGTGCGGAAGAGACCGGCTGCGCCGCAACCACCCCAGCAAGGCCCCGCAGAGCAGGCGCCGCCTACACAATAGGGGGCGAAGACCGGCTTCACGTTCAGCAGCTGGTAGACCATCTCGTGGCGCTCGGTCATTCCCCGTCACGCCCCTTACCTGTACAATCCCGGCGACCAAATCAAACCCTGGTGGTGAGTATGCGCGCCTGGCTGATGGTAGTTCTTCTCGCGAGCATCCTGCTCGGGTGGCCCGCCCCGTTCCTGCTGGCAGGGACCGCGCCCGCCCCGGCCGACCATATCGTGCTGACGAATGGCGACCGCCTCACCGGAGCGGTCACCGAGCTGGACGGTGAACGCCTGCAGATGAAAACCGCACTGGCCGGTGAAGTCACGGTTGCCTGGCCGGCCATCACCGTGCTCTCCACCGCGCGGCCCCTGGCCGTCACCTTGGCTGACGAACAGGTGGTCGTGGGCCGGCTGGCCACCCGCAACGGGGAAATCGAAATTCACACTGAGACGGCGGTGATTACGGTGGCTAAAGACGCCGTGCGGGCGCTGCGCTCCCTGGAAGCCCAAGCGCGCTATGAAGCCGAGCGCCAGCCCGGCTGGCTCGACTTGTGGAAAGGTACGGCGGACGCTGGACTCAGCTCCACCAGCGGCAACTCCGACATCGTCACCGTCACTGTCGGCCTGAACGCCCAGCGGGAATCCCCGACTGACAAACTCAGCGCCTTCGTCAACTCCCTGTTTACTCGCGACAGCACCGGCGGGACCGCAGAGACCATCGCCAATACGGTTCGCGGCGGCGCCCGCTACAAGCGCAGCTTCAAAGAACGCTGGTTCACCTTCGAGTTCACCGACCTGGAGTTTGACGAGCTGCAGCGCCTGGACCTGCGCTGGGTGCTGGGCGGCGGCCTCGGCTGGCGCCCCCGAAAAACCCCGCGCACTTTGCTGGAACTGTTCGCCGGCGGCTCCTTCAACCAGGAATATTTCGAGCAGCAACCCGTGCGTCGCACCGGCGAAGCGCTGGCCGGCGAAGAGCTCTCTTACAAACTGATGTCCGGCACCACCCTCCGGGAGCGCTTGTCGCTCTTCCCCAACCTGAGCGAGACGGGCGAGTACCGGGTCAACCTGGATGCTTCGCTCGAAACCCGGCTCAACCACTGGTTGAGCTGGCACCTCACCCTGAGCAACCGCTTCCTCAGCAACCCTCCGCCCGCCACCCAGAAGAATGACCTGCTGGTGACCACCGGCATCCGCATCACCGTCGGCGCCGTCGCCCGCTGAATCCCCCTTCGCCCGAACCCGAATGACATCGAGCGGCACGGGTAGGGCGGGGGCTTGCTTGCGGTGAGCGACGCCGAACCGCCCCCCGCCGTCCGCGGCACGCTACCGGATCCGGCTCGAGGGAGGATGCCAGACCCTCCCCGACGCCGCTACTGCCCGGCGGGAACGTAACTCAGGTCGGGCCGCGAGCGGCTGATCTCGCTGTGCTCGCTGCGAACCGCCCTCTCGAACTTGTGGAGCAACAACTCGGCTCCCTGCCGCCCGTAAGCTTCCTCCAACATTTCCACGAAGGATTTCTCCATCGGCTTGAAGCCCGCCCAGTTCTTCCGCGGCAGCGCCAGGACGTAGGTCGGGTGCGTCCCCCCATTGAGAAGTTGGTACCACTCGTAGTGCACCGGCCAGTTGGTCTTCCCGATCGCCTTATGGAATTTGCGGATGGCGTAGTTGAACTGCGCGTCCTTGCCGAACTTGAGGTGGAAGACGAGCACCGAGGTGAGCGGCGACGGCCCCTCGGTGTCCGTCGGCCGGCTGACCTCGGCGAGATAGGCGTAGTAGCGGACGACCGCCGACTCGACATAGGCCGCGGTGTTGGCTTCCCGGTCGGCCGCGTCGGCTTCGTCCGACACCGACGGCGTGTCGAAATCCTCCCAGCGATGGCCGAACGTCGCGCTCACGTAGGTACCGGTGCTGTCGCCGCTTATGACCTCCCACGTCAACCACGTCCAGCTATCGTTCTGCTGCCGATGCCAGTTCCGGTGCCGCTTGAGTCCCTCTTCATACTGCTTTTGCATTCCGGGCTTCGCTTTGACAAATACCACCAAGGCGACATTCCCGGGTTCCTCCTGCGTCGCTACTGGTCCCGCAAACGGCGGGACCAGCAGCAACAGCAACACCACTCCTACGAATAGTCCCATCCTGCGCATAGCTGCCCTCCTGATTGAGGTTGGATTCTAGGTACGGATCCCGCCCGGAATCTTACTCGCCCACCTCCCCGGGCTCACCCTTCCCGCGCAGCCTAAAGTCGCTGGCGCTGGCTGTCAACCCAAACCTGGTAGTCTTCTTCGGTGGCACAGGCGTCCCGCCTGTTCTCGCAGCGGTAGCGCAGGATGGCCCCGCGGGGCGGGGCCTTCCTGCGGTTTGTCGGCCACCAGCCGCGGGTATTCCCGCCGGCGCGGGACAACCCGCACTACCGATAGGAAGAAACCTGCCGTGCGGTTTCTGCGGATTTCGCGGTTTCTGCGGTTTTGAAATTCACTTTTTCCTCCCCGAAAACCCCTCCCCCCAAAAAAACCGCCGCAAAAACCGCGAAAACCGTAGACATTGCCGCCGCCCCCTTGCTACACATCGCCTGCGTTCGACGATGAGTCGGGCCTGCCCTCCAAAGCCCGCAGGGCGCACGAGGGACCCAGCGGCCGAAGCCGCCGGGCGGAACTGAGTTGCAGGGGTGAACTGAGATGCTTCGCTACGCTCAGCATGACAGAAGGGGGATGCGGCCGGGCGCTTCGCCGGACATCAGCGCGCCCGTGAAGCCTAGACTCGAAGCCCTCATCTCTCACCCTGAGCGGAGCGAAGGGTCTGGCCCCCAACTCTGATTGGCTGGAGCCGATGCCGGAAACACTGCCACTGCCGAAACACCCGCTCACCGAAGAACTGGTAAGCCCCGAGGTGCTGGCCAGCGTCGGCACCCACCCCATCGCTTTCAGCGGCGCCGACAACCCCTCGGCTGCCTGGCGCCTGATGCTCGCCGACAACCCCGCCGCTTATCCGCTCTATAGAGACCTGGAAGAAAAGGACGGCCAGATCAGCTCCGCGCTGGAAACTCGCAAAGACGGCGTGCTGCGCCGCGAACGCAAGATCATCGCCGCCTCCTCCACCCCCGCCGATGAGCGTCGCGCCGACTTCGCCCGCGAGGTGTTCGCCGCCATCCCCCACTTCGAAAACATCCTCTACGAGCTCCTCGACGCCGCCAGCTACGGCGTCACCGTCGCCGAAATTCTCTGGGAGCAGGAAGGCCGCAGCGTCTTCATCCGCGACATCCGCCCCCGCCCCCAAGAACTCTTCACTTTCGGCCCACCCGGCCACCCCCAAACCGGCCC
>JBHHYS010000139.1:0-4875 GCA_046757645.1 Terriglobia bacterium | reverse complement strand
CCGACGCCATCCAGGCGTCGCAGGGCCTTTTCGGCCCCGTAGGCTCAAAGGGGTCACACCATCCCGTCAATACGCGCCCGGGCTTCTTCCACCTGCGCGGCCCCTCCCAGCGGCAGCAGCCCCAGGGCACTGAGCAGCGCGGCGACAATAATTGCTCTGCGATACTTCCTGGTCTTCATTTCCCTTCTCCTCCTACCACCTCTAACTTATAGATGCGGTTATTGGCGATGTCGCTCACGTAGACAAATCCCCGCGCATCTTGCACCAAGGCTGTGGGGGACTGAAACTTCGCGCCCTCCTGCTCGGGCAGTATCCACTCGGCCACAAACTCCCCCTCGGCCGAAAGCCACTGCACGCGCCGGTTGTCGCTGTCGGCCACATGCATATTCCCCTTCTCATCCACCACCACGTCAAACGGGTCCTGGAACTGCCCCTTCCAGGTGCCGGCACGGCCCCAGCTTCCCAGAAAGCGGCCGCGAGGGTCAAATTTCTGGATGCGGTAGTTGTGGGTGTCGGCCAGGTAGAGATTGCCATCGGGAGCAATGCTGAGTTTTCCCGGGTAGTGCAACTGGCCTTCGGCGTTTCCGTCCCCGCCCCAAAGGGAGAGAAACTTCCCCTGCAAAGTAAACCTCTGCACGCGGTGGTTGTAGAACTCGCTGATGTAGACGTGGCCGTCGGCATCCACCGCTACGCCCACGGGGGCGGAGAATTCTCCCCGGCGGTGGCCGGGGCGACCCCAGGTGCGCAGAAATTTTCCCTGGGGGTCGAACACCTGCAGCCGATCCAGCATAAAGTCAACCACGTAGATTTGACCCGTGGCATCCACCGCTACGTCGATCGGCTTGCGAAACTCGCCCGGGGCGTCGCCGCAGCGGCCCCAGGCACGCAGGAATTTACCCGCCGGGTCGAACACCTGCAGGCGGCAGTTCTCTGCATCGGCGGCGTAGACTTGTCCCTCGGCGTCCACTGCCAGGCCCTGCACGCCGTTGAACTCGCCCGGGCCACTGCCCGGGCTGCCCCACTGCAAAACCACCCGATAGCCGGGGCCGGGCGGCGTCTCTGCCTGGCCCTGCTCCGCCCGCTGACAGCCGGCGGCTAGGACGCCCAGCAGAACAAGCAGGAGTAGAGCTATCGGCCGCCTCATCAAGACCGCCAGCGGAGGCCCGGGATGAAGAAAAAGCAGATTCCTCGTCCCGATAAAATCGGGGCTCGGACTGACAGGCCTGATCAAAACAGCCACCGGACGCCGAGGATAAAACTCGAGGTGGGTCGCAACTGCTTTCCGGTCAGGTCACGCGCCACCGGGATGGGCGAAGAAAATTCCAGCACCACCCGGTTCGTGGCCATCAACTCGACCCCGGGAGAGAGGAAGACCAGAGTGCCCCCGGTTTCCGCCAGCCGAGCACCGTTCAGGCGGGCGCGGCGCAGGTGTTCACCATTCATCTCCAGCACCAAGTAGAGCGCCGGCGTGCCCAGGCGGCGCCAGGGGAGCAAGCGGTAGAGATAAGCCACGTCATAATTCCAGCGGTTGCCGCGTCGCAGGCCATCGTCGCCGGTGGTGGTGTAGGTGAACTGAGCGTCGGCGATCAGCCAGTGGGGGTCGCGCACATGGGAAAAGATGAGGGCGCCGATGGGGTCGGTGGAGCCGCTGCTGAAGGCGCCGCCGGTGGGTACTTTCAGGCCGAGCTCGGGCGAGAGCCGGGTGAAGCCGCCCGGGACGTTTTTGCGCAGCAGGTCGTAGCGGACGAAAACGGCGCTGTCGGCAAAGCTGGTGGTAGTGAAGTCGCGGGCGGGGAGGTTGGGGGCGTCGCTCTGCACGCTCACCAGCGGGGCCACCACGGTCAGACTCAGATTGGGGTAGGCCCCCCAGACAACCGCGTAGGGATTGATGAGGCGGCGCACGCGCAGCCCGGGGACGCCCTCGGCGAAGTTGTCGATGCGCACGAAGCTGCGAATCATCACCGCCCGATTGAACAGCGTCCGCCCCCCCGGCGCCACAATCTGCGCCGGCACGCTGGACGGCAGGCCGAGCCACGCCGCCGCCAGAGTTATTCCCGCCAGTGTACGCCCCAAAGGTACACCCCAGACGAGCAAGCGAAAGTTACGAAAGTTCAACCACTTCCCAGCAGCTTCTCCAGCTTCGCCCGATCAAAACCGATGATCACTTCTCCATCAACCACGGTGACCGGCGTGGTCATATAACCCAACTTCTCCAGTTCCGCCAAGGCGCCAGCGTCAACGGCGATGTTCCGGTCAGTGAACTCGATGTTCTTTTGGGAAAGATACTCTTTCACCTTGCCGCAGAACACTCACCCCGGCTGGCTGTAGACCGCCACTTTCTTGGCCATCGTAAACCTCCGCAAGCTAGGTCTGGGATTGTGTCAGAAGGGAAATCTCCAGACCCACACTAGAATCACCAGCACACCTTGTCTCAAATCCGCTGAAGACGAACATTTTTACTCTGGCCGAACACAACATCCACCATGGCCAAGCACGCCTTGATACGGTACCGTGCCTTCTAAACGCTTGAGGTAATAATCAGGGTCTTTCTGGAACACGTCTGCACAATATGGACAACGGCAAAAGTGCACTTCCTGCCCGGCATACTTTAACTTGGCGGCCCACTGCAGTGGTTTTTCACCCAAGCAGGTTGGGCAGACAATCAAATTCTTCGTTTCCTGGAGGTATTTCTGGGGATCACCGATGAAGAGGTCAACGCACGCCTGGCAACAGAAAAGGTATTCTTCACCGTCATAGCTGTAAGTAAGTGCCCTATCTTTGCTGACTCCCAGCCTTACCAGGGAACAGCCACATGTAGCGCAAATAAGTCTCTTCATCTTTCCTTAATCTCCTAATTCTCACCGTAGGGCCGACTCAATCCTTTGAACTGCTGCTCGAACGTTGCCCAGGCAACAACTTCCTTGCGGGTTTCGTATCTCACACGCACACTGTCCTGCTTGAATCCCTGCGGTGACACTCGCAACCACACTGCTGTGACCTGTGGCAACCAGTTCGGCTCTGATGCCACCCGGCGAGTGTCGAAAACAGTAACAGACAAACACGTCATCGGCAGCTTGGTGTTTCTGGTGGACGCGTTCGCGCAGGGCGTCTTCACCAAATCGCTGCTGACCATCAACGCTGTAATAAACGGTAGGACAGTCTGGTGTTCCGCAGAAGGCGTATTCCACCCCACGCAGCTGCGTCAGAGGAACTGCCAGCAACGCCTTCAGCGTGAGAGCGCCAACGAGTTTTCCTTTTTGTCCGCAAGCGGGACATAATACGCTTCGAGGTGTAGCAGAGAACTCACACGTAGCTGCGCCTGCTTCAGGCGGACACATACATTTCTCACTCATAGTTCACCCCTTGACAAACCTAAGCTCCATGCAGCGCGCAGCCCTGAGAAGACCGACTTCTTCGTTGGTTATCCTCCCTCCGTGGTTCGTAGGGGTCAGTTTCCTACGTCTGGGCCAGAGATTTCTGCCTGGTAGCCGGCGGCGTTGACGGCTTCGATGAGCTGGGCCGGGCCGGTCTGCCCCGGATCATATTTCACCGAGGCGCGGCCGCTGGGGTAGTCCACTTCAGCTTCCGCCACCCCGGGGGTTTCCATCAGCGTTTGCTTCACCACCCCGGCGCAGGCTTCGCAGGTCATTCCGGAGATCTTCAGCTCTACAGTTTCGACTTGTGCCGTGGCAGTGGGCGCCGCTCCCGCGGGTATGCTCACGAACCTCGCCCCGTAGAGGGGGAAGAAGGCCAGCGCCGCCACGGCAAGGGTTGCCAGCCAGAGTATGACTTTTGCCCGGGGGCGAGCGCGGTCATCAGGCGGGCAGACGTCGCTCGCACAGGCTTCGGCCGGTCTGGGTTTGCGATAGACAAAATAGAAGCCCAGAGCCAGCAGCCCACTGCTCAGGGCGAGGAAGTAAGGCCGCAACGGGGCGAAGGTCGATACTAGCACCGCACCGAATCCTAAACCCCCCAGTAGCAACGGTCCCAGACAACACACAGAGGCCCCGAAAGCGGCCAGGGCCGAGCCCGCGGTCAGGTATCTCTCCTTCATTCTTTCCCCCTCCTAAAGACTCTTGACCACCTGCGCAAGGGCGCCCTTGAGATGCCGCAAAGCCTTTTCGCCCCTCCCGGCGCGGATGCACTCGGCCACACAGGTCTCCATGTGGTTTTCGAGCAGGCGGGCGGTGGCGTGGTTGAGGGCAGAGCGCACCGCGGAAAGTTGAACGAGCAGGTCCTCGCAGCTCGCATGCTCGGCCAGCATGCGCTTGATGCCGCGCACGTGGCCCTCAATGCGGCTGAGGCGGTTCTGGAGCTCCTCTTCGACCTCGGGGTCGAGGTAGATGTCTTTGAGCAGCGTGGTTGTCTTTGGCATATCCCCTCCAGGGGGATAGGATAAGGGCGGCTTCCCCGGGGATGCAAGTGAAATCTGCAGGAGCAGGCCCGCGCCAGCTGCTGGCGGACGCCCACGAGCCTGCGAATCATCACCGCCCCGTGGAAGAGCGGTCTCCGGCCCGCTGGCGGCGCAATCGATGCCTGTGCGGTGCCTGGCTGCCGCAAAAAACCTGCCACCGGAATTATCCCAGCCAGCCTTCGAGCCAAAAGCGCACCCGCCCGTACCAGAGATAGGCCACCAGCAGTGTGTTGATGACCAAAATCCACCGGGCCGCCCGGTGGCCGTGGCGCCGAGCCCAAGCCAGATAGTGCGCGTAGGCCAGAAAACCTACGGAGCCCAGCAAGAACCAGGGCAAGAGTTGGTCGACGACTCCCCGAGCCGCCGCGGCGCCCCCCAGGGCTAGCGTGGAGAGCAGCGCCGGCAGCACTCAACACCAGGGAACCGCCAGCAGTAAGCTCCCCAGGCTCGTGGTTTTGAGT
>JBHHYS010000138.1:0-4967 GCA_046757645.1 Terriglobia bacterium | reverse complement strand
TCACCAGTTTGCCGGTGGTGCGGGCGATGATCTCCTCAGCCACCTCGCGCGGCACCTCCGCGTACTCCTTGAAGTGCAAGGTAAAAGTGCCGCGGCCTTGGGTCCGGGAGCGCAGGTCGGTGGCGTAGCCGAACATGGTGGCCAGGGGCACGGTGGCGTGAATCACCTGGGAGCCGGCGATGCGCTCCATGCCGCTGACCTGGCCGCGGCGGGCGCTGATGTCGCCGATGACGTCACCCATGTGCTCTTCCGGCACCACTACTTCCAGGGCCATCATCGGCTCCAGCAGCACCGGCTGGGCTCTGCCCACGGCGTGCTTGAAAGCCAGCGAGCCGGCAATCTTGAAGGCGATCTCGGAGCTGTCCACCTCGTGGTAGCTGCCATCCACCAGGCGCACCACCACGTTGACCATCTCGTAGCCGGCCAGGATGCCTCCCTCCATGGCCTCGAAGACACCGTCTTCCACTGCCGGGATAAAATGGCGCGGAATGGCCCCGCCGGTAATCTCGTTCACAAAAACCAGATTGTTTTCCCGGTGCAGCTTGGCCTTGTTTTTCTCCAGCCGCTTCTTGATTTCCTCGCTCGGGTGGTGGGGATTAAAGGGTTCGATGACCAGATCGACGTGGCCGTACTGGCCCCGCCCCCCCGTCTGGCGGATGTACTTGCCTTCCGCTTCCGCCCGGCGACGAATGGTTTCCCGGTAGGCCACCTGGGGGCGCCCCACGCTGGCGGCTACATTGAATTCGCGCAGCATGCGCTGGGTGATGACCTCCAGGTGCAACTCGCCCATGCCGCTCATCAGGGTCTGGCCGGTGTCGGGGTCGGTGTGCACGCGGAAAGTGGGGTCTTCCTGCTGGAGCTTTCGCAAGGCGGTGCCCAGCTTGTCTTGGTCGGACTTGGTCTTGGGCTCGATGGCCACGAAGGTCACCGGGGTGGGAAACTCCATGGACTCGAGCACGATGGGGTGGTCTTGGTCGCAGAGGGTATCGCCGGTGGTGACGCTCTTCAGGCCCACGGCGGCAACGATATCGCCGGCGTAGGTTTCCCGAACCTCTTCCCGCTGATTGGCGTGCATGCGCAGCAGGCGTCCGATGCGCTCCCGCTGCCCCTTGGGGGCGTTGAAAACGTAGGAGCCGGCGCGCAACTCGCCGGAGTAGACCCGGAAGAAGGTCAAATGGCCGACGTAGGGGTCGGTCATAATCTTGAAAGCCAGGGCCGCGAAGGGCTCGTCATCGGCAGGGCGGCGTTCGAGGAGCTCCTCGCCATCGGCCGTGGTGCCCTGGATGGGGGGAATATCGAGCGGGCTGGGGAGATAGTCCACGATGGCGTCGAGCAAGGGTTGCACACCCTTGTTCTTGAAGGCGGCGCCGCAGAGCACCGGCACCAGCTTGAGGGCGATGGTGGCGCGGCGCAAGCCGCGGCGGAGCTCCGCTGGGCTCATGGGCTGATTGTGGGAATACTTATCGAACAGAGCCTCGTCGTGCTCGGCGATGTACGCCACCGCCTTGTCGCGGTGCTCGCGGATGAACTCCTTAGTGATCCCGCTGGCTTTGAGCGCGGGGGGCAGGCCGGGGCGGGTGGCCTGGAAGCTTTCGTCGAAGAGCTGGCTCACCGGGAAGGTCTCAAACTGGGCCCCGAGGGTTTCATCCTTCCAAATCCCGGCGCGGTTCTCGATGAAATCAATCACGCCAATGAAGCTGTCTTCTTTTCCGAGGGGGAACTGAATCGGGGCGGGGTCGACGGTGAGGCGGGAGCGGATGGAGCGGATACAATGGTCAAAGTCGGCGCCCACCCGGTCCATCTTATTCACGAAGGCGACCCGGGGCACCCCGTAGCGGTCGGCCTGCCGCCAGACGGTTTCGCTCTGGGGCTGCACCCCGGCCACCGCGTCGAAAATCGCCACGGCGCCGTCGAGCACCCGCAGGGAGCGCTCCACCTCCACGGTGAAGTCCACATGTCCGGGGGTGTCGATGATATTGATGCGGTACTTATCGTTCAGGCGGTTCCAGAAGCAGGTGGTGGCGGCCGAGGTGATGGTGATGCCCCGCTCGCGCTCCTGATCCATATAATCCATCACCGTGGTGCCGTCGTCCACCTCGCCCAGCCTTCGGGTCATGCCGGTGTAGTAGAGGATGCGCTCGGTCGTAGTGGTCTTCCCGGCGTCGATGTGCGCCATAATTCCGATGTTGCGTAGTTTTTCCAGCACGACTACCCGCGCCATTAGCTTCTCTGTTCCTCTTCCACACCGGCTCCGGCCTCGCCATCCCGACTGATCGGGATGCTGGGCGCCGCGCCCCCGCTCGGCAGGGGCGTGACAACCGGTCGAACCACTCGGGCGCCCCTCGGGGCGCAAACCCTTACCAACGGTAGTGGGCAAAGGCCTTGTTGGCCTCGGCCATGCGGTGCGTGTCTTCCTTCTTCTTGAAGGCACCGCCGCGATTCTGGGCGGCGTCCACCAGCTCGCCCGCCAACTTCTCCACCATCGACTTTCCCGCGCGGTTCCGCGCATAGTCGCGCAGCCAGCGGATGGCCAGCGACTGCCGCCGGCTCAGGTTGACCTCGATGGGGATCTGGTAGTTGGCCCCGCCCACCCGGCGCGTCTTCACCTCCAGCAGCGGCTTGCAGTTCTCCACCGCCCGCTGGAAGGTCTTGAGCGGGTCGTCGTTCGTGCGTTGGCGAATCAACTCCATCGAGCCGTAGAAAATGCGGGCCGCGGTCGACTTCTTGCCGTCCCACATCATCGCGTTGATGAACTTCTGCACCAGCGGACTGCCGAAAACGGCATCCGGCGGCGTCTCCCGGCGATCGACTTTGCCCTTGCGCGGCATCGCGGAACCCCTAGGACGCCCCGGCTTTCGGCCGCTTGGCGCCGTACTTCGAGCGCCCCTGGCGGCGCCCGTCCACTCCCAGGGTGTCCAGCGCGCCCCGAATCACGTGGTAGCGCACCCCCGGCAAGTCCTTCACCCGGCCGCCCCGGATCATCACGATCGAGTGCTCCTGGAGGTTGTGCCCGATGCCGGGAATGTAGGTGGTGACCTCCCAGCCGTTCGACAGCCGCACCCGCGCGACTTTGCGCAGCGCCGAGTTGGGCTTCTTCGGGGTCATCGTCTTCACCTGCACGCACACGCCTCGCTTCTGCGGCGAGCCCTGCAGCGCCGGCGACTTCATCTTGGTGGGCACCGACTCACGCCCTTTGCGCACGAGTTGAGCAAACGTTGGCACTTGAACTACAACCTTTCCTCTTCTTCGGGTTCCGGCTCCCTCGGTGGCCGTGCGGCCCCACGGAGCCTTCAGCGGGAGCTTGTCGTCGCCCTTTCGCCGGTGCCGGAGCGACTCCGACCCAGGGCGTCCTACAAACATTCACCCCGCCCACGGGCGGGGTGTTTAGCCCTTCCCGAAACCCTCCAACATTAGCAGAGGCCCCGAACTTCTGTCAACAACCTTTAGCCCCGAGGATCTTTGTACCTCAACTGAGATTGCACCCCTCAGCCGGAACAACCAACGCTCGCCGGCTCAGACGCATGGGACGGCACAAGGCACCAGCGGCAAGGAGAAGTCAAGAGAAGTGCTGCGGTGCTCCACTTCGTGTAAGCAATTGGCGATGGTAAGTTTATACTCCTTGACATATAGACGGGTTAGCTTTACTCAAGAGAGGCCTGCTTCGAGGATGGGCCGATGTCGGCGACGTTGCTGTTCGCGCCACTCATCCTAGCCACGAGGCTAGTAATCTGGCTGCTTGGTGGTTGCTGAAGGCAGTTAGGAGGAGAGGAGAGCTTAGTCCGCTTGGAGCTTTGCCCCGGGGCCGGGGCAAAACGCTCCTGCTGGGTCGAGACCCGCTCTAGCCCTATCTCTGGCCAGCGATGCGGGTCTGCCCATGGGGAGGAGGGGGTACGAATGAAAAACCGGCTGCGGGTTCTGCGCGCGGAATACAACTGGTCCCAGGCCGAGCTGGCCACGCGGCTGGGCGTTTCCCGGCAAACGGTGAACGCGGTCGAGACCGGCAAGTACGACCCCAGCCTGCCGCTGGCCTTCAAGATGGCGCGCTTGTTCGGCAAGCCCATCGAGGAGATTTTTAGCTTCGATGAAACCCCGGAAGGAACCGGAGAGCCCTAACCAGTTGGGGAAGAAAGCCCCGAAGATGTCATTCTGAGGAGCCGCGGGCGACGAAGAATCTCACAGATTTCTGACTCCAACAAACCGAGATTCTTCCCCTGCTGGCCGCGGGCAGTCTTCGCTCAAAATGACGGCGGCGGGAGTCGTCTCGAGCATCCCGGTGAGGCTCGGTTTGACTCTCCTGCGTTGCAACAAATAGTATCCTCTCTCGTACATCCTGAGGGGAGCAATGATTGAAGCGCACGAACTGACGAAAATCTTCCGCGACCGCAAGCGGGGCGCGATCCGCGCGGTGGACCACATCAGCTTCTGCTGCCAGCCCGGCCAGATTTACGGCCTGCTCGGGGCCAACGGCGCCGGCAAGACCACCACCCTGCGAATACTGGCGACGATCCTCCAACCCACCGACGGCACCGCGCAGGTCGCGGGCTTCGACATCAACCGCCAGCCCGAGAAGGTTCGAGCCAACGTGGGCTTTCTCTCCACCGCCACCGCCCTCTACGCGCGGCTGTCGGCGCGGGAGACGGTGGAATATTTCGGGCGACTCAATGGTCTGAACCGCGCCGCCCTCCGCCGGCGCATTGAGGAGCTTTTCGCTATGCTGGAAATTGGCGAATTCGCCGATCGGCGCTGCGACAAACTCTCCACCGGGATGAAGCAAAAAGTCTCCATCGCCCGCACCCTGGTGCACGACCCGCCGGTGATGATCTTCGACGAGCCCACCGTCGGTCTGGACGTGATGACCGCCCGCACCATCGTCGGCTTCATCCGCGACTGCCGCGCCCACGGCAAGACGGTGATCTTCTCCACCCACGTGATGAGCGAAGCCGAAAAGCTCTGCGACACCATCGGCA
>JBHHYS010000137.1:0-5008 GCA_046757645.1 Terriglobia bacterium | reverse complement strand
AGGCAGAGAGGCGGAAAGGCAGAGAGACGCAACGGCCCAGAAGTAGTTCACCACAGAGGCACCCTTCGACTGCGCCCCTTGGCCCCGCTTCCCTCGACGTCGCTCGGGACAAGCGGGGCAGGCTCAGGGCAATTTTTTGTGTTGAAGCACAAAAAATTGGAGGCGGCGGGAGTCGCTTGTCCCGAGCGAAGTCGCCCTTCGAGTCCCTCAGGGCGACCCTGAGCTTGCCGAACGGGTCGAGGGAAACCCGCGACCAGCTGCTTTTTCTTGCGGTGGCTCCAGCGCTTGAGTTGCGCTTCACGCCGGCGGGCAGAACTTAGTGTGGCGTGCGGCTCGGACCAGACAAGCCTGACCGGGCGGCGACTGGCGGTGTAGTTGGCGGCTTTGCCTTGGTTGTGCTCTTTGAGCCGACGGTTGAGATTGTCCGTAATTCCCGTGTACAAGGAGCCGTCGGAACAATGGAGCAAGTAGCAGAAATACACGACTTTGAATGCCCCTCGACTACGCTCGGGGCAAAATTTTTGCAAGCAAAAATTTTGGAGGCGGCGGGAGTCGAACCCGCGTCCGAAAAGCCTTGCCACCAGGAGCCTACATGCGTATCCCGTTCGCTGAGTTTCGCCGCGGCGGTAAGGAACGGGCAAGAACCCGTCGCCGCTAGCCTGATTGATTTCGCTTCCCACGGCCTCAGGCGGCGGCCGCGGCAGCTAGCCCGCTAGGTTGACGCCCTGTCGTCGGCCACGGGCTGCCGACGGAGAACGCGCTGCCTAATTAGGCAGCGAGTGCCAGCTGTTCGTTGGCAGTTATGTTGTTGTCCACGCGATTCCGGACACGTGGAACCCGGCATGCCTCCTGGGTGCTCCGGCTTCCGTCGAAACCGTTTCGCCCCCATTGAAACTAGGCACCCCTAGGTTAGCACTTGGGTCGGCGGGAGGCAAGCCCCCAGCTTACACCAAATCCCTGAAATCCCTGTCTGGGAGGCGCAGAAGTGCTGCACCCCAGAGGCACGCTTCGTCTGCGCCCCTCTGTGCCGAGGCTTCGGCCCTGCTGCCCAGCCTCTTCCGGGCTGGTCGACGCTGGGTGTGTTCCGGTCGGTCCCGCCCAGGCGCGCTTCGACCCCGAAGCTTCGGGGCTCAGGGCGAGCAAGGCCTTGCCCTACCCTGGCGGCGAGTTTGCCGCGTCTGATTCGAGGTAGGGCAGGGGCTTGTCCCCTGCTGCGGCAAGGCGCCCTTCCGCTGCACCTCTCGACTTCGCTACAGCTTCGGCGGACGGGTCGGCGGGCAGGCCGACTCGCCAGCACAATGCGGGTGTCGCCCCTTCAGGGGCGATCCACAAAAGCCGGCCCGGCGGCGCCACCACGGCGGCGCGCCGGTGCAACCCATGCTTGACACTTCTGCCCCTGTCTCAGATAATTCTCGAAAATTGAGCGAAGCGGCAACAACGGTGCGAAGCGAATGAGCAAGAAACGGGCTGGCGTGGAGCAAGCGGTTCAGCGAGCGCTCTCCGAAGCGCTGGGCGGGGTCGAGCGTCAACTGGGCGAGGTGCAAGATTCCTTTGCGCGGGTGAAAGAGGAGCTCAAGGCGGCTGGGAAGGACACCTCGGCCGACCGTTTCGTCCAGCTCCTGCCCCCGCTGATGCACATGCAGGCGGCCGGGGCGGCCCTGGCGGCTTCGATCGAGACCGTGCTGCGTTTCGTCGGTGTGTCCGCGCAATGGAAGGAAACTTCCGCCTACGCTAAAGCTCCGGCGGCAAAGCCCGTGGAGGTTCCGCTGCCCGAGGAAGCACCGGCTCATGCGGCGGAAGTGGCCGGCGAAGCGGCAGCAGCAGCTCCTGTTGCCGCAGAAACTCCGCCCCCGGCGGCGCCGGGCCAGGCGGCTGCGGTTGAAGAAGCTGCGGTACCGGTGGAGAGCATTGAGCCGCCTGCATTGGAGGAAGCGCGGGCGGCCGGGCTGGACATCAGTTCGCTGCCCGATGAGCTGAAGCAACTCCACAGGAAGGCCAAGCGGTTTGCCAAGGTCACGGTGCAAGAGCTGATGATGTACAACAAGGAGGAGGTCACCCAGGGCCGCCAGAACAGAGACCTCTACCAGCGCTTCAAGGACGAAATCGACAAGTCGAAGATTCTTTACGACAAGCGCTTCGCGAAGATTGCCGACCACAACATTGACTATCTCTATGCCGAGCTGGTTCGCGTGCTCGCGGAAAATGACCCCAGTGCCCTTGGCGACTACCCCTACTCCCAGCCGACCTCCGGCCTTCGCTAAAGCTTTGGCGGGCAAGCCTAGAGCTAGTTTCGTCGGGCCCCCCTTCGCTCAAGCTCGCGATTGCCGCCGCCGGCGCTTGCTCTGCTGGGGCGGGCTGGCGAGCTTGTGGGTGGGGCTGGCAGTCAGTTTGTTGCTGGCCAGCGCTCCGGCCGGCGACAATGCCGGCGCGGAGTTGACAAGGCTGGCGCAGGCGCTGCGCGCCAATCCCTCCGAGCAGAACTACGCCCGCTTGGCCCGCTTCGCTGCCGATACCCCTCGGAGCGAGTGGAGCGCTCAGGCGGAGTTCGCTCTGGGGATGGCCGACTTCGAGGAGAAGCGTTGGCCCACCGCCCGGGCCCGGTTTCGGGCTGCGCGTGCCAGTCGCTGGCTGCGCGACTACGCCTCTCTCTATTTGGCGCGCACCGAAGCTCAGATGGGTGACCTAGATGCGGCCCGGCGCGGCCTCGAAGTAGTCTCCTTTGCCGGGAGCCGACTCGACAACGAGGCTCGCGTGCTGAAGGCCAACCTCGCGGTGCGTGGCGGCCGGGCGCAAGAGGCGGTGCAGTGGCTCAAGCAGCTGCCGGAGTTAGGCGAGCGGCCCGCGCTGCTGCTGGCGCTCGCCCAGGCGCAAGAGTCGGCGGGTGAAGTCCTGGCGGCCGTCGAAACTTTGCACCGTATCTACTACGAATTCCCTCTGAGCCCGGAGGCCGAGCCGAGCAACGAGTTGCTGGCGCGGCTGCGCTCGATCCAGTTGAAGGCTGACTACCCCGCGCCGGATGAATCCCTGCGGCGCACCCGGGCGGAGAAGCTTTGGGCGCAGCAGGCCTACCGGGGCGCCCGCTCGGCCTACGTTGACCTGAGCGTGCGCGCCAGCGAACCCACACGCAGGGAGGCCCGCGGGCGCGCGGCGCTGGCGCTTTACCTTCTGGGCGCCGCCCGGGCGGCCTGCGCCGAGTTGGCCCGCATCCGCAGTGTCCCTCCGGAGCTGGCGGGCGAGTTTCGATCCTACCGCGTGCGCTGCGGGGTGCGGGCCGGGCCCAGCCCCGAGGTGGATGCCGACCTCGCATTCTTGGCGGCACGTTTTCCTGCGAGCGAATGGTACGAGGGTGGGCTGCTGGCCGCGGCCAATACGGCGCTGGCGCGGGGCGATATCCCGCGGGCGCGAGACTACTATCGCCGGTTGGTTGAGGCGTTTCCCCGCGGCGAGGCGGCCGCGCAAGCCCACTGGAAGCTGGCTTGGCTCGCCTACCGGGACGGGGAAACAGCGGCGGCTGCAGCGCTGATGGAAGAACACTTGGAGCGGTTTCCCGAGTCGATTTTCGTGCCGCGCGCGCTCTACTGGCGAGCGCGGCTTGCCACCGCGGCCGGGGATGAGCTGCTCGCCCAACGCCTGCTGGCGGTGCTGCGGGAGTGGGCGCCGCGGGACTATTGGGCGCAGCAGGCGGAGGGTCTCGAGCGGCACTGGCGCGGGGCACCGGCGGGCAACGGGGTGGTTTTTCCAGCCTGGCTTGAAAAACTCTCCAAGCCTCCCCTGCCACCCCCGACACTCACCTTGTCGCCGGCAGTGCGCGCTCAGGTAGAAAAGGCGGCGGTCTTTGAGCGCCTGGGCTTGTGGGAACTGGCGAGCGGGGAACTGGAGGCGGCGGTGCAGCAACAGCCGCACCCGGAGATCCGACTGGTGCAAGCGCGGATTGCGCTGGCCCAGCAGCAATACGCCCGGGCGACGGAAACCGTGCGCCGCGCCTATCCCGCCTACTGGCATTACCGCTTGGAGGAGCTGCCCCGCGCCGCCTGGGAGATTCTCTTCCCACGGCCCTACTGGGAGGCGATTGAGCGCGAGGCGCGCCGGCAGCGGCTTGACCCCTATCTGGTGGCGGCGCTCATCCGGCAGGAGTCGCGCTTCGAAGCGCAGGCGGTTTCCTCCGCGGGGGCGCTGGGTCTGATGCAGTTGATGCCGGGCACGGCGCGGTATCTGGCCCGGAGGCGGCGGCTGGCGCAGAGCCGCATCCTTGACTCGGCGTTCAACATCCGCCTGGGGACGGGCTACTTGGCGCAGCTTCTGCGGCGCTTTGGGGGGAACCTGGAAAAGGCCGTGGCGGCCTACAACGGCGGAGGCACGCGGGTCAGCGAGTGGGCCGCGCAAGGGGCCTACCCCGAGCCCGCCGAGTTTGTGGAGAGCATCCCCGTTACCCAGACGCGGGAGTTCGTCTACAAAGTGCTGCGCAACTACCGCTTCTACCGCGACCTCTACGCCGAGCAGTAAGCGCATCGCGCGCCTCACCCGCCAAGATGAAGTCCGCCGCAAGCCAGCACAGCCGGCGCTCTTTCGCCCGGCGTCAGACAAAGCCAGCCACGCAGTTTCCGCTCCGCCAGCCAGTGCCGCGCGCTTCTTGGAGCCATCCGGTCCTCGCGTAACCATCACCCCTTCTCGCCGTTCAGGTACTTTATTTTCAACTACTTGGGTCATTCCTTCTGCCCTACTCCCCGGGTGTCACAGTCATCTAATTCATTCTTAAAGACTTATCCAGTGACATTCCTCACTAAATCTCACTGGCTCTACTGATAACAAAATACTTAGCACGTAACATTCCTCGCTCTCCAACCTGAGTTTCGAGATTAGCTTGTCGCGAGCGAAGTCGAGCGGTTTTTCGATTTTGCGTCCTGCCATCGTCTCCTGCCGTGGCCTCGCTTCCCCCGTACCTGGCTCTTCACCTTGCCCAACTGCCTCCCTTCCTGTCTACGGTTTCTGCGGTTTTTGCGGATTTTGC
>JBHHYS010000136.1:0-5018 GCA_046757645.1 Terriglobia bacterium | reverse complement strand
GAGGGGAGAGGAGAATCCATTTGAGCGGAGAGCGTCGGTCGCCCTTCGAGGCCACTTACCGGTCGCTCGGCGCCCAGTTCGCCACGGTTCGCGGCTGTGTGCTGCCGGAGCGGTTCGAGGGGGTGGGCGCGGAGTGCCGCGCGGTGCGCGAAAGCGCGGGCATGATTGACCGCAGCGATCGCGCCCATCTGACCGCGGCCGGCCCTGACGCCGCCAGCTACCTGCACAGGATGATCTCGAACGAGGTCAAGGGGCTCACAACCGGGGAAGGCTGTTATGCCACCCAGTTGACCGCGCAGGGGCACATCATCGCCGACTTTTACCTTTTGGTGATGGCCGACCACCTGTTGCTGGAAACCGAGTGGTGGCGCAAGGAGCCTCTGCGGGAAATCCTGGAGAAACACATCGTCGCGGACGAGGTCGAACTCGCCGACCAAAGCGAGCAACTGGCGGCGCTCAGCGTCGAAGGGCCAGCGGCAGGCAGACTGCTGCGGGCGGCGGGCGCCGTGACGTTGCCCGGGAAGGAACTCAACCACACCTGGGTGGAGCTGGGCGGAGCGCCGGTGCACGTGGTGCGCCTGAGCGAGACGGGCGAGGAAGGCTACCGGCTGATCTTTGTGGTCGAGTACGCCCAGAACCTCTGGGGGGCGCTCGCCGCGCAGCAAAAGATTGTTCCCTGGAAGCCGGTGGGGCGGGCGGCGCTGAACATCCTGCGCACCGAAGGGGGAATTCCCTGGTACGGGGTGGATATGGACGAGAACACCCTGCCGCCCGAAGCGGGCCTGGAAGCGCGCGCCATCAGCTACACCAAGGGCTGCTACCTTGGCCAGGAAATCATCGAGCGGATTCGCGCCCGCGGGCACGTCAACCGCAAGCTGACCGGGTTCACCCTGAGCGGGAAGAAGTTGCCCGCCGCGGGCAGCAAGCTCATCAGTGACGGCAAAGAGGTGGGGCGCATCACCACCGCGGTGGAATCGCCCACTCTGGGCCGCCCCATCGCCTTGGGCTACGTGCGCCGCGAACACCTGGAGCCGGGAACCCGGCTGCAGGTCGAAGGCGGGGGCACGGCGGAAGTCACCGAGTTGCCCTTTTACCACCCCTCTAACTAGCGGAATCGAAATCACTTATCGTCCTGCCCCGGCCGCACCCCGGCGCATCTAATATTGTGATATAGTGGAGATTGTTCCAAGGAGGTTTTGTGGCGAGCGCTTATGAAGAGGGCCTGCAGGTCAAGCACGAGCAGTACGGCGTGGGCACCATCCTAGCGTCGGATGAGGAACGCACGTCGATTGATTTCATCGAGCACGGTACCAAGAAATTCGTCACCTCGATGGTGGTACTAGAAATCACCGAGGAGCAGCCGCCCCGGAAAGCGAAGAAGGGCAGCAAAACCCGCCGGACCCGGCGTCGCTCGAAGACCTAAGCTTTTCCCCCGCCATTCCACTCAAGTCCCGTAACCGGTTCAGCCCAGTGGCCCATCCTGCTTGCCCTGAGCCCCGAAGTTTCGGGGTCGAAGGGAGCTTGCCGAAGGGCTTCCGCCACGGAGATTCTCCGCACGAGCAGCCCGCCCCCGCTCGCGCCAGCGGGCCGGGGAAGCCCGGGGGCTGGACTATCTTTCTTTGAGGGGACGTGTCAGACGCGGCTGTGCGGGAGGCCTACCCCAGGTTCAGGGCGCGCTTGAAGCTGCCGCGTTCCTGCTCGATTTTTTTCTGCAGCATCATAATCGAGTAGATGAGCGACTCGGGCCGCGGCGGGCAGCCGGGCACGTACACATCCACGGGAATAATCTGGTTGACGCCTTGCACCAGGGCGTAGTTGTTGAAGACGCCGCCGGAGGTGGCGCACGCCCCCATGGAAATCACCCACTTGGGCTCAGGCATCTGGTCGTAGAGCCGGCGGATCACCGGAGCCATCTTCTGCGAGACCCGCCCGGCGACAATCATCAGGTCGGACTGCCGGGGCGAGCCGCGAAAGACCTCGGCGCCGAAGCGGGCGATGTCGAAGCGCGCAGCGCTCATTGACATCATCTCGATGGCGCAGCAGGCCAGCCCGAAGCTCATCGGCCACAGCGAGGACTTGCGCGCCCAATTCACCGCTTTGTCAAGCTGGGTGAGGAGAATCCCCTCCCCGCCTGACTCGCCCCCCCGCGGCCCTGCCAGCCTGGCTTTGGTGTCGCCCATGCGGTTATTCTCCCACAAGCTTCTGCCCCTCGCAATCACCGGCGCGGCTTCGCCTTTCTTCGCCTCCCCGGCCCCGAGCGAAGCTTGCCCTGCGCTCGCCGAACGGGTCGAGCGGTCTGTCTCCTCTGCGTCCCCTTCCTCTGTGCCCTCTGCGCCTCCCCGGCCCGCTACCGGCGCAGGCCGGGGCGGGCTGCGGTGAGTCTTGCTCTTTCTTATACCCTCAACACCACTTTGCCGAACTGTTCACGATTCTCCAGATGCGCATGGGCGTTGGCGGCTTCCGCCAGCGGGAAGACGCGATCCACCACCGGGCGCAACTTTCCCCGCTCCACCAGCTTCAGCACCGTGTGCAACTCACCCCGGGTCCCCATGTAGCTCCCCAGAAGCGACCACTGGCGGGTAAACAGGAACCGGATGTCGAGCCGCACCTCGCCCCCGGTGGTGGCCCCGCAGGTCACCAGCCGCCCGCGCGGCGCCAGGCTGGCGAGGCTTTTCTCCCAGGTGGCCTTGCCCACGTGCTCGAACACCACGTCCACCCCGCGACGATTCGTGCGCTTCTTGACCTCCTCAGCGATCTCCTCTTTGCGGTGGTTGATGAGTTCGTCGGCCCCCAGCTCCTTGGCCTGTTTCAGCTTGGCGTCCGTGCCCGCCGTGGCCAGCACACGGACGCCGTGCAGCTTGGCAATCTGAATCGCCGCACTGCCCACGCCGCTGCCGGCACCCACTACCAGCACCTCTTCGCCCGGCTTGAGCTGCGCCCGGGTAATCAGCATGTGCCAGGCGGTAAGAAACACCAAGGGCACCGCGGCGGCCTCCTCGAAACCCAGGGCCGCGGGCATCGGCAGTGCATTCACCTCGGGGGCACGCACGTACTCGGCGCAGCCCCCGTCCACCATGTAGCCAAAAAGCGTGTACCGCCGGCAGAGGTTGTCCTGGCCGGCCAGGCAGGTGTCGCAGGTGTTGCAGCTCATCCCCGGGGCCAGCACCACCTTCTGGCCCACCTTGACGCGGCTCACCCCCTCGCCCGCCCGCGCCACCTCACCCGCAATGTCGCTGCCCGGAATGTGCGGCAGGGGAATCTGTACGCCGGGCAAGCCGTTGCGCACCCAGAGGTCGAGGTGGTTGAGCGCGCAGGCGCGCACCCGCACCAGCACCTCGCCGGGCCCAATCTTCGGCTCGGGGACCTCCCTGTAGCGCAGCACCTCCGGGCCACCGTGCTTCGAAAAAGTAATCGCTTTCATCTATTTGCCTCCCTCCGTCATCCCGAGCCCCGAAAGCCAGCCAGAGCAGGCATTCGGGGCGAGGGATCTGCTTTTTTCCTCTGCGTTCTCCGCGCCTCTGCGGTGTATGCTTTTGCTTTCTTTGCTGCTTGGCAGGGCCGCTACCTTACCACGCCCCTTCCTACCCTGTCCATTTCGCTTCCCTCCGAAACACTCGGCCCTCCCAAACTCTGCTTCCTGCGTTGGCGGGTCAGGCCTTCAGGCCTGATGATTCCCCTCCCTCTTAATCTCCGGCTTTCGCCGCTGAGGTCAGTGTCCTTCCGCACCTCGCCAATGGCTCTCAAACTATTTCTCCGACTCCGGTAACGCCTCAAGCAATTTCAGCAAACCACCGTAACCGCCCTCGTTCAACTCCGCCTCTTCCAATTCTTCCTTCACGGCTCCCAGGTTTCTCAACACTAGCTGTGCCAGGTAGCCTGCCGCATACGCCTGCCCCGGAGAAATCCTCTGGCCCCGCAATTCCTCCAGCGTCCGCACCAGCAGCTCGTGCACCTCCCTCGCGCTCGTCATCCGCATGCCCTTCGCCGGCCGCCCTGCGTACCTGCGTAACTCCCCCGCCTCCGGATCGTGCTGGAAGCACCATTCCTTCCCCCGCCACCGCCGCTGTTTACACCGCCGCCCCTCAGGAAAGACATACACGCAGCGCTTTTCTTCGCGAATATTCAACCTGGATTCCCTTTCATCCCCTTCTTTTTCAATCACTTCGCCCATGACGCTTGCTTCTACCCCGCCGGGGTTTCACTCATCTCTTTCATTCCAAACCTCCTAGCAGGCGAGATTCCCCCAATTCTCGCTCATCTTGCTCATTCGCAACTACTTACTTGGCGACTCCCCCCGCTTTTCGAGTTTCGCTCTTCCGGTTTTCGATTTTCGGCTTTCAATTTTCCTCCTGCCCCATCTGCCACCCTGCCCTGCACCTCGCCTCTCAACTCCACCACCTCCCTAGCACCCTCGCCTCGCCAAGTCTACGGTTTCTACGGTTTTTGCGGTTTCTGCGGAAGAAAATTTTTACTCTCTTGTTTTCAACCCATTACAGCGCAAAAACCGTCCTGAGTGAAATCGAACGGGCGGTTTCTGCGGCTGTTTATTTTAGTTTTGCTTTCAATGAGTTAACCACAGTCCTGCGAAAACTAGCTTCCGATATGCCTTATCCAGGTTGGCATCCCCCCGTCCCAGTCCGGAACAGGTGCTCCGCACCCGCAAACCGCACAAACCGCAATTTCCGCAACGTGATTATTTACTTGACAAAAGTAATCTCTTGTGGTATCGTGTGGGTGTATGAACATAATGCTCATTTCTTCTTGGGCTTGCCGGAAGCGGCCCGCAGTGTGCGGCGAATATCCTTGCGGATGGACGCCAGCAGCTTGCGGGTGGGTATCCGCTCAATCAGGGGCTTTTCCCGCTTGCCCTTTTTCTTTCTCTTTCGAGGTGCCATATGACGCTAGTTGAAATCACCCATCTGTTTTCGACTGAGAAACGGTGTCGGGAGTTCCTGCGCCGCCTGCGCTGGCCGAAAGGTGTCGAGTGCCCCCGATGCAACGGTAAGGATGTTGCTAGG
>JBHHYS010000135.1:0-5058 GCA_046757645.1 Terriglobia bacterium | reverse complement strand
TCCAGCACGTCGGCGCTGCCGCAGCGGCTGGAGATGGAGCGGTTGCCGTGCTTGGCCACCCAGGCGCCGGCAGCGGCGGCGACGAAGGCCGCGGCGGTGGAGACGTTGAAGGTGCCGGCCCCATCGCCTCCCGTCCCGCAGGTGTCCACCAGAGGTCCCGGGGGCCGTTGGCCGGAGGAAAAGATGGGCCGGGCGTGGAGCCGCATGGCTTCGGCGAAGCCCACCAACTCCTCCACGGTTTCGCCGCGCAGCCGTAACGCGGTCAGCAGCGCCCCCATCTGGGCGTCGGTGGCTTCGCCGCGCAGGATGGTTTGCATCGCCGCCCGGGCGCCGGCGCGGCTGAGCCGGCGGGCGTCGAGCAGTTGGCGGAGAGTCGCACCCAGCACTGCGCTCGCTCCTTGATTTCGCTCCGAGGGTTCCATATACTGCGCCGTTTCAGTAGGCGGCCCCGCGGACATTCTAGTGCCGCCGCGACTTTCCGAGCAACTGCGGGGGACACCGCAGCCAGGCAGCCCCGGGCGGCGGGCTGCGAAGCATCCTCCCGAAGCTGCGGGAGTGGCGTCTCCGCGCCATGAAGATACACGAGTATCAAGCCAAGCAAATTTTTGCTCACTACGGCGTGCCGGTGCCCCGCGGGGAGGTCGCCTCGGGCGCGGAAGTGGCGCGGGCCGTGGCCGCTCGTCTGGGCGGGGAAGTAGTGGTCAAGGCACAGATTCACGCTGGGGGGCGCGGCAAAGGTGGGGGCATCCGCAAGGCGGCCACGCCCGAGGAGGCCGAGCAGCAAGCCCGCGAGCTACTGGGCAGGCCCCTGGTGACCCCGCAGACCGGCTCCGCAGGGCGCCTCGTGCGGCGGGTGCTGGTGGAGGAAACCCTGCCCATCGCGCGCGAGCTCTACCTCGGCTTGGTGATCGACCGTGCCTTGGCGCGCGTGGTGGCGATGGCCTCGGCGGCCGGCCGGATGGACATCGAAGTAGTGGCCCGGGAACAGCCGGACGCCATCCTGAAAGCGACAATCGATCCCTTGACAGGTCTTGAACCTTTCCAGGCGCGCCAACTCGCCTTTGGCCTGGGACTCGCCGGCGACCTCATCCGGCAGGCGGGCAAGCTGCTGGCGAGCCTCTACCGGGTCTTTGTTGAGACCGACGCCTCGCTGGCAGAGATCAACCCCTGCGTGGTCACCCGGGACAAGCGCCTGGTGGCGCTCGACGCCAAGCTGGTCTTCGACGACAACGCCCTCTTCCGCCACCAAGAGCTGCACGCCTGGCGCGACCTCGACGAAGAAGAGCCGCTCGAAATCGAAGCCTCGCGCTACAGCCTCAACTACATCAAGCTCGACGGCACGGTAGGTTGCATGGTGAACGGCGCCGGACTGGCGATGGCCACCATGGACATCATTCAGCTCGCCGGCGGCCAGCCCGCCAACTTCCTGGACGTAGGGGGCGGGGCGAGCGCCGAACAAGTCACCCACGCCTTCAAGATTCTCGTCCGCGACCCCAGCGTCAAGGCGGTGCTGATCAACATTTTCGGCGGCATCCTCCGCTGCGACCGCTTGGCCACGGGCGTGGTGGAAGCCGCGCGCGAGCTGCGAGTCAAAATCCCCATCGTGGTGCGTATGGAAGGCACCAACGTCGAGCAGGGCCGCGCGATTCTGCGCCACTCCGGCCTGAACTTCACCGTGGCGAAAAACATGAAGGACGCGGCGGAGAGAGTGGTTACTTTGGCAAAGACGGAAGGGCGGTTGGGACCATGACGAAGCTTAGTTCAGAGGAGCGCGTCCTGTGGGAAGGCACCCGCGCTTGGTCTGACTTCCTAGCAGCGTGGATCGGCACTGCCTTCTTCTTTCTGCTAGGCGTGATGCTCCTTTTCGCTCCTGAAGCTAGGTCGTTTGGGCTAGTTTGGCTTCTTGTCACCGTGGTATTTCCTATCGGGATCTGGCTGATGAGAATCTCTCAGCGTTACATTGTTACAACAGAAAGAGCCATTGCTAGACGTGGTCTCATCAGCCGAAAGGTCTCGGAGATCGAGCTCAAGCATATTCGGGACATTCGGCTTACCCAGGGGATTTTTCAGCGCATCTTCGGAATCGGGTCGGTTGAGCTAAGCTCAGCCGGGCGTGCTGGAGCCGAAGTTGTATTTCAAGGAATTCCAGAGCCCGAGGTTGTCAAAGAGCTCATTCGTCAGCAGATTCGCGGATCTTCATAGCGTCTCGAGATGAGCATACTGGTGGACAAACACACGCGGGTGGTGGTGCAAGGCATCACCGGGCGCGAAGGCAGCTTCCACACCGAGCAGATGCTCGCTTACGGCACCAAAATCGTCGCCGGGGTAACGCCCGGCAAGGGCGGCTCGAAGCACCTGGGCGTGCCGGTGTTCGACACCGTGGAGCAGGCGGTGCGCCAAACCCGCGCCAACGCCTCGGTGGTCTTCGTGCCGCCCGCGTTTGCCGCCGATGCGTTGATGGAAGCCGCCGATGCTGGCCTCCCCCTGGTGGTGTGCATCACCGAAGGCATCCCCACGCTGGATATGGTGCGGGTCAACGCCTACTTGGCGACGCGGGGCACGCGGCTGATCGGGCCGAACTGCCCGGGCATCATCTCGCCGGGGCAGGCGAAGATCGGGATCATGCCGGGGTTCATCCACCGACGCGGGCCGGTGGGAGTGGTGTCGCGCTCGGGGACGCTGACCTACGAAGCGGTGGCGCAACTGACGGCGCTTGGCCTGGGCCAATCCACTTGCATCGGCATCGGCGGCGACCCCATCATCGGCACCAGCTTCGTGGACGCCATCCGCCTGTTCAACCACGACTTGGCCACCCGCGCCATCGTGCTCATCGGGGAGATCGGCGGCACCGCGGAAGAGCAGGCCGCGGTGTTCGTCAAGAAACATGTGCGCAAGCCGGTGGTTGGGTTTGTGGCCGGACGCACGGCTCCGCCGGGGCGGCGTATGGGCCACGCCGGTGCCATCATCGCCGGCGGCACCGGAACGGCAAGGGAAAAGATGGCCGCCTTGCGCCGCGCGGGCATCACCGTAGCCGAGAGCCCGGCGGAGATCGGCGCCACCGTCGCCGCCGTCTTGGGGAAGAAGAAGCAGAGGAAGCAAAGGAGTTAGGGTTGGCGGTGGAGCGCACGCTGGCGATTGTGAAGCCGGACGCCATGGAGCGGCGCCTGCTGGGGGAAATCCTCAATCGCATTCACGAGGCTGGGTTCAGGATTGTCACCGTGAGGTCGCTGCGGATGACGAAAGCGGAAGCTGAAGGCTTCTATGCTGTGCACCGCGGCAAACCCTTCTTCGAACCGCTGACCGACTTTATGAGCTCGGGAAGGGTGGTGCTGCTGGTGCTCGAAGGGGAGAACGCCATCGCCGGCTGGCGCACGGTGATGGGCGCCACCGACCCTGCCCAGGCTGCCCCGGGCACGATTCGCAAGGAGTTCGGTACCAGCATCCAGAACAACTGCGTCCACGGCTCGGACAGCCCCGAGACCGCCGGCTTCGAAATCAGCTACTTCTTCCCCACCCGAGAACTGCTCTAGTACGGCGGGGGAAGCCACTTCAAGTCCGACCTACCCTTATCCGCGCTTTCTCGCTCTACCCTGGCTGTGCGTGTGACCTTCGAACTTAGGCAGGCATTTGCCGGCTGGGTGCGTCGGATGCTCTCTCTCTTTTCACCGGCCGTGGTAAGCCTCCCCGGTTTCCTTCCAGGTAGGGCTCTACTACCGGCACATTTCTCAGGAGTTCCTGTACTTCCTATCCCAGGCCAGCAAGAAGGAAGGCACCTTTCCCCGCGGAGACTCTTCAAGACCTCAAAGGCATTGGGTTAGTGCCGACCTGGGCATCGTCTACCCTGGCGGGGCGGACTCCGGCACCTGTACCCAGTGGGCAGGAAAAGTACAGGCAGGACAGTGAAAACCAGGCAAGGCAGTGGGGAGGGTTAGGTCAGGCCGAAGTGGGGCACCCAGCGGGCGGCTAGTTCCTGGCGGGAGCTCACCTGGAGCTTGCTGAGAATATTGCCGACGTGAAACTTGATGGTGCGCTCGGTGATGCCCAGGATGTCGGCGATCTCTTTGTTCGAGAATCGGCGCAGGAGGAATTCCATCACCTCGCGCTCCCGGGGGGTTAGGGCCAAGCGCAAGGCTGAGGCCCGACGCGCGGAATCGATGCGCATCCAGCGCATCACAATCGGGGCGGGGAACCACAGATGCCCCTCGGCCAACTGCCGCACTGCCCGGGGCAACTCTTCTTCGTAGCCGTCAAAGCCCACCAATCCCCACACCCCCCGGAACAGCCACCGCAAACACTCGTTATCGTCGCAGGGAAACGACAGCAGCAGAGGTCGCATGGCGGGGAACTTGAGCCGCGCCAGAGTTAGGGTGGCCTCCACCGAGGCTGACTCGCTGTCGAACACACCCACGTGGAAACGGTTTTCCTCGGTTACCACCCGGAAGTCACTTTGGGCCACCAGCAGCTGAACGTATTGGGCGGCGGCGACCGGATGAGAGGCAAACACTCGGATGGTTATGCCGGCCATCGCTGAGCTCAGCGCGGGATTCAAAAGAGGATTTCTTTCCGTCGGGGGCCGCTGGTGGAAGTGGAGCGTGTGTGGAAGAGTGTGGGCGCGCGCATGAGCCGAAAGCGCAAGGTACGGCCAGGCGAGCCGGCTGTCAAGAGCAAAGCGAGCCGTGCGCCGTGGGTGTGGTTTGCTCCCCAGACTGCCGCCGCACTAGAATACCGCTATCGCGTTCGAGCCCTTTGGCCCGGCTCTGGGCGGGCCGCTCCGCGAGCTGGGCAAGCTGCTGTTGATCTTCGGGCTGGTGCTGGTAGTGGCGGGGGTGCTGCTGACCCTGGGGCCGAAGCTCCCGGGACGGTTGGGGCGGCTGCCGGGCGACATTGTCATCAAGCGCGACCATTTCACCTTCTACCATGTGGTCAGCTGTCTGCTGCTGAGTGGGATAGTCTCGCTGCTCTTGTGGTTGGTGGGGCGCCTGCGACAGTAGGCGCTCAGAGTCCCCCCAGGCAGGGGCCCCCGCTGAACAGCGCGGGGCAGGCTGGGGGCTCGGCGCG
>JBHHYS010000134.1:0-5077 GCA_046757645.1 Terriglobia bacterium | reverse complement strand
CAAGACGGTCGAGGTGGACCTGGACGCGATGCCCTACAAGGAGCACGGCAAGCCGGGCTCCTTCCTGGACATCGCCTTGAACCACGGCATCCACCTCGAACACGCCTGCGGGGGCAACTGCGCCTGCACCACCTGCCACGTATGGGTGAAGCAGGGCCAGGAATTGCTCTCCGAAGCGCAGGATGACGAGCTCGACCGCCTGGATATGGCCGCCGACCTGCAACTGAATTCCCGCCTGGGCTGCCAGGTGATCATCGAGAAGCCGGGCGAGGTGGTGGTGGAAATCCCCGCCTGGAACCGCAACTACGTCAGTGAAGGCAGCGAGTCCGCCCTAGTCAGCAGCAGCAAAAAGGAGGACTAAGTGGTTCCGGCGAGCCGAAGCCGGGGGTGGACACCTTATAGATCAGCCCAGCGGCTTCCTTGCCCCGAGCGAAGACGAGGGACGCCCCCGGGCCCCACGGGCCGAAGCTCGGGGGCTGAACTACAACGAGGAGAGAAGCATGCCGGGTGAGTTGACCTGGGACAGCGTCGAAGACATCGCCTTGGCGCTGGTGGAAAAGTTCCCCAATACCGACCCGCTCACCGTCCGCTTCACCCAGCTGCACAAGTGGGTCACCGAATTGGAGGGCTTCGGCGACGACCCCAAGGCCTCCAACGAGGCCAAGCTGGAAGCCATCCAAATGGCCTGGCTCGAAGAATACCAAGAAGCCAAAGGCCTCTAACCGAGAGAGCGAAATTCGAAAACCGAAAACGGAACTCGTGGTGGTGCTGTAGGGGCGCGTTTCGTTTGGGGCCTTCCCCGCCGGCGGGCAATTCTTACCCGCCCGAAATTGACGCTGGCTGGCGTTCTCCTCCATAATAGCGGCTGCCCGGGGCGCCATGGTGCAACGGCCAGCACGGCAGTCTTTCAAGCTGCAGATCCGGGTTCGATTCCCGGTGGCGCTACCAAAATAAATAAGCCCCGTTCACTCTCCTGGTACTCCAGTCTGGTACTGCTAGTACGCTCGTTCCATTGACATCCGCAGCCCCCTCCGCCAAAGTGGCGTCGATGGTCAAACCGTGGGCCGACGAGATTCAACCATGAAACGGATGCGGCAAACGCAGCCCAGCCTGCCCGCCGTACCCTCGCGGCAGGCGGGCTTCAGCTTGGTGGAGATTCTGGTGGCGGTGGTCGTCTTTCTTGTGCTGGCGAGCATCGCTGCCCCGAACCTGGTCCGCGCCATCCGGCGCTACCAGTTGGAATCCTCCGCCCGCAACGTGGCCAACATCATCTTGCGCACGCGCTACGAGGCGGTCAACCGCAACCGCCGGGTGGCCACCGCCTTTCTGCCCCCGGCCGGGAACGAGGGAGCCCGCTACGGAATCGATATGAATGGCAACGGCATACTCGACGCCCTCGAGCCCCGGGTGATGGTGTCTAGCCAAGCCACTTTCTGGCAAAACAACGTCCCCACCCTGCCGCCGGCGAACACCCTGGCCACTCTCCCGGCGGACTACACCAACGTGGCGGTGCCGCTGAATCCGGCCTACAGCGTCAGCTTCTCCCCGCGCGGCACGGTGGTGGTGGACGCGGGGGGCGGGAACTGGCAGTTGGCCCCGCAAGTCCAGCTCATCGCTTTTGTTCGCGGCGACCCGAACGATCCCCCGAATTTCGATAGCTGGCTGATCGGCGTCACCCCCGCCGGGCGCGTCCGGGTTTGGTTCTGGGCGGGGAACGCCTGGACGCCGTCCTGAAGAAGGAGCTTAGCTTATGCGTGCCACATCGTCTTCCACTCGCCGCGGGGCTGCGGGGCAGGCGGGCTTTACCCTGATCGAACTGCTGATCGCCATCGTCGTGCTGCTGGTGGGGATTGTGGCGGTGGCGGAGCTGGTCCCGGCAGCCATCCGCACCAACTTCCGCAACCGCAATGACTCCACCGCCCTGATCGCCGCCCAACGCCTCCTCGAGCAGATGGCGCGCCAGGACCTCGACGCCCAGGGGGCGAACTGCATCGGGGGCGCGTTGCCTCCCGCCGGTCAGTACTCTTTCTGCGACGATGAGGGCGCTGTCATCGCCCTGGGTCAAGTGGTCGCCGGCACGGTGAACACCCAAGACGGCTGCCCGCTGGACGCCCCCGCCAACCAGCAGTTGGACTTCACCCAGCCCGCGGCCGCCTGTCCCGGGGGTTATCGAGTGGTCAAGCAGTGGATTTGGAACCCCACCGCCGGCACCACGCAGCGGATCGAGCTGCGCTGGCACGTGGTGACCATGCACGACAACGGTGTCCCGGTACGAAAAGTTTTCATTGTCGGTGCCCGCCGCGGGCAGCCGGGCGAGGGTTTCGTGATCACCAACCTGGTGACGATTGTGGGCCGCTAGGAGGGGGAGTGACACCAATGCGTGGACATACCTCTCAATCCGGTTTCTCGCTGCTGGAGTTGCTGCTGGTGCTGGTGATCTTCTTGATTGTCACCGGGTCCGTCTTTCTTTTGCTCGATACCGCCCAGAAACGCTACCGCGCCGAACAGCAAGTGCTGGACGCCTTGCAGAGCGGGCGCATCGGCATCGAGCAGCTCACCCGCGAAATCCACTCCGCCGGCTATCCGCCGGCCGGCACCTACGACTCCAATTCTCCCTCCTGGGGGGCCGGGGGGGTACCGGTTAGCCGCATTGCGATTCCCTTCGTGGGGATGACCGGCGGGGTGATGGATCAGAGTTGCCAGGTCAACGGCGGTGCCCCGCCCTGCACGATCCCCGGTCCTTATGACTTGGTGCTTGAGACCGACCTGGATCCGGAAAACGGCGCCGAGCAGGTGGAATGGATTTACTATCAAGTGGCGCGGCCGACGCCGGGCAGCCCCACCTGTACGCTTTACCGGGCTGTCTCGCCGAAAGCGGCGGGGGGCATCCCCACGGCTGCTGCCGGAACCCCCCTGGTGGAGCAAATCATCAACCGCAATGACGGCACCTGCGGCCTCAATCCAGCCGATCCCGCCAACCAGCCCGTCTTCCAGTACGTCTGCGACGGCGGCGCGTTCACCTGCAACCCCCAAGACATCATCGAGGTCTTGATCCAGTTGCAGGCCCGTGCCCCTCAACCCGAGATTCTCCAAGGGACGATTCGGGTGCGGGCGGTCACCTTGCGCAGCGTGGCCCGGCGCCTGAATCCCCCGCAATAGAGAGGGCGGAGGAGATATCCACCATGGTCATCCCCATCCGACGCCAACCCCAGCGCGGCGTGGTGCTCTTGCTGGCGCTGATCGCCTTGCTGCTGATCAGCGCCGTGGGCGCCGCCATCCTGTTTATGACCGCGGCAGAAAGCAGTTTGGTGCGCTACCAACGGAGTTCGACGCGCGTGTTCTATGCGACCGTGGCCGGCTTGGAAGAAGGCCGCGCCCGGCTCGCGAGCAATGACCCCAGTTTCCTGGGGAACTGGCAAAGCGGGCAGATCGATTTTCCCGCCGCGGTGGGCCACGTCCTCTACATTCTGAATCCCGCGCCGGGAGAAGCCATCGCTCCCTGGGTGCCCGCGGACTCCTACTACGATTCCGAATACGCGCTGGAGTGGGGGGTCAACATTGAAACCATTCCCGCTTGTATTACCCCGCCCATCACCACGCCCCCCACGGTGCCCCCCCCGCCTCCCATCCCCGCTCCCTGCGGCTTCTCCGTCATGTCGGATGTGGCTGCGGGAGGTGCCCTGGGGGCCCTCGTACCCCAAATCCCTTACAAGTGGGTGCGGATCACCGTCTTGACCGAGCGCGCCGCCAACCGCGACATCGACGGAGACGGGGACCTCGACGATGACATCCCAGTTTTCTATGACGGCCAGCGCGAAAATCTAGCCGGCAATGGCCAGGCCGTCTATCGGGTCACAGCCCGGGCAGTGTTGCCCACGGGGGCGGGCCGCATGGCTCAAGTCGATGTGGTTCGCCTCCCCGGCGGCTATGAGTACGCTTTGTCCGCCGGAAATGCCTGTCAGGTTCAAACCGCGGCCGCGTTCACGATCAATGGCAATATCCGCTGCAATTCCGAAGTCATCATCGATGGAACCCTCGCCCTCGTCAACGGGGACATCGAAAGTTATGACGTGATCAATGGCGGTGGCACGATTAACCTCGACGGCGACCACCAAGCCCGCGCCAATGGGGAAATCACCCCCACGGTTAACGGGGGTGGCAGTCCCAATACGGTCAGCGCTGCGGGCACCGTCGAGCAGTTGCTGACCCCGCCGCTCCCCACTCCCCCGCCTCTACCCGCGGACACCATGCCCAACCCGGACGCGACCGACATTGTGGCTGCGGTCACCCAGGTCAACCCCCCGGGAATCTGCATGGGAGGGGTTCTGATATTCGACCTGGGGAACACGGACCCCCCGACCGTCTTCGAGTTCGACCTGAACGCCCCGGCCAATCCCAACTGGGGCGCCTGCGGAGCCGGCGGTATTCCCAACAACTTTCCCGCCACTGTGGTGTTTCAAGGAAGAGGGACCATCTATTTCAGCCAGAACCACTCCGTCGATTTCCAGAACAACTTTGGCCTCGGGCCCGGTAACGAAATCGAGCTGAACATTATTGCCCGCCCCAAGGACAACAGCGTCGGGCAGGATACCATCAGCTTCTTTGGCACAAATGTTCACATCCGGGGCTTGATCTATAGCCACGGAGAGATCTACACAAAGTGTCCGCAGCAAAACTTCCACGTCCTCGGCTCGGTCATTTCCTACAAAGACCCGAACCAGTTGGGCCCCACGGACAACGGCGACTTTGGAGTCGGCAACTGCACCACCGATCTGCTGCTTCAATATGACCCGGTGCAGTTGCAAGCGAATATGCCGCCCGGGTTTGACCTCCTGTTGTTCAATCCGGGCGCCGGCCGGGTTGCGCTCCTCAACTGGCGAGAAATCACCCCCACGAACTGAACCCTAATAGCAGGGTGATTCTGCCAGCTTCCCCCTCCTTGGCGGCGGACGCTCTAGCCAAGCCCGCGGAGAACGCTATAATGAAGGGGGCGCACCCAAGAAGGAGCGAAGCGCCGAGTAATGCGCTGGGCGCTGCGAATCGGAAACGTTTACGGCATCGCCCTGCGCGTCCACTT
>JBHHYS010000133.1:0-5109 GCA_046757645.1 Terriglobia bacterium | reverse complement strand
TCACCTCCTGCACCACGGTGCGGGGTGAGTGCGTGCAGACGCCCACCTGCACGGTGAAGGAGCCGCTGCGGAAGGTGAACGACCGCATCGTCAGCGCCCTCAGCGCCCTGAGCATTGCCGAAATCAACGTCTAGTATCGTCGGATGGGGCCTGTTATCGGGAGTTGCATTTTGTTGAGGGGTTCTTAAGGAGAGAGCAACGATGGCGCTGAAGCTGCCGATTTACATGGACAACCACGCTACCACGCGGGTGGACCCGCGGGTGGTGGAGGCGATGCTGCCCTACTTCAACACCGAGTTTGGCAATGCCGCCTCCCGCAACCACGCCTTCGGCTGGCAGGCAGAGAAGGCGGTGGAGAACGCCCGGGCACAGATCGCCGCCCTGATCAACGCCACCCCGAAGGAGATCATCTTCACCTCCGGGGCGACCGAGTCGGACAACCTGGCCATCAAAGGCGTTGCGGAGATGTACGCTCAGAAGGGCAACCACATTATCACCATGGCCATCGAGCACAAGGCGGTGCTCGACACCTGTAAACGCCTGGAGAAGTACGGCTGCCAGGTCACCTACCTCCCCGTGAACAAAGAGGGCCTGATCGACCTCGACGAACTCCGTGCCGCCATCAGCGATAAAACCATTCTGATCACCATTATGTACGCCAATAACGAGATCGGGGTGCTGCAGCCCATCGAGGAGATTGGCACGATCGCCCGGGAGCACAAGGTGCTCTTCCACACCGATGCCACCCAGGCAGTGGGCAAGATTCCCTTCGACGTGCAAAAGTTCAACGTGGACCTGGCTTCGCTCTCGGCTCACAAGATGTACGGGCCCAAAGGGGTGGGCGCGCTCTACGTCCGCCGGCGCAACCCCCGCGTGCAACTTTCCCCCATCATTGACGGCGGCGGCCACGAGCGCGGCATGCGCTCGGGCACCCTGAACGTGCCCAGCATCGTGGGCTTCGGCACTGCCTGCGAGCTCGCCCGAAAGGAGATGCCCACGGAGATGGAGCGGCTGCGGGGGCTGCGCGACCGCTTGAAGGACAGCCTCTTCAGCCGGCTGGACGAGCTCTATATCAACGGTTCCATGGAGCACCGCCTGCCGCACAACTTGAACGTCAGTTTCGCCTTCGTGGAGGGCGAATCGCTGCTGATGGGCATCAACGACGTGGCGGTCAGTTCCGGGTCGGCGTGTACCTCGGCCACCCTGGAGCCCAGCTATGTGCTCAAAGCGCTGGGGGTAGGCGAAGACCTGGCCCATACCTCCATTCGCTTCGGCCTCGGCCGGTTCAACACCGAGGAAGAGGTGGACTACGTGGTGAACCGCGTGGCGGAGACGGTGGACCGCCTGCGCGAACTTTCCCCGCTCTACGATATGGCCAAGGAGGGCGTGGATTTGAGCAAGATGCAGTGGCAGGCGGACTAGCGCTTTCGGAGTTTCAAGAGACACGAATACCCCCTATCGGGGAAGGAGAGGATCAGCGATGGCATACAGCGAGAAGGTGCTGGATCACTACAAGAACCCGCGCAACGTCGGGAACCTCCCCAAGGACGACCCCAGCGTGGGCACCGGCTTGGTCGGCGCACCCGAGTGCGGCGACGTGATGAAGCTGCAGATGAAAATCAACCCGCAGACAGACATCATTGAGGACGCCAAGTTCAAGACCTTCGGCTGCGGGTCAGCCATCGCCAGCTCGTCGCTGGCTACCGAGTGGGTCAAGGGGAAGACGGTCGGGGAAGCCTTGAAGATCAAGAACACCCAGATCGTCAAGGAGCTCAATCTGCCCCCGGTGAAGATCCACTGCTCGGTGCTGGCGGAGGACGCCATCAAGGCGGCCATCGCCGACTACCGCAAGAAGCGGCCCACCGAGCAGCCCAGCGAAGCGGAACAGACCACCTCGGCCAACTAAGCAGCCGCGCCGGGATTGACCTCACCGAGCCCGAACCCGCGGGATGGGAGCAAGAGAATGGCACCGATGGTCCAACTTACCGAGCGCGCCGTGGCCCGCGTGCACGAACTGATGGGCCAGGAGCAGTTCCCGCCCACCGCCGGCCTGCGCCTGGCGGTGCAGGGCGGTGGCTGCTCCGGGTTGACCTACGCCGTGCGCTTCGAATCGCAGCCCACGGCCCGCGACAAAGTGTTCGAATTCGATGGGGTGCGCGTCTTCGTGGACCCGAAAAGCCTGATCTACCTGGCGGGGACGGTGCTCGACTTCAAGAACGAGCTGATGCAACAGGGTTTCGTCTTTGAGAACCCCAACGCCGGCAAAGGCTGCGGCTGCGGCGCCTCTTTCTCGGCCTAGGCGACGCGCCCGGGAGGTTCTGCCAAGCAAATTTCTGGCCCGCACGGGCTGGTCGCCAAGGGCGCTCGGGGGCGAGGTTGGCGGCGGGATCGCCAGCCTCTTTTTGTGCGTGGCTTCGGAAGGCGACCTTAAGAACAGTAATCATGATGGAAAACGCGACAACCGGCGAGACCGAGCCCGTCTCCACGGGCAGCACCCGGGCCTGTTGGGAGTGCCGGGCCGAGGTTGACACCCTGCACTTTTGCCCGAGTTGCGGGAAAATCCAGCCGCAACCCCCTAACACCGACTACTTCAGCTTCTTTGGACGAGAGGAGAAGCTCGACCTGGACACCGCCGGGCTCGAACGGCAGTTCCACCAGTTGAGCTGGAAGCTGCACCCGGACAACTTCCACCACGCCTCGACCTACGAACGCGAGTTGAGCCTGGAGAAGACAGCCATTTTGAATGATGCCTACCGCACGCTGCGCGACCCGGTGGCGCGGGTCGAGTACCTGCTGGGGCGGGAAGGGGTGCGGCGCGAAGGCGAGGTCAAGCAGCAGGCGCCCCCCGACCTGCTGGCCGAGGTCTTTGAGTTGAACGAATACTTGGAAGAGCTGCGCACGGCCAAGCACTCGGGCAGCGCGGCCACAGAGTTGGCCGAGTTGCGCCATCAACTGGAGAAGGCTCGGGAGACGTTCCAGCAGAAGCTGGAAGGGGTTCTGAGCGAGCTGACGGCGCAGTTCCGGGAGTGGGACCGCCTAGTGGAGACAAACGGCGACCCCGGCGCCCGCCGCCGCGTCCTGGAGACGATGAGTGAAATTTTGAATCGCCACTCCTATATCCGCAACTTGGTCCGCAACGTATCGGACGAACTGGAGGAATAGTAGTGACCCGTGGCCCGCGACCCTTGATCCGTGAGTTCAGCCCAGCCGCTTCTGCCGCTGGGCACCCGGAAAGCAGGGAGTAAGAGTAGCGAATGGCACGAATCGTCGGAATCGACTTGGGCACCACGTACAGCCTGGTGGCCTACACGGAGGCCGGCACCCGCCAGCCGCAGTGCATCCCCGACCAGGAAGGCAGGACGCTGCTGCCCTCGGTGGTCTCGCTCGACCCCGACGGCGCCCTGGTAGTGGGTTGGCCCGCCAAGGAACGGCTGTCCCGCAAAGCGGGACCGGCGCGCACGGTCTATTCGGTCAAGCGCTTGATGGGCAAGGGGATTGAAGATGTGCGCGACGAGCTGAAGCTTTTCCCCTTCCGGGTGGCGCCGGACAGCCAGGCGGTGATCAAGATTCAACTCGGGTCGCCCGCCTCGGGCGCGAAGGTATTCACCCCGCCGGAAATTTCCGCGTTTATCCTGCGGGAGCTGAAGCGCCGGGCGGAGAAATTTTTCGGCGACGGCGTGTCGCGGGCGGTCATCACCGTGCCCGCCTACTTCAACGACGCCCAGCGCCAAGCCACCAAAGACGCGGGGCGGATCGCCGGCCTGGAGGTGGAGCGGCTGGTGAACGAGCCCACCGCGGCCTCCCTGGCCTATGGCTTGGACAAACACCAGCGGGCGGTGATCGCCGTCTACGACCTGGGGGGCGGCACCTTCGACATCTCCCTGCTGAAATTGGAGGAAGGCCTGTTCCAAGTCCTGGCCACCAACGGTGACACCCACCTGGGCGGGGATGACATTGACAACCTGCTGGCGGAGAAAATCCGCGCGGAGATCCGCGAACAATTCCGGCTGGAAGTAGCGGAAGACCTGGATCTCTATCAAAGCCTGCGCAAGACCCTGATCGCCGCCAAGCACGAGATCTCCGAGCGAGAGGAGACCAGCATCCGCTTCGCCCTGCCCGGAAAAGGCCCCTACCGCCGCGGGTTGACCCGAGCGGAATTTGAGAGTTGGATCGCGCCCATCATCGAGCGCACCGTAGGCCCCTGCAAGCAAGCCCTGAGGGACGCGGGGCTGAAGCCCGAGCAAATCGATGAGGTGGTGCTGGTCGGGGGTTCGACCCGCCTGCCCCGGGTGCGCCGCCGGGTGGCGGAGCTTTTCGGGCGCAAACCCCACTGCGAACTCAACCCCGACGAAGTGGTGGCGCTGGGCGCCGCCCTGCAGGCCAACATCCTGGAAGGCGGCGTGCGCGACATGCTGCTGCTGGACGTCACCCCGCTTTCGCTGGGCATCGAAACCATGGGCGGCGCCGTCGCCAAGATCATTCCCCGCAACGCCACCATCCCGGCCAGCGCCACGGAAATGTTCACCACCTATGCCGACAACCAGACCGGGGTGGACATCCACGTGGTGCAAGGCGAGCGGGAACTGGTGAAAGATTGTCGCAGCCTGGCACGCTTCACCCTGAAGGTTCCCCCCCAACCCGCCGGCCTGGCGCGCATCGAGGTCAAGTTCCTCATTGACGCCAACGGCATTCTCAGCGTGAGTGCGCGGGATCTGCGCACCGGCGAGGAGCGCTGGGTCGAGGTCAAGCCCAGCTACGGCTTGACCGACGAGCAGGTGGAAGGGATGATTCTGGAGTCGATCGAGTATGCGGAAGCCGACTTTGCCGCTACCCAATTGGTCGGCGCCCGCAACGAAGCCGACACCGTGCTGCGCGCCACCGCGCGCGCCCTGGCCGAGGAGCAAGCGCAGGAGCTGACCCCCGAAGAGCGCCAGCGCGTCGAGCGGGCCCGGGCGGCCTTGCAGGAGGCGATGAAGGGAGACAACTACAAGCTGATTCGGGAGCGCATTGAGGAATTAAATCAAGCCACGCACCACTTGGCTGAGTTACTTATGAATTCAGCGGTGCAGTCCGCGGTCAAGGGCCAGCGGGCCGACGAAGTGGACTTGT
>JBHHYS010000132.1:0-5154 GCA_046757645.1 Terriglobia bacterium | reverse complement strand
TCGGCCACTTCGTCGCCGGCTGCATGCGCGGCTCCCACCAGATGCCGCTCATGCCGGTAGCGCTCAACTCCACCGTCAGCTACTTCGACGGCCCGCCGGTGGTGAGCGCCGCCGGATACTGCGTGCAGCAGGGCAAGCTCACCGAGGCCGTGGACGCCTTCGCCCACCCCTTCTGGAACACGGTGCGCGACCGCATCGCCGAGAAGTCGATGGAGATGCGGCGCCAAGGCTTCTCCGGCGCGGCCATGCTCCCCATGAACGAGCTGGAGTACACCGGTGTGATGGAGAAGCTGAAGGAACTCGACACCCGCTTCAAAGTGCGGGCGCCGGAAAAAGAAAAGGTGAGCGCCCGCGACTGATTTGGCTCGCGTCGGCTTGTTCTTAACCCCGCACTGTTTTAGCGCGGGGTTTTAGTCAACTGAGCGCAGCGTAACTGCGGACGCAGGTGAAGAAGCTGCCAGTTCTAAAAGCAGACCCCTCGACTTCGCTCGGGGTGACACCTAAGTTAGAGGCACGCCTGGGGTGCGAACAATCGGAATCGCCGCAGCCAAAGCCGGTCATTCCGAGTCCCGATTCTATCGGGACGAGGAATCTGCTTGCTATTCGGGGACAGCGGCTCAGGACTTCAGCGTTTTGTGATCCGTGCGTCGGTGAGGATGGAAAAACGTGGGACGGCTGCCCGATACTGCCTTCCTGAGCTGACCTCACTTTAGCTTCCAGACGAAAGCCGGGTGGGCGTTTTTTCCCCGGGCGGCGCGGCAAAGCGGCCCCGGGCGGGCCTTGCTCTTCGCTGCCGGCTCGTCTATTCTCTTCCCTCCCGATGGTCTCCGAGACGAAATCCTGTCCCGTCTGTGGCGGCACCGGCTGGAAGCCGGTGGAGCAGGGAGGGGTGCGCCGGGTAGTGCGCTGCGAGTGCCGGCTGCAGACGGCGTTCGATCGGCGGCTGGCGGCGGCCCGCATCCCTCCCCGCTACGAGCATTGTGACTTTTCGAGCTTCGAAACCAGCATCTCCGAAAACCCCGCCTTCAATCGCAGCCTGCACGAGGCCCGCTTCCTGGCCGAGCGGTTCGCCGAGGAGTATCCCGCGCACAAGGAATTCGGCTTGCTCTTCATGGGTCCCTGTGGAGTGGGTAAGACCCACTTGGCGGTAGCTCTCCTGCAGGCGCTGGCGGAGAAGGGCGTCGACTGTCTCTTCTATGACTTCCGTGAACTGCTGAAAGCCATTCAGGCGAGCTACAACCCCGTCTCCCAAACCACGGAAATGCAGGTGCTGGCGCCGGTGCTGGAAACCGAAGTGCTGCTGCTGGACGACTTAGGCGCCAGCAAGCCCTCCGATTGGGTGTTCGACACTGTCGCCCACATCATCAATACCCGCTACAACGACCAGCGCGTCACCCTGCTGACCACGAATTACCTGGATCGGCCTGCCACGCCATCGGACTACACATTGGCTGACCGCATCGGCGAGCGCATGCGCTCCCGGCTCTACGAGATGTGCCGGGTGGTGCGACTCGAAGCCGAAGACTTTCGTCGCCGGGTCAAGCAGGCGCAGTTCCACGCCCGCTGAGCCGGCGAGCGGCGTTGACATCGTCCATTCATGGGTAGCGCAGGATCGCCGTAGGCGTTCCTGCGGCTTGTGTAAAAAAACAGCTGCGGGTAGCCTTTGGGCAACCCGCGCTACCTGATCGCACAGTTGGCGGCGTTGACATCGCACCCGGCATTCGCTATAGTGCCGACGTTCCGATGGAAGGCATCGGAAGGGGGGTCGCTACGCATCTGAGAAGGGGAGAGGGAAGGCATCTCTGATCCACTGGCAGCGGACTCCGAACCAAGTGTAGCGGTTCGCTTCTCGTTCTCCTGTGTACTTCCGCTCGTGGACACTCGAGTCGGTAGCTGTCTGTGCCGGGCTCGGGGCTGAGGGTTGCGGGGAAAAGAATGTCGTCGAAGTCGCCCCACGATTCACTGTTGCCCTCGGAGTCCGCGGAGCCGTCTGGGTTCGATTCCCCGAACCACGAGGAGCTGGACGCGGCAGGCCTCGAGCAGCTTCTCGAGCAGTACAGCGGCGACGCCGCCCCCACCACGGGCGAAATTCGTTCCGTTACGGTGGTCAACGTCACCGCCGACGGGGTGGCGGTGGACCTGGGCTTCAAGTCAGAAGGCTTGGTGCCCCTGGGCGAGTTCACCGATGAAAACGGCCAGGTCCAGATCCACCCTGGCGAAACCATCGAAGTCCTCCTCGAAGGCAGCCAGGCCCGCGACGGCTACATCCCCTGTTCCTCGGAAGGCGCCCACCGCCTGAAGCTTTGGGACGAGGTGGAGAACGCCTACCGGGAGCACACCAAGGTGCGCTGCCGGGTGGTGCGGCGGATCAAGGGCGGCCTGGAAGTGGAAATCAATCTCCCCGGCGCCCATCCTGGCCGCCGTCCCTTGCCCGCGTTTTTGCCCGGTTCCCAGGTGGACCTGCGCCCAGTGCGCCACTGGGAAGGTTTCTTGGGCCGCGAGCTCTCCTGCCGCGTCCTGAAGCTCAACCGGCACCGGGGCAACATCGTGGTCAGCCGCCGACTGCTGCTGGAAGAAGAGCAGGCGCAGCGGCAGAAGCTGCTCGAAGAAGTGCTGAAGGAAGGGGTGGTGGTCACCGGCACGGTGAAGAACATCACCGACTACGGCGCCTTTGTGGACCTGGGGGGCCTTGACGGCCTGCTCCATATCACGGATATGTCCTACTGCCGCCTCAGCCATCCTTCAGAAGCCGTTTCTCCCGGGGATGAAGTCCGGGTCAAGGTGCTGAAGATCGACCGCGAAAAGCAGCGCATCTCTTTGGGGTTGAAACAGCTTGAGCCCGACCCCTGGCAGGATGTGGCGAAGAAGTATCCGATGGGCGAGCGGGTGCGCGGCCGGGTGACCCACCTAGTGGACTACGGCGCCTTCGTGGAACTCGAGCCCGGGATCGAGGGACTGATTCACATCTCCGAGATGTCGTGGACGAAGCGCGTCCGCCATCCCTCCCAAGTGCTGAAGGAAGGCGACTGGGTCGAGGCGGCCGTGCTCGACGTCCAACCCTCCGAGCAGCGCGTTTCCCTCGGCCTGCGCCAGACCGAGCCCGACCCCTTCCAGTCCGCCGCCGAGCGCTACCCGGTGGGCAGCGTGGTCAAGGGCCGCGTGCGCCGCCTCACTGACTTTGGCGCTTTTCTGGAGCTGGAGCCGGGGATCGAAGGCCTGGTGCATCGCTCCGACCTGAGCTGGGATAAGAAGGTGAAGAAGCCCTCGGAGGTACTGAAGCGGGGCCAGGAAGCGAGCGTGAAGGTGTTAAAGGTGGATGCGCCGAACCGCCGGCTGAGCTTGAGCTTGAAAGACCTGGAGGCCGACCCTTGGGCCAGCTACGTCAGCCGGGTGCGGGTGGAGCAGGTGGTGCGCGGCCGGGTGATGCGCCGCACGAATTTCGGTGTTTTCGTTGAGCTCGCCCCGGGCGTCGAAGGCCTCTGCCACATCTCCGAGCTGCCCCAGGAGTCCGGCGAGGAGGTCGAGCAAGGCCAGGAGTACAACTTCAAAATCATCAAGCTGAATCCGGCCGAGCGCCGCATCGGCCTCAGCCTGAGAAGTGAGCTGGAGCGGCGCACGCTGGAGAAGTACCGTTCCACCCAGTCCCGTTCCACGGCCACCCTGGAAGAGATCTTGAGCGCCAAAGGACAGAGTGCGGGGACAGGAAAGTCTTAACTGTCTCGTTTCCTGAATGTTATAATGCCGCCCGGCTGTCGACCTCGGGCGACAGTCTTGTCCCCGCAGGGCCCCGAACCGACGCCCTAACTCCGCCCCTACGGGACCGAGGAGGCACTGATGACCAAGGCCGACCTAGTGGAAGAAGTCTCGCGCGCCATCGCGGCTCCCCGCAAGGAAGCCGAAACCATCGTGGAAACCGTCTTCGAGAGCATCGTCAAAGCGCTGCGCGGCGACGACAAGATCGAGATCCGGGGCTTCGGCAGCTTTCGCACCCGCCAGCGCCGCGGCCGCATCGGGCGCAACCCCAAGACCGGGGAAAAGGTCGATGTCCCGCCCAAACGCATCCCTTACTTCAAGCCCAGCAAAGAGCTGAAGGACGTGGTCAATACCGGTGGGCGCCCGGCCGCGAGTCAACCCACCCCGACCAGCGACTCCGATTGAGCGATGGACTACCTGTGGACGCCCTGGCGCTATCACTACGTCAGCCAGGCGGGCCCCCAGCAGGTTTGCATCTTCTGCGAAGCCCTGAAGCGTAACCAGGACAGCGAAAGCCTTATCCTCTTTCGCGGCCGGCGGAACTTCATCCTCCTCAACCGCTACCCCTACACCACCGGGCACGTGATGATCGCCCCCTATGAGCACCTGGGGGAGCTGGACCGGCTGGCGCCTGAATCCTTGGCGGAAATGCTGCAGCTCTGCCAGCGCGTCCAACGTGCCCTGAACGCCGAATACAAGCCCGACGGCTATAACCTCGGCATGAACCTGGGCAAGATCGCCGGCGCCGGCGTCGCCGGTCATCTGCATATGCACCTGCTGCCCCGCTGGGCCGGCGATACCAGCTTTATGACCACCGTCGCCGAAACCCGCCTCGAGCCCGAAGACCTGGCCACCACCTACGCCAAACTTAAACCCTACTTCGAGAAGTAGTACAGACCGACGACGAAGCCGATGTCATTCTGAGCGAAGCGAAGAATCTCCCCTGAGATGCTTCACTCCGTTCAGCATGACACAGGCTTCGTTGGTGCGACCATTCACTTGGTTTGGGTCGGGCAGGGGCTTGCCCCCTGCCGCCCGGGTCTCCGCTGCGGCGGCAAGGCACACTTCGACTTCGCTCCCCTCGACTGCGCTCGGGATAAACAGGCCAAGCAAGGCCTTGCCCTACCCAAGAAGGCGCTCGGGTTGCCCTGATCCGGTGCGTCCGGCTAGAATCGCTGTTCGCCCGGGAAGGTGATACCGATGCGGTTGGAGCTGAGCGACGAGCACAAGATGATCCAGAAGACGGCGCGGGAGTTCGCCGAAAAAGAGATCAAGCCGCGCGCCAAGGAAATTGACGAGACCAGCGAGTTCCCCCGGGACAACTTCCGCAAGGCCGCCGAGCTGGGCTTCGCCGGCGTCTACGTCCCCGAACCCTACGGCGGCGCCGGCCTCGACCACATC
>JBHHYS010000131.1:0-5362 GCA_046757645.1 Terriglobia bacterium | reverse complement strand
GCCTGGGGGCTCAGCGGGTTCGGTGGAGCGCTTCAAGCTGGGGACGTAGCCGCATGGTTTGCTCGCATTTGTCATTCTGAGCGCAGCGAAGAATCTCAGCTAGCGTTGAACCGTAACGTCGAGATGCTTCGCTTCGCTCAACATGACAGCATTGTGCCACCGGCAAAATCCAGCGCTTCAAACCGCGCGCCTGGTCGAAGGTGGGTGTGCCGTGTGAGCTAGGGGCCTGCCAAGAGGGTCACCAAGAAACGACGTCCAGCTCAGATTCCTCGTCCCTGCCCATCCTGGGAGCAGTGCGAAAACCACGCGATGCCGTTGAAAAAGTGTTTTAGGGGTTCCAAAGCCCTTTGCGAGAAGCGAAGAATCAGCAGCTTAGAGGTGCACTCACCGTGCGAAAGAGGCCCTTGCCGCAGTTTTTCAACACCCTCACGCGCTTTTGGCACGCACCCCCGCAGCGTAAGAGGAGAGGCGGTGAGCGCCCGCGACCAAGGGGGTGCTTAAACTAGGAATTTCTTCTTGACAAAAGCTCCAGAGTTATGTTCCATAGCGTGCAACGAGGGATGGTTGCCCTCACAAACCTGCCTTTGCTCTGAGGAGGGTGTTATGCGAACCGTCATAGCGGCGGCCATGGTTTTGTGTCTCTTTTTTGCCGCGCCTGCCCTATTCCAAGCCCAGACTGCTGCCACCGCCAGAGTGGCTGGCACGGTGAGCGACCCGACCGGGGCAGTCGTGCCGGACGCCCGGGTGGAGTTGCTCAACCCGTCGACCAATATCGCTCTTACACAAACCACCGATCCAGTGGGCCAGTATGTCTTTGCTAGCGTGGCCCCGGGGACTTACACCATCACAGTGACCAGACAAGGGTTTCGCACTGCATCGGTGCCGAAATTCAAGGTCGAAGTAGCGAAATCCTACACAATCGACATCGCCCTGGAATTGGGTGCCGTCGAGCAGGTGGTCGAAGTGGAGGCCGCCCCGGCCATGGAGTTGCAGACAGCCGATGCCACGGTGGGCGCTGTTATAAGTGGGGAGCAGTTGACCCGACTCCCCACGTTTGACCGGCAGGCGGCTACATTATTGCTCCTCCAACCTGTGGTGACGCCGGGGTTCAACGTTGACAGTGGCAACGTTAGCGGGGGGCAAGTGGCCGGCGCCCGCAGCGACCAGACCACGTTCCGGTTGGATGGGGGCGACGCCACCAATAACACTGAGGGCACGGGAGGGTATGCCACGGTAATGTGGAGCGGTATACCTCTTCCGGTGATTCCCGTCCCTGTGGAGAGCATTGAAGAGTTCCGCGTCAGCACCACCAACCCCAACGCCACCTTCGGGCGTTCGATGGGGGCCCAGGTCATCATGGTGACGAAGCGGGGCACGAACTCAATCCACGGCTCTGCGTACTGGTACCACCAGAACGACAACCTCAACGCCAACTTTTGGGACCTTAACCGTACGGGCCAGGAAAAGCCCGAAGAAAAAGACAACCGCTTCGGCTTCTCCCTCGGCGGCCCCCTCGTCAAGGACAAGACCTTTCTTTACGGGCATTACGAAGGCCGGCGCAGGCGCATCGCGGAAACCATAACACGCCTGGTGCCCACCAACACCCTCCGGCAGGGCATCCTGCGCTTCCGCGATAGCACCGGCGGCGTGGTCAGCTATCCCCTCGCCGCCTCCACCCTGTGTGGGTCGGGCAATACCTCCGCCTGCGACCCGCGCGGGCTGGGCCTTAGCCCGGTGGTGCAGAGCCTATGGAATTTTTTGCCCCCGGGCAACGACCCTTCCTTGGGCGATGGCCTGAACACCATCGGCTTCCGAGGGTCCGCGGATACCCCGATCAATTCCGACTTTTTCGTTGTACGCTTGGACCAGCAAATCACTGACAAGTGGAGCTTTCTTAGCAGCTTCCGCCATTCCCGCCTGGAGAGTCCGAACCTGAACCAGATCGACATTGGTGGGTTGCTCACGGGCCAGCTCGGGAAAGCGGTGCCGGTGGGGAGCAGCCCGGTCCAACCCCGCTACTTGGTGTTGGGCGTCGACGGGCAAATTTCTCCCCGCCTGACCAACCAGTTCCGCTTCTCTTGGACCCGCAACTGGTGGGAGTGGCAGCGCGCGGGCGTTTTCCCCCAGGTGCCGGGCACCTCAGGAGCTTTGCAACTGGCGGGGGAGCCTGGCCTAGTGGATGAGCCGATTAACATCGACACTCAGAATGCCCGGAGCCGGGTTTGGAACGAGAAGGATATTAACATCCGGAACGACACCACCTGGTTGGTGGGGCGGCACACCTTCCAATTCGGGGGGAGCTTCCTCAACCAGGACGTCTTCCACCGGCGCGACGATAAAGTAGTGGGTTCGCTCAGCTCCCTGGTGTACTTCTTGGATGCCGACCAGGGAATCACCGTACTGGCCGCCAATCGCCCCCCCACTTGTGGCCCAGGCATCACCACCAATTGCTTGACCCCGGGCGATATCAGCCGGTGGGATAGCCTCTATACGGCCGCCTTGGGCATGGTGGACAGGGCGACCATCATGCTTACCCGCGACGGCTCCTTCAACAACAACCCCTTGGGCACTCCCGTGTCCGCCAACTCCACCATCCGCTCGTATGAGTTCTATGCCCAGGACATCTGGCGAGTCACCCCCTCTTGGACGGTCAGCTACGGCCTCACTTATCAAGTGCAAGTGCCACCGGTGGAATCGGACGGGAAACAAGTGATAATGATTAACCGGGGCACGGGCGAGCCCGTCTTTGCCGATGATTACTTTCGCCAGCGGCAAGAGGCAGCTTTGAGCGGCCAAATCTTCAATCCCGAGCTGGCCTTCACTCCCATCCGTTCCTCCGGGCGCAAGTATGTCTACGATATTGACTGGAACAACCTCGGGCCGCGGGCCGCCGCCGCCTGGAGCCCCTCCTTTACCGAGGGATTTTGGGGGCGTCTCTTCGGCGACCGGCAGACCGTCCTCCGCGGGGGTTACTCGCTCACTTACGACCGGCTGAACGGTGTCGGGTTGGTGATGACCCCGATTCTGGGCGTGGGCTTTGGCCAGACCCTGGCGTGCGTCGGCCCCACGCTCACCGGAGTGTGCGCTACCAGCACCGACCCGAGCACGGCTTTCCGCATCGGCGTCGACGGCTCCACTGTGCCCTTGCCCCCCGCTCCCCCGGGGACAATTCCGCTCCCGGTCGGGTCTCCGTTTGGCGAAATCCTCTCCTTCTCGATTGACCCCGGGCTCAAGCCAGGGGAGGCCCACAGCCTCGACTTCACCATTCAACGGGAGTTGCCGGGCAACACGCTGCTGGAGGTCGGCTATGTGGGCCGGCTGGGCCGCAACCTCAAGCAAAGCGTGGACGTAACTGCTGTGCCATTCTTCCAACTCGATCCGGCCTCGGGGCAGAGTTTTGCCCAGGCTTTCGACGCGGTGGCAGCACAGTTGCGCGCAGGGGTGGCAGCCACGGCGGTGACCACACAGTCCTGGTTTGAAAACCAGGTCGGCGCCGGCATGACTCAAACTCTGGCTTCCAACTTCACCACCGAGTTTGTGAATGGGGATGTCTGGTCTCTGTTTCTGTTTGGGATTAACTTTTCCGCGGCGCAACCCTTCACCAATGATCAAGTCCTGATCAACCTCATGACCGTGGATGGCGGCCGGTCCAACTACCACGCCGGCTTCATCAGGTTGCAGAAGCGGATGTCGCACGGGCTGACCTTCGCGGTGAACTACACTTTCTCGAAGGTGCTTGACCAGTTCGGGCTGAACCAAGAGTACATAGATTCCAACCTTTCTCCTTTTGACTTGAACCTCGACTACGGTCCTGCTCGCTTCGATCGCCGCCACGCCTTGAATGTCCACTGGTTCTACGAGCTGCCGTTTGGGAGTGGCCGGCACTTCTCCACCGGTTCCCGGGCCGATAAAATCCTCGGCGGCTGGTGGACGGCAGGGATTTTCACCGCCTCGAGCGGCCTGCCCCTCTGCGTCTTGCAGAGCTTTGAGACCTTCGGTGGGGGAGCCTTCGGCACCGGTTGTGCCGTGGCCAGAGGCCCCCTCAACCTCGGCAACAACTCCGCTCATCGGGGGGTAACCGGCACGACCGCCGGCACCACCGGCGACGTGAACCTGTTCGCCGACCCGGACGCCGCCTTCAATAGCTTCCGCCAGGTCCTGCTCAGCCAGGAGGGCAGGCACGGCTTTGGGGTGCTGCGCGGGCTGCCCCGCTGGAACGTTGACTTCTCCCTCGGCAAGCGGACGAAGGTGACGGAGACGGTCGGCATCGTCTTCTCGTTCGACTTCCTCAACATGTTCAACCATGTGGAGTTTTCGGATCCTGATATCTTCGAGGATACGCTCAACCTGACGAACCCGGCAGGGTTTGGCGTGATCGACTCGCAGTTCAACCAGCCGCGCCGCATCCAGCTCGGGTTCCGCGTCGAGTTCTAGCTCGGGGTCAGCGCTCCTCCAGCGGGTTGGGCTTCCCGGCCCAACCCGCTTTTTCCTTTTTGCCCGGGCGTGGGGTACTTGGTCTTAGCTGCGCTTCGAACCGCGCGCTAAAACCGGTGGGCCGGTTTGGTCTGGCGACGACCCGTTGAAAAACCCATGGTTTGGGCACGATTCTCCCCGGACAGGTGGGAAGAGAAACCATCCATTATTCGTCATCGAAAAGGTCCTTTGGCTGGCTCGCCCCCAGGCCCCTTACTCGCTTTTCCCGGCTCCTTCAGCTAGAAACAGAGGGCGAGCCGGAAGGGGATTTCCACCAGGGCTTCGATGGCTATGGGTCGGCCATTCTTGCGGGCGGGCGCAAAACGTGATCGCGCAAAGGCTTCAGCAGCTTTCTTGTCGAGCCGCGCCTCTACGCCTCGCACCACAGCGATGTCTTCGACGCCACCATCGGCGCGAATCACCCCGTAGAGCGCCACCGTACCCTCAACCCGCTCCCAGTGGGCATCGGCGGGGTAACAGGGGTCCGCTTTTTTCACCACTTGCGGGGCTGAGATGCGGTTGTCCTTACCAGCCCGGTTCCCTTCGCCAGCCAGCGCAGCGGGGCGCGCCGGGTTAGCGCGATTGCGTTCGGCAAACCGAAGCAGCCAGGTTGATGACTGGCTGGTTAGGTCCGGCAGGTATATGTAGGTGGTGTAGACGCGGCGCCCCACCGCAGATTCGTCCCCGCCCCTACCCGCGCGGATCGCTGCTAGCATCGCCTGGGCACGCTCCTTAGGCGACTTGCGCGGCGGCTGTTCGCTCCCTGCTGCGGGCGAGTCAGAGGCCCCTGGTTGGCCCGGCATGCCAGTGCCGCTCTCCAATCCAACAATCACCGGGCCGGGCGGCACCGGCCCGGCGGGCGTGACCAGAATGCCAGGCACCTCGAAGC
>JBHHYS010000130.1:0-5372 GCA_046757645.1 Terriglobia bacterium | reverse complement strand
ACCGCCTCATCTTCATCCGCGTCGCCGAAGACCGCCGCATCCTCAAAGAAAAATCACTTCTTGACCGCGCCCACGAATGGGAAGCCATCGGCGGCCGCCTCCCCCTCCTTCCTATGCTTAACGAGCTCTTTCACGTCATCAACAACGACTTCAACGGCGAGATTTTCAAGCGCCACTCGTGCGAAGAGATCGACCTCGAAGGCGAGCCCACCCTCCACCGCATCATCACCGAGCTCTACCCGCCTAAACGGCCCTACCGTTTCGACAAAATTCCTGTAGACATCTTTGGCGCTGTCTACGAGCGCTACCTGGGCAAGACCATCTACGTCAAGGGCAAAAAGGTCGAGGTGGCTGACAAGCCCGAAGTCCGCAAGGCCGGCGGCGTCTACTACACCCCCACGTACATCGTGGACTACATCGTCAAGCACACCGTGGGGAAGGTAATCGAAGGCAAGTCGCCGCAGGAAATCGAAAGTATCAAAATTCTCGACCCCGCCTGCGGCTCCGGCTCCTTCCTCATTGGCGCCTTCGACTGCCTGATTGACTACCACCTCGACTGGTACGAGAAACATCCCCGCAAGGCCAACGTCCATCCCATGTTTCCCGACGTGATTCGCAACGGCAACGGCGAGCCCCGCCTTTCCATCTGGCGCAAGGCCAAAATTCTCTCTCATAACCTCTACGGGGTTGACATTGACCTGCAAGCGGTCGAAATCACCATGATGAACCTCTACCTCAAGGCGCTCGAAGGTGAGCGGGAAATACCCCGCAACAAGGCCGTGCTGCCGGAACTGAAGTTCAACATCCGTTGCGGCAACTCCCTCATCGCCCCCGACATTTCCGAGGAACAAAAACTCTCCTCCGAAGAATTGAAAAAGCTCAACCCCTTCGACTGGCATTCCAAAACCGACGGCTTCGCCGACATCCTCAAACGCGGTGGTTTCGACGCCGTCATCGGCAACCCGCCGTACGTCAGGATGGAAGGCTTTAAGCAAATTAAGCCCTACCTGCGACACACATTTGCATCGCACGACGAGCGCACGGATCTATACGTCTACTTTATTGAGCGTTCCCATTCGGTCCTGAAGTCCGGTGGGCGGTTTGGGATGATTGTGTCCAACAAGTTTCTGAGAGCCGGGTACGGGAAGAAACTCCGCGATCACATTCGAGCCAACGCCACCCTAGAACGGATTGCGGATTTTGCCGGTCTTCCAGTCTTCGTCGGTGCTACTGTGCGCCCCATTGTCCTCCTCACTTCTAGAAACGGGACGCCACAGGCTGTCGTTTACAGTCCGCCACCAACACCAGAAAGGTTTGAGTCTCTTGCTAAGGGTACCCTGTCTGTCGAGGAGGTGGTGACGGGAACGGACTATACGGTCTCCCCGAGTGCCCTAACTGGGGCAGTTTGGACGTTTGAGCGAGAAGAGGAAACCAACCTGTTGGAGAAGCTCCGAAGCAAGTCGGAACCTCTAATCCGATACTGCAGAGGCCAAATATGCATGGGGGTCAAGTCAGGACTGACAGAAGCGTTTGTAATAGACCAGGACACACGCAAGGCCATCTTGAAGCGGAACCCGAGAGCGAAAGAAATCATAAAACCTTTCCTAAACGGCCGAGACATTACTAGGTACGACGTACACTTCAGGAACAGCTATCTGCTGTACACCTACCACGGCATTGACATTTCTAGGTATCCCGCAGTCGAGCGCCACTTACGACCGTACAAGTCTAAACTACAACGCCGCGCGACCAAGCAAGCTTGGTACGAGCTCCAACAACCTCAATTCAATTTTGCTAACTTCATGGACAAGCCAAAGATCATCTTCCCCGACATAGCCACTGGGCCAAGGTTTGCCTTTGACGCGATTGGGTACTACGGCGCAAACACGACCTACTTCATTCCGCTGCAAGATTTCTTTCTACTGGGCCTACTGAATTCAAATGTGGCTTTTTTCTACTTCAAGAAGACGTGCGCCGGACTCGAGAGCAAAGGAGAAACGTATTTCCGCTTTTTCGGCCAATATCTTCAGACCTTCCCGGTCGCTGCTGTCGAGTCATCAGTTGGTCCCGATAAGAAACTACGCAAGAAAATCGCTCTTCCTGCCCAGCGCTTGTCGAAGTTGGTTCCGGAGTTGCGCAAAAGCAAAACTGACCGACACCGCGACGAACTGGCTGAAACCATCCGCGCCACCGACCGCGCAATTGACCAGCTCGTCTACGACCTCTACGGCCTCACCGCCGCCGAGCGCCGCCTGGTCGAAGAAGCGGTTAGCGACTGACAAGCAGATCCCTCGACTGGCCTGCCAAGGCGGGCAGGCTCGGGATGACAGAAGGGGCTGGCCGCTGCCGTGAGTTGAGGGCGAGTTGAAAATGCCGCTGGTGCTGCCCCGGTTTTATCCCATCCTTGACGCCTCGATTTGCCCGGAACTCTCGTTGGAGGAGATTGCTCGCCTACTGGCCGGGGCGGGGGTGCGACTGATTCAGTTGCGCGCTAAGGAGGCGACGAGCCGGACGTTGCTGCGGCAGACCCGGCAACTACTCTCCTGGCTGCCGCCGGGCTGTTTGTTGATCGTCAACGACCGTGCCGACCTGGCCGCCCTGGCCGGTGCCGCCGGGGTGCATCTGGGCCAGCGCGATCTGCCAGCCTCTAGGGCGCGGCAATTGCTGGGGGGCGAGAAGATCGTTGGCTTGTCCACCCATAACCGGCAGCAAGTGGAACGGGCGGCCTCGGGGCCCGCTGACTATCTGGCCTTTGGCCCCATTTTCCCCACTCCCACGAAAGCCGATAGCGAACCCGCAGTGGGTTGTGCGCGGCTGCAAGAGGTGCGGCGACTCACCGACAAGCCGCTGGTGGCGATTGGAGGAATTAGCCCGGAGAATGCCGCCGAGGTGATGGAAGCCGGAGCGGATTCGGTCGCAGTGATCAGCGGCTGGCTGGCGGCGGAGGATATTCCTCGGCGGCTGGAAGAATTTCGCCGCGCGCTGGGACGACTCGACTGAAGCCGGGCCGGGGTGGGTTACCGCCCCAGTTCTTTGCGCAGCGCGGCCCGCTCCCGGCGGCTGCGCTCCTGGATCTCGGCCAATGTCCTGCGGTCGCGCCGGCTGCGGACGGTGGCCATCGCCTGGACCAGGAGGTAGAAACTCGCGCCCCCGGCGAAGAAAAAGATCGAGGAAAGAAACGCTTGTTCGCCTCCCCAGAGAACAAAGGCCAGCATCCCGGCGACGCCGAAGGCAAACAAGGCTACCACCATTCGCCAGGAGAAGGATCGGAACCAGCGTTCCCGCTCCAGGACGGCCCGGCGCGCGCTTTCCTCCGACTGCTTGATGGCGAGGAAGCGGGCCAGAGAGGCGAGCTCCTGGCGTTTGTCGGCCAGCTCGGTCAAGAGTTCCAGCAGGGGCCGGGCGTCGTGCTCCTCCGCCTCCAGCCAGTCGAGGAGGAGCCGCCGGTTGTCGGCGTTCATCGTTTGCGGTTGCGGAGAATGCGTCCGAAGCAGAAGACGTTGAGGGCAATCACAAAGAGCCAGCTCAACGCCATGAAGATCCAGGCGCCGGCGCTCATGAGGTTGCCTCCGCCCCCCGCCGCTGTCCCCGCCGCTTCCAAGCGATTCGGATCAACGCCAGGAAGAAGGCCGCAAAGGCAATCATCATCCCGCGGGCAAACCAGATGTAGGGCGCGGTGTAGTAGACGGTGACGATCACCGGCACCTCCTTCTCAGCCGTTGCCGTGCGCTGGCCCGAGGACGAGCGCTCCTCGTACCAGTATCCTCGCCCGCGTAGATAGCGCTCCAGCGCGCCTGAATCCCTCAGAGCCGTCAGCGACCCGGAGGGGTTGACCTCTGTGACGCTCATGGTGCCATCGGGGCTGAACCGCACCCGGGCTTCGATTTTTCCGTGCCGCTTCGCTTCCGTCGTGCGGTGTTGCAGGGATTTCTCAAAGTCGTCGGCAAAGGCGACCAGAGCTTGATTTTCGACCTCGACGGCACCCAGTGAACCCCGGTGCGCGGCGGGATCGGCCAGCCAGACGGCCACCTTCGGCTGCGGCACCAGCGAGTCGTTGCGAATCGCCTCGTAGAGCCAGCCGCCCAGGATGACGGCCAGCGCCACCGGGGTGATAAAGGCAACCACAAACTTGAAGACCCAGGGGACGACGCGAATCATCGCGCCGCGGTCGAGCTCCTCCCAGCCGCGGGCGACCCCGAAGACCCAACTGAACAGAATCACCTCGACCAGAGCCATCACCGCCAGGCCCACCGTCCCCGCCCAGAAGTCTAGCTCGCTCAGGACACCATACTTGTAAAAGAGGATGACCGGGACGACCCCCAGGGCCCAGAGGAGGCCGAGCCAGAGGGTCGCTTTGCCGCGCGACGCCTTCAATTCGTCCTGGAAGAAGGCCATCACCGGTTGAGAGACAGCCACCGAAGAGGTGAAGGCGGCGAAGAAGAGCAGCAGAAACCAGATGCTCCCGAAGAACTGCGGGTAGGGGAAGGAACGCAGAATCTCCGGCATGGAAATCATCCCGATGCTGTAAACGCCGGCGGCGGCCACCCTTTCGATGGCGGCCGCCCCGTAGAAGACGGCGGCGGCCGGAATGGCGATCATCGCCCCGAAGATAACTTCAACGAACTCGTTGGTAGCAGCGGTGGTCAGTCCGGTGAGAGCCACGTCGTCATTCTCTCGGACGTAGCTGGCGTAGCACTCGAGCGAGCCGAAGCCAATGGAGAGGGTGAAGAAGATTTGGCCGGCCGCCGCCAGCCACACGCTGAACTCATCCAGCCGGCTAAAGTCCGGCCGCCAGAGGAAGTTGAGCCCATCGAGCGCCGTCCCCTCGCCGTGCAGGGTCAACACGCGCACAGCGAGCAGGATGCAGAAGAGGAAGAGCAAGGGGATGGCCACTTTGGCCAGCAGCTCGATGCCCTTGACCACGCCCCGGTAGAGCACGAAGAGGTTCAGCGCCAGCGTGATCCCCATCAGGGTCATCGCCATCCCCAGACCGGGGAAGTAGGCTCCCGTCGGTGCCTCGCCGAGAAATTCCTTGAAGTAAGCGGTCAAATGAACCGTGTTGCCGGGCGTGTTCAGATAGTCTCCCGTGAATGAAAACCAGGCGTAGCCCAGGCACCAGGCTTCGATGTAGGTATAGTAGAGCACGAAGACGAAGGGGAGGGCGAGCCCCAACACGCCCACGTATTTGGCCAGGGGCGAGGACCAGAGGCGGTCAAACATCCCCGGGAGGCTGCCGTGGCCAAAGCGCCCTCCATAGCGCCCCACCGTCCAAGCCACCCACATCATGGGGATACCGAAAATCAACAGGCAGACGGCATAGGGGATCATGAAGGCGCCGCCACCGTTGTTGGCGGCTTGGCCCGGGAAGCGCA
>JBHHYS010000129.1:0-5412 GCA_046757645.1 Terriglobia bacterium | reverse complement strand
TTTGCAGCGCTTGGGCTCGTGCTTGAAGCCCTTGTCGGCGAAAAACATCTGCTCGCCGGCCGTGAACACGAACTCGGCGCCGCAATCCACACAAATCAACGCCTTATCCTGGAATTCCATTCCCCAACTCCCCACGCACGTGCCCTCAGCCCCGAAGCGCCCCGACTTCCCCCGGAGACACGCCGGCTCTAGCTGAGTTCGCGTTTGGCTTGTTTTTTCCGAACCCGCTTGCGTGCCAGTGCCTCTTTGATTCTGCGCTTCTGCCCCGGCTTCAAGTAGTAGGAGTGTTTCTTGATTTCCTTGATGATGTCTTCCTGCTGCACCTTCCGCTTGAACCGCCGCAGAGCGCTCTCTACCGACTCCCCCTCTTGGACACGCACTTCAGCCACCTGTCAGACACCTCCTTTGGCACCTGTGGCTATACAGAGCAGGTATCACTTAACGAAAACTGCCGCGCTAAGTCAAGGAATTTCTGTGACACCTCGCTCGCCGCCCCGTCTTCTGACCCCCGGCAGGTCACGGGGTCTGCTGCGGCGGCCGCCGTCCGGCGAGAGGCCCTCCCTGGGGTCGATTTTCCCTGCTGAGCCGTCTCCCCCCTGCTATAATTTCTGTTTCGGGTTGCGCGGCTTTCTCCGGGCTCGATTCCGCAGCCGGAAAATTCTCTTCGCGGGGCATCCCGATGAACGACGTCGCCGAGAAGCTTCCCCTCAGCGAGTACTACGAATTACTCGATTCCCGCACCTACGTGCGCACTCACAAGCGCTGGGTGGCGCTCTGCGCCCTGAAGAGCCGGTTCGGCAAGGAGTTGAAGCTCTACGAGTGGAACTGGAAGGGCGAAGAGAAAGGCTGGAAGGTGGCCCTGGCCAATATGAACGTCGCGGGGCTCAACCTCAAACAGGTGGCCGCCGATGCCGAGGAACTCGCGGCCAAGCACGATATCCCCCTGCGGTGGAAATAGGGCAGCCAACCCCTTGATGACCAAGATTGTCTCCGTGCACGCTCGGGAAATTCTCGACTCCCGCGGCAATCCCACCGTCGAAGCCGACGTTGCCCTCGCCGGCGGCGCCCGGGGCCGGGCTGCGGTGCCCTCAGGCGCCTCCACCGGAGAACACGAGGCGTGGGAGCTGCGCGACGCCGAGAAGTCGCGTTACCGGGGCCAAGGCGTGCGCCGGGCGGTGGAAAACGTCAACCGCATCATTGCCGCGAAAGTCAGTGGCCGGGACGCCGCCCACCAGGCCAGCCTCGACCGCTTCCTCTGTGAGCTGGACGGAACTCCCACAAAGAGCAAGCTGGGGGCCAACGCCATCCTGGCGGTTTCGATGGCCGCTGCTCGCGCCGCCGCGGCCACCCAGGGTGTCCCGCTCTACCGTTACCTGGCGCGCAACGGCGGCAACCTGCTGCCGGTGCCGATGATGAACATCCTGAACGGCGGCGTCCACGCCGACAACAGCGTGGACCTGCAGGAATTCATGGTCATGCCGGTGGGGGCGCCCTCGTTTCGAGAAGCGCTGCGCCTGGGGGCGGAGGTCTTCCACACCCTCAAGAGCGTGCTCAAGAAACGCGGCTACGCCTCGGGGGTGGGCGACGAAGGTGGCTTCGCCCCTAACCTGAAGTCGAATGAAGAAGCGGTGGAGCTTATCCTGGAAGCCATCCAGAAGGCGGGCTACCGGCCCGGGGAGCAGATCGCTCTCGCCCTGGACCCCGCCGCCAGTGAGTTTTTCGACAAGGGCCGCTACGTCTTCAAGAAGTCCGACGGCGCGGTGCGCTCGGCCGAGGATATGGTGAAGTTCTACGCCGAGTGGGTGCGACAGTATCCCATCGTCTCCATCGAAGATGGCTTGGCGGAAGACGACTGGGCGGGCTGGAAGGTGCTGACGAAGGAACTCGGCGGGAAAATCCAGTTGGTGGGCGACGACCTCTTCGTCACCAACACCCAGCGGCTGCGGCGCGGCATCCGCGAAGCCATCGCCAATTCGATTCTCATCAAGCTGAACCAGATTGGCACGGTGACGGAAACCATCGAAGCCATTGAGGTGGCCCGCCCGGCGGGCTACACCGCCATCGTCTCCCACCGCTCGGGCGAGACCGAAGACACCTTCATCGCCGATTTCGTGGTCGCCATGGGCACCGGGCAGATCAAGACCGGGTCGGCTTCCCGCACCGACCGGGTCGCCAAGTACAACCAGCTCCTCCGTATCGAAGAGGAGCTGGGCGCTGCGGCCCGCTTCCCCGGCCGCGCCGCCTTGAGAACCAAGGAATAGCCATGACCGGCCGAGCGAGGGCCCTGGAGCATATCTCAACCACATCGAGCCCCCAGGCTCCCGCCTGGGGGAATCTGGGTAGATGACTAGGCGCCTGCTGAAGCCAGTGGTGCTGACCATCCTGGACGGTTGGGGGTACCGCGCCGCGCGGGAGGACAACGCCATTGCCCTGGCGCGCACGCCCAACTACGACGAGCTGCGGCGGAAGTTCCCCAACACCCTGGTCCACACCTCGGGCCGCTTCGTGGGGCTTCCGGAAGGCCAGATGGGCAACAGCGAGGTCGGCCACCTGAACATTGGCGCTGGCCGGATCATCTATATGGACATCACCCGCATTGACGTGGCCATCGAATCGGGCGAGCTGTTCCAAAACGAGCTGCTGCGCCAGGCGATGGGGCGCGGCCGCCAAAGCCAACTCCACCTGCTCGGTCTGGTGAGCGATGGCGGCGTTCACTCCCACATCCACCACCTCTTTGCGCTGCTGGAAATGGCCAAGCGCAACGGCGTGCGGCGCCTATTCGTGCACGCGTTTACGGACGGGCGGGACACCCGGCCGGAATCGGGCGCCGGCTACATCGCTCAGGTCGAAGACAAGCTGCGGGAGCTCGGCCTGGGCCAGATTGCTTCTATCAACGGCCGCTACTACGCCATGGACCGCGACAACCGTTGGCCGCGGACGCAGAAAGCCTACCGGGCCATCGTCCACGGCGCCGCCGATTGGACGCACACCGACCCCGTGGCAGCCGTGCGTGAATCCTACCGCCGCGGCCTCACCGATGAGTTCATCGAGCCCATCGTGCTCAAAGACCGCGACGGCCAGCCCCGCACCCGGGTGCGCCCCGGCGATGCCGTTCTCTTCTTCAACTTCCGCGCCGACCGCGCCCGGCAGTTGACCCGCGCCCTCACCGAGCCGAACTTCGACCGCTTCCGTGACCCTGAGCGGCCCGCGCACCTGTTCTTTGTGTCTATGACTCGCTACGACAAGAGGTTCACCTGGATGCCCTACGTCTTCGGGCCGGAGCATCCTGAAAATATCCTGGCGCAGGTCTTCGCCCGTGAGGGGATCAAAAACCTGCGGGTGGCCGAGACCGAGAAGTACGCCCACGTCACCTACTTCTTCAACGGCGGCGTGGAAAAACCCTACCCGGGCGAGGAGCGGGTGCTGGTGCCCTCGCCCAAAGTCCCTACCTACGACCAGAAGCCGGAGATGAGCGCCTTCGGCATCGCCGAGGAAGTGGTGAAGGGAATCCAGAAGGGCGCCTTCAGTGTGGTTGTGGTCAACTTCGCCAATCCCGATATGGTGGGCCACTCGGGCAAGCTCGAGGCCGCCATCACTGCGGTTGAAACCGTGGACCAGTGCCTGGGGACGATTTACACCGCGCTCAAGCAAAAAAGCGGTGCCTGGATCATCACCGCCGACCACGGCAACGCAGAAACCATGCGCAACCCTGATGGCACTCCCCACACCTACCACACCACCAACCCCGTGCCCTTCATCCTGGTCAGTGACAACTCCAACCTGCGCCTGCGTGCCGACGGTGCCTTGCAGGACATCGCTCCCACCCTCCTCGGCCTCCTCGGTCTTACCCCGCCTGCGGAGATGAAGGGCCGCGACCTTCGCCTGGGGCGCAATCGCTGAGGCCCAGCGATTCCGGAGTTGCCGCCCCCGGGCTCGGGTATCAGCCTCGGGTCGCGATGGGCGAACGGTTCGGATTCGCTTGAATGTCTTGTATCATCGGGGAGCGGTCAAACTATTTCCCGTGCAAGGAGGGTCGAGGGATGCGGATACAGGTCGTACTGTTGGCGGTGGCACTGTGGACGGGCATCATGGTGGCCCCGCAGGGCGTGCAAGCAGAGGGTATTCCCACGAAAGTTATGGTTCGCGCCTTTGCCCGTGACGCGAAGGCTATTGCGGATGCCGTGAGCGGCGCACGCATTACCATCCGTGACGTGGCCACCGGCACCGTCCTGGCTGAAGGCATCCAGAAAGGGAAGAGCGGAAGCACGGAGTTGATCATGAATCAGCCCCGCGAGCGTGGGGCGATGGTCTTCAACACACCCGGCACCGCGGGATTCCAGGCCACACTTATGCTCGAGCGTCCCACGGTGGTTGAAGTGACCGCGGAAGGACCGCTGGGCGCCCCGCAGGCTATGCAGCGGGCCTCGAAAACCCTTCTCCTGGTCCCCGGCCAGGATGTGCTAGGCGAGGGCATTCTGCTCGAAATCCATGGCTACATCGTGGAGCTAGAGAGCCCGGCGTCCGACTTCCGGCCGACGGCAGGAGAGAGAGTGGAGGTGCGGGCCAAGGTCACCATGGCTTGAGGGTGTCCCACGGAGCCCGGTGGGCTCTGGGACGCCGACAAGATGCAGATTGTGGCGCGGCTGCTCCGCGATGGCGAGGTGGTGGAGGAAGTCCCGCTCCGCTACGCCGGCGAAATAAGTACGTTCACCCGACGCTTACGGCTCACCACCCCGGGGCCGATCGAGCTGGAGGTGGTGGCGATGGACCCGGCCAACGCCAACTTCGGCCGGGTGCGGCGAACCCTGACGGTCGTCCCCTGAGCGTGGTGTCCTAACCCCCTATGCCCAACCCGGCGGAGACCAAAATCGTACTCTGCCTCTGGCACCGCTTCGACCAGTGGCGGATTCCCGACTGGCTGGTGCAGGCCATCCGCAACCGCTATCCGGGCTTGCGCGTGGTTCATCTGCCCGACTACGAGCGCCTGGGGGCGGAAATCGCCGACGCTGAGATCTTCGTGGGGTGGTCGCTGAAGCCGGAGCAGTTTGCCGCCGCGCGCCGCCTGAAGTGGATCCACTGCCTGGCGGCCGGGGTGAATCAGTTGATGCGCGACGACGTTCGCCGCTCCGAGGTGGTCATCACCAACTCCCGCCGCGTTCACGCCGTCTCCATGGCCGAGCATACGCTGGGACTCATCTTGGCCCTCGCCCGCCGCTTTCCCAGTGCCGGCCGCTACCAGCAACAGAAGCATTGGGCCCAGCAGGAGATTTGGGACGAACAGCCCCACCCGATGGAAATCAGCGGCCGCACGCTGGTCATCGTCGGCTATGGCGCCATCGGGCGGGAGATTGCCCGACGGGCCCGCGCCTGCGGGATGTGCATCGTGGGCATCAAGCGTGACCCGACGGTTGG
>JBHHYS010000128.1:0-5485 GCA_046757645.1 Terriglobia bacterium | reverse complement strand
CGGGGGAAAAGATGGAGCAGATCACCGATGCCGGCGAGATCGAGAGGCTGTGTCGGACGGTGCTGGAACGAAACGCCGACAAGATGGCACAGTTCAAGAAGGGCAAGACCGCGCTCTTCGGCTTCTTCGTCGGCCGGGTGATGAAGGCCAGCCGCGGCCAGGCCAACCCCCAAGCCGTCAACGCCACCCTGAGGAAACTCCTCGGCGGGTAGCCGTAAGCCCGCTGCACAGCCGAGGGTAGCCGGACGAAGTTGCGGGGCCCTTCCCGGCTCGATTCCCAACGGAAGAAAATGCTTGACACACAGGCATACCTGTGTATATACATCTATCCCATGACCCCTCCCAGCCTCAAGGAACGTGCCGGGTGCGCACCTCTTCTGGAACTGCCCTGCGCCTGCGCCAGCCTGCGCCGGGCGGCGCGGGCGGTGAGCCAGCTCTACGCCCAAGAAATGCGGCGCAGCCGCTTGGAGCCAGGGCAATTTGGCCTGCTGATGGCCCTGGCCAAGGCAGGCGAGATAACCCAAGGACGCCTGGGCCAACTGCTCGCGATTGACAGCACAACCCTGACGCGCACGCTCGCTCCGCTGCGCGCCCGGGGCTGGATCGCGGCCAAGCCCGGAGCCGACCGACGCCAGCGCCGCCTGCGACTCACCCCGGCGGGACGTCGCCAGCTCCGACGGGCTCTTCCCTACTGGGAGCGGGCCCAGCGGCGCCTGCGGCGGGCGGTGGGCGGGGAGGACTGGAGCCACTTGCTGGCCTTACTGCCCCAGGTGACCCGGAGGGCGCAGCAGGCCTAAAGTTGTTTGACTGGAAATAAATGTAAATGCATCTATCCGGAGTCATCGCACCGGAGGCGAGCATGAAAAAAACGACCAGAAGAATCCCATTGGCTTTGTTCCTACTGCTATTCACCGGGTGGGCACTGGGTGTCGCGGCCCAGGGCTCGGAGGGGTTGAGCGGGCCGGAGGGGTTCATTCCGCCGCCACTCCACCCCGCGGGAGCGCAACTAGTGAGCAAACAGCTCGCGCCGGGTGTCTACGCCCCGGTGTCGACGAAGCCCCCGGTGGACAACAGCGGCTTCGTGGTGGGTGAGCGGGGGGTGCTGGTGATTGACGCCCACATCAACGCGGCCATGGCGCGGCAGATCCAGGCTGCGGTGCGGCAGGTAACCTCGAAGCCCATCCTCTACCTGGTGAACACCAACTATCACGGCGACCACACCTTCGGGAACTATGCTTTCCCTTCTGAAACGCTGATCGTGGCCCACCGCAAAACGGCTGAGCGCATGCGCAACTTCGAGCAGGAGAAACAGTTCCTGCTGCGGACCGTGAACAACGATCCAACCGTGTACGGCGAGGCTCGCTTGCGCCTGCCGGATGTGGTCTTCGACGACTACCTGCGGCTGGAGCTGGGCGGACGGGGGGTCGAGGTTTACCATTTCGGCCCCGGCAACACGCCCGGCGACACCGTGGTCTACGTCCCGGAGGCGAAGGTCGCCTGGACGGGCAACCTGGTTGTGGGTGAGGGCACGATTCCCTTCCTCATCGAAGGCGGTGCCGGGAACTACCAGGAAACCATGGCGCGCTTCGCACGCACCCTGGAGGTGGGAACCATCGTCCCCGGGCACGGTTCGATGACCTCAGGGGCTATTTTGGGCCGCTATCTGCGCTACCTGAGCGAGTTGATCGGGTCGGTGCGGCAGGCGACCCGGGAGGGGCGTAGCCTGGAGGAGACTCTGGCCAGCCTGCCGCTGGGGGAGCAGTACGCTATACCTGCGGACTCGCCCCTGGCTCAGCTCGGCCCGCTCCTCTCGGGTTTCCACCGCTGGAACGTGCAAAAAACCTACTTGGAATTAAACGCCCCCTAGGCCTTCCCTCACGGGGTGGGGTGGTTCTTGGGCTGCTCCACCTCTTCCTCGCCCGCCCACACACCGAGCCCTTGACGTTTGGCCAAGTCCGTTCCAGGATGGGGCTTGAAGCCGCTGGGGCGGAGTGCGTCTGGTAGCACGTCGGACTGTTAATCCGAAAGGTGGAGGTTCGAATCCTCCCGCCCCAGCCAATCCGAGAGAGGGGGAGCCCGCTGTGCAAGCGTCGGAGCCAGTGCATGCATTAAGGAGATACGGGGAAGGTCCAGGTTCCCTTGGGCTTCGCCCCTCGACCCGGCTTCCCTCGACGGTGTTCGGGACAAGCGGGGCACGCTCAGGGTAAACTCCTCCTCCCGCCCCAGCCAGTGGGGCGAATCACACCCGGAGGATTCGGAGATGGGAGTCAAAGAGGGTGCAGCGGCACCGGGGTTTACCCTGCGGAGGGATGACGGCTCGACGGTGAGCCTGAGCGACTTCCGGGGCAAAAACGTGGTGCTTTACTTCTTCCCCAAGGCGCTGACCCCGGGGTGAACCACCGAGGCGCACGAGTTTCGTGACGCCGGCGACGCTTTTGCCCGCCAAAACGCAGTGATTCTGGACTGCTCAGCCGATACGCCCGAAACCCAGGCCAAGTTCAAGAAGAAGCACAAGCTGAACTTCGCCCTGCTGAGCGACACCGAGAAGAACATGCTCAAGGCCTACGGGGTCTGGCAGCAGAAATCGTTTCTGGGGAAGAAATATATGGGCGTGGCCCGCACCACGTTTTTGGTGGGCCCGGACGGAACCATCAGGAAAATTTTCACGAAGGTCAAACCCGGGCAGCACGCTGAGGAAGTGCTGCGGGCACTGACGGAGTGAGCGGCCAGAACAGGTTCAGGGGCAAAAGCCCCGGGTTCTCTGCCGAGCTGCCGGGTGGCGCCACCAGGCGCGACCCCCAAAGCAAGTCGCGAGAATCGCAGGAAGAAGCGCCCGAGCGTCCGCTCGGGCGAAGAAGTGGAAGAGCTCTGGGGTGCGCTCGGCTATCGGGCGTAGCGACGCTCGAGCAGCAACGCCACCCCGACGACAATCAGCACCAGCGGCCAGAGCGACGGAATCTGCACATCCCAAACCCCGGCGGTTTCGAGCGCCCAGGCGCCGGCCACCAGCAGAAACAGCGGGCCGGTGATGGCGCAATGGAAGGTGCGGTTCCAGGCGAAGTTGGCTATGCAGGCCAGCCCGATGGCGGCGAACAACACCGCTCCGTCGTAGCTCTGCGCCGGTGGCCACAGCTGCAGAACCAGTAGTCCACTGCCGTAGAAAACCAGGAAAGCAGCAATCCAGAAGGCGATCGCCCCCGGTGTGGTACAGGAACACCATCCCGCTTGCGTGTCTGCCATAACACCCCTCCCTTTTGGTCCTTCTTAGCTTACGAAAGGTTATCCATTAAAGTTCCCCTCTGCCGATGTGCTTCCGGTCGTCCCCCGCCGGTCTCCCTAGAGTTGACAACAGACGTGGCCGCGGCTCGCCTCGATAATCATGTTGTCGATCAGGCGGGCGGAGCCGACCCAGACGGCGAGGGCAATCAGGGTGCGGCCCGCCACCCGAGCCACCGGCTGCAAGCTCGACGCGTCCACCACTCCGATGTAGTCAATGCGCGCTCGCGGCTGCTGCGCGATCAGCGCCCGCATGGCGCGGAGAATCTCCTCGGCGCGGCGCTCCCCGTTCTCGATCAATTCGCGGGCGCGGAGAAGACTCCGGTAGAGCACCAGCGCCGCCTGCCGCTCTTCGGGGCTCAGGTAGGCGTTGCGGGAGCTCAACGCCAGGCCATCGGGTTCGCGCACGATGGGGCAGACAACAATCTCGACGGGCAGGTTGAGGTCGCGGACTAACTGCTGGATGACCACGCTCTGCTGGGCGTCCTTCTGACCGAAGAAGGCCAGGTGGGGCTGCACGATGTTGAACAGCTTCAGCACCACCGTGGCTACGCCGCGAAAATGTCCGGGGCGGAACTGGCCTTCGAGAGGCGTTCCCAGCCGCTCCACGGTTACATAGGACTGGAAGTCGGGCGGATAGATTTCTTCGGCCGAAGGCGCGAAGAGAAAGTCCACGCCTTCCCGCAGCAGGCGGGCGCTGTCGGCTTCGAGGGGGCGCGGGTAGCGGCGGTAATCCTCCCCCGGGGCGAACTGGGTGGGATTGACAAAAACGGAAACCACGGTGACATCGGTGCGCTGCCGGGCGGCGCGCACCAGCGAGAGGTGGCCTTCGTGCAGGGCACCCATGGTGGGCACGAAGCCGATACGCTTCCCCAGAGCGCGCAGGCCGGTGGCGGCGACCTGCATCTCTATTGCGCGCGTCAGAGTCTTCATTTCCGACCGCTGACGTACTGCGTCCTCGAGTTTCAGCGTGCGTGGTGGGCGAGCCAGTGCTCGCGCAGCTCGGGTGGGAGGTGGTAGGTCTCGGCCGCGCCGGGGAAGTCGCCGCGGATGACATCGGCGACGAAATGGCCGACCGCCTGCCCGAGCGCCGCCCGCAGGTCGGCGTAGCGCCGGGCAAACTTGGGCTCGACCCCGAAGCTCAACCCAATCAAATCGTGCAGCACCAGCACCTGGCCGTCGCAGCCGGGCCCGGCGCCGATGCCGATGGTGGGGATGCTCAGCTCGGCGGTGATCCGCTCGGCCACCTCGGCGGGAATGCTCTCCAGCACAACCGAGAAGGCGCCGGCCGCTTCGACGGCGCGGGCGTCGCGCAGGAGCTGCTCGGCGGCGGCGAGCGTCTTGCCCTGCACTTTGAATCCGCCCAGGGCGTGGATGGACTGCGGGGTCAGTCCGATGTGGCCCATCACCGGGATGTCGTTCTCCACCAGCTTGAGGATGAGGTCGAGGCGCTTCTGCCCCCCTTCGATCTTCACCGCTTCGGCACCGGCCTCTTTGACGAAGCGGACGGCGTTGGCCAAGGCGTCATTCAGGTCGAGCTGGTAGCTGCCGAAGGGCATGTCGGCAATCAGCAAGGCCCGCTGCGTGCCCCGGCGCACGGCACGGGTGTGGTGCAGCATCTCCTCCATCGTTACCGGCAGGGTATTCTCGTGGCCGAGCACCACCATGGCCAGGGAGTCCCCGACCAGAATCATGTCTGCGCCGGCAGCGTCCACGATGCGGGCGGTGGGGTAGTCGTAGGCGGTGAGGCAAGTAACTTTGTCGCGGCGGGATTTCTTGCTCAGAATCTCCGGTACGGTAACCTTGCGGGTCTCCCGCTTGCCCTGAGTGGAATCGAAGGGTCCGGCGCCCGGACGGGCGCTTGGCAGGGTACTCATGTTGTCCTCCGGGTATCGCCCCGTACGGGTGCGATCCCTGACCGTAATTAGATACCTTCAAACGTGTTTTGGCAAGGAGGAAATGCGCCGCCCGGCTACGCCGGTCTGAGAGGGAGAAAATATTGAGTGCCTTTCACCGGTTCGCTCAGCCGCCGCAGCAACTCCTGCAAATCTTCGTTGCGGTCGACAAAGTCAATCTCGCTGGTGTTGACCACCAGCAGGTTGGAGCCGCTGTAGCGATGGAAGAAGTGCTCGAAGCCCTCGACCACCTCTTTCAAGTAGGCGTCAGAGATGTCACGCTCCCGCGGGTCGTGTTTTCTCTTCAGGCGCCG
>JBHHYS010000127.1:0-5508 GCA_046757645.1 Terriglobia bacterium | reverse complement strand
GGCATTGCAGCCACGCTCGGCGGCTGGTTCGTGCAACTGCTGGGCGGCTCGTTGCTGCTCGCCTGGATGCTGAAGCCTGCAGGCGCCGTTCGCTAGCGCCCTCGCGGCCCCTTCGGGCAGGTTGCCCCCCGATGCGGCGCGTGCTAGGATGGCAATTCGGATCAGACTTCGGGCTTCGTGCAACCGAACCCCGTGAACCCCGCCAGGTCCGGAAGGAAGCAACGGTAGCGGGTGATTCCGTGTGCCGCGGAGGACCCGAGGTCTGGTCCCCTTCTAGGACACGGCTCGCCCCGACAAAGTCCCCTCGACTACACTCGGGGCAAGCGGGGCAGGGAGCGGCCGGGCCGTAGGCGCCACGATGACCTACCAGGCGATTGCACGTAAGTATCGTCCGCAAACCTTCGACGAAATCATCGCCCAGGCCCCCATCGTCCAGACCCTCAAGAACGCCATTGAGCGCCACCTGGTGGCGCACGCTTACATCTTTTCCGGCATGCGTGGGGTGGGCAAGACCACCACGGCGCGCATCCTGGCCAAAGCACTCAACTGCGAGCAGGGCCCGACCACGCAGCCCTGCGGCCAGTGTCCCCCCTGCCAGGAGATTGCCGTCGGCACCGCGGTGGACGTGCTGGAAATCGACGCCGCCTCCAACCGCGGGATTGATGAGATCCGCGAACTGCGGGAAAACGTGCGCTACCTGCCCGCCCGCGACCCCTACAAGGTCTTCATCATTGACGAAGCCCACATGCTCACCCCCGAGGCTTTCAATGCCCTGCTGAAAACCCTGGAAGAGCCGCCGCCGCGCGTGCTTTTCGTGCTGGCCACCACCGAGCCGCACCGAATTCCTTCCACGATTCACTCCCGCTGCCAGAGCTTTCACTTTCGCAGCATCGGCTTCCAGGAAATCCTCGGCGTGCTGGAGCGCGTGGCCCGGAAAGAGAACGCACGCGTGGACCCCGAGGGCCTGGCGGTGATCGCCCGCGCCGCCGAGGGGAGCCTGCGGGATGCACTCTCTGTCCTGGATCAAGCGCTGGCCTACTGCGGCTCCACCATCACGGCCGCCCAGCTCCGCGAACTGCTGGGGGTGGTGGGGCCCGAGGTGCTCGAGACGCTGGTCGAGGCTGTCCTCACCCAATCCTCCGAGAAGATGCTGCGACTGGTGGATGCGCTGGTGAGCGACGGCCACCACCTGCAGCACTTCTGCCGCGAAGCCATTCGCCACCTCCGCAACCTGCTGGTGCTGCGCATCGGCGGCGCGGCGGCGGAGCTGGTAGAAGCCGCCGGGCGGGAGCGGGAGAAACTGGCGGCGACCGCGCGCCAGTTCACGGAAGAAGACCTGCTGCGTTTCTTCCAGGTCCTGCTCCGCACCGAAGCCGAGTTGCGCTGGTCGCCGCAGCCGCGGCTGCACCTGGAGCTGGGGCTATTGAAGCTGGTCCAGGCGGAACGGCTGGTTCCCCTGGAAGAAGTGCTGGCGGAGCTCTCCGGCCAGGCTGCACCCGGAGAACCGGCCCCGCTGTCGAAGCGAAACGAAGACCCCGCACTTTCCGCGGGACGCGCGCCTTCGGCCGAACTGCGCCCGCGGGCCGCTGCCCCGGTTGAGAAAAAGACCGAGCCCACCCCGGGGGTGGAGTCGCCCGGAGCGAGCGTCCAGCGGGCGGGAGCGACCCCGCCCGGCGCGTCCGGGGTCGAGCCAGCCGTCATCGAAGCGGTCAAGTCCAAGCTCTCCGGTCGCTTCTTTCTGAGTTCATTAATCGAGGACGTCAGACAGTGGGAACGGCAGAAAAATCAGGTGAACCTCTGGTTCGCCGCCGAGAACCGCACCCTGGTCGAGATGCTGGACCGGAAACAGCAAGGAGAACTGGAGAAGATCATCTCCCAGGTGCTAGGCGAACCGGTCAAGGTGCAGGCGAAAGTGGGTGCGGGAGTCTCCGGCGAGGCGCCCACGGTTCGCCCCACCGCGAGCAAGGTGGCGGGGAGCTCGGTGGGAGCGGAGTCGAAGGGCGCGGGCGCAGGGGCTGTGCCGAGCAAAGGCGAGGGGCCAAAAGCCAAAAACCCCGTGGTGCAGGCTCTGCTGGAGCGCTTTGGCGGCTCACTGCGAATAGCTTCGAACCTGCCCCCGGGAGCAAAGCCCGAGGAGTAGTGAAAAAATGCCTGACTGGCAGAAAATGCTGAGCCAAGCGAAGCAGATGCAGGAACAGTTGCACCACCGCCTGGAGCAGATCAACGTTGAAGCCTCGTCCGGGGGCGGCCTGGTCAGCGTGAAGATGAACGGGCAGAAGCAACTCCTCGAAGTGCGCATTGACCCCGAAGGGCTGGCCGATCGCGAGATGCTGCAGGACCTGGTGCTGGCCGCGGTCAATGAGGCCACCCGCAAAGTGGATGCGGAGCTGCAACAGCAGGTCTCGAACCTGACCGGCGGACTCACCGGGCTGAAGATTCCCGGATTGTTCTAGGAGGCGAGAGAGTTTTTGGTTGTCATTCCGAGTCCCGATTCTATCGGGAGGAGGAATCTGTTTTTCTTGGGATGAAGGCACAAGCAGATTCCTCGTCGCCCCGACTCAATAACGCCATGGCGCTTTAACGTCGGGGCTCCTCGGAATAAAAAACACCAAGTGCCTTCGGGGGAACCCTGCAAGCGCCACGGCGATGAAAGGACTGGCGGAACCTATTGCGCGCCTGGTGGAGGAATTGAAGCGTCTGCCGGGGATCGGCCCCAAGTCGGCCGTCCGCCTGGCCTACCACTTGCTGCGCCAGCCCCCCGAGGACGTGGAGCGTCTGGCCCAGGCCATTGTCGCTGCCCGGCAAACCCTGCGCACCTGTTCGGTCTGCCACAACTTGGCTGACCAGGACCCGTGCAACTTCTGCCGCTCCTCCACCCGCAACCCCAAACAGATTTGTCTGGTGGAAACGGCGCAGGACATCGTCAATATCGAAAAAACCGGTCGTTACCAGGGGCTCTACCACGTGCTCGGCGGGGTGATTGCGCCGCTGCAGGGAATGGGCCCGGAGGAGTTGAACATCAAGAGTCTCATGCAGCGGCTTCGCAGCAACGCCATCGAGGAACTCATCCTCGCCATCAACCCCACCGCCGAAGGCGACGCTACCGCCCTCTATCTCGCTAAGCTCATCAAGCCCTTGGGGGTCCGCGTCACCCAGTTGGCCATGGGCATCCCCCGCGGCGGCGAGCTGGAGTACACCGACGCTATCACCCTCCAGCACGCCCTCGACGCCCGCCGCGAACTCTGAGCGTGACCAGTGGTTTGCGACTCGCGACCCACGCCTACGCCCTCCGGGCTTCGGCGGGGCAGGCCTGTGGCTCGTCAGCCTGCCCCCGCTTTTCAGCGGGGAGCACGACTTCTAGCGGTGCTAAAAAAAGCGGCACAAAACCAATGGCGCTTTCGCCGCTGGGAGACATCACCTCAGCGGCTAAGGCCTGAAATGAGCAGCCAAGGCAAATGTCAGGGCTGAAGCCCTGACCCGCCCAAACAGGCAACAGAATTTTGGCGGGGCGGGGTTTCAACCCTGCCGAATAGGTGCCTAAATTTTGGGGGCTTCAGCCCCTGAGGTAGTCGGCAAGCTCACGCAGTCGAATTCCACTGGACACCGAGCACCATCGACGATTTTTTTCCGTTGAGTCTAACCCGGTGGCCCCGGCCACCGGGACCCTTCAAGGCGAACGGCCGCGCCTTCTTTCTTTTTAGTTCCATACACTTAGATGTGCAAACTTTTTCATCTTGACAGCTACCCCCCCCGTTAGCTTCTGGGTCAAGCTCACGCCCTAGCACAATCCCTTAAGCGCGCGCAGCAGGTCCACCAGCGGCCCCACGCAGGAAAAGATTCGGAGGCAAGCCATGAAGTGCAAGAAATATGGAGGGGGTATCCCTATTTTGGTGGTGGCTTCATTGGCAGCGCTCTGGTTGCCGTCTGCCGCTCTGGCGCAAACGCCGGAGGGAGCCATTTTCGAGCTCACACAAGCAGGAGAGTTGCTGCGTATCATCACCAACCCGCAGTTCTCTAATGACTTGGCTCGCGTCGCCGTGATCCCGCCGCGCGGTGCGCTCCAAGGCTTCACGCCGGGCAACCTGCTTGTTAGCCAGTTCGTACCCGAGCCTCCAGGCGGTCCGGGGAATATTACGCAGGTGCTGGAACTGGCCCCGGACGGTACCTTCTTGCGGGTGCTCGCTGGCGTCGGAACCAGCACTCCGCTCGTCGGGGCCAACGATCTCCACTTCAAGGCAGATGGAACTCTGCTGGTTACCACGGGCGCGGGATTGGATCGTGTCTGGGCCTTCCGCAACAATGGCGCCAGTGTGAGCGTCTTTACCTTCATCTGTTGCCCCAATGGAATCGCAGAAGACGCAGCCGGAAATGTCTATGTGACCTCCACCAGTGGCGCATTTGTCGGTATCTTCAAGTTCAACCCCGGTGGAGGATTCATCACCACCATTGGGGGACACTCCCCGAGCCAAGGCGGATTTGGTGGGCTCGAACTGGGCCCGGCAGGCACTCTCTTTGTGAGCCAGCATCCCCCTAACGCCAGCGTCCGCGAATTTTCGACTACCGGCCCATTACTGCGAGTGCTCGATTCGAGCATTTTAACATTCCCATTTGAGCTGGCTGTCACGCCTACGGGCGACATCTTCGTAAGTGACGCCAGGAGCACAGAACCCTTTGATGGCATCGTCCACCTCGCACCAGATGGATCATTCGTCAAGACCATCACCCATCCGAGCTTGGGTGCACCTTTACCAGGATTGGGTGGGCCTCCAGGAATACATCTGACCGCGAGCGGAACTTTGCTAGTGACAGGGCGCGTTCTCAAGCAGCCGCCGGTGGCTAATGCCGGGCCCGACCAGACAGCCATCGTGGGCGAGTCGGTGCGGTTTGACGGCACCGGATCGTCCGACCCCGATGGCTTTATTGCCAGCTTCCAGTGGGACTTTGGCGACGGTGGGACTGCTGACGGCGCGATCGTCGGTCACGTGTTTACAAGTGCAGGCGAATTCGTCGTAACCCTCACTGTAACCGACGACGACGGAGCGACGGCGACCGATACGGCAACAGTTACCGTGCTAACGGTGTCGCAGGCGTTACAGGAGCTATCCGACCTAGTGGTGAGCTTTAATCTCAAACAGGGTATCGCGAACTCGCTTGACGCCAAGCTGCAAAATGCTCTAGAGGCGCTGGAGGCCGCCAACGCCGGTCTGCGCCAAGACGCCTCAAACAAGCTCATGGCTTTTATCAACGGCGTAGAAGCCCAACGGGATAAGGAATTGACCAGCGCACAGGCAGACGCACTCATAGGAGAGGTAATGAGAATCTTGGCGGTTCTGTAGTGACCCGCGCTAAGACCGCCCTCGACGCCCGCCGCGAACTCTGAGCCCTGCTTCCTGGGTCGGCCAGGGGCTCGGCCCCTGCCGCTCCGACCACGCTACTGCGACACGGCAAGGCAGAAGGCCTTGCCCTACCTCTCCCCCTCTTTTTCTGCCTATAATCGCCTCGATGGCC
>JBHHYS010000126.1:0-5711 GCA_046757645.1 Terriglobia bacterium | reverse complement strand
CCGTAGCCCAGCCAGCAGATGCGCGCCGGCAGGCCCTGGAACTTGACCCTCTTCTGCGCCAGGGGAATCCAGCGGGCCAGGACGCGGTCCTTGGGAAAAAGCTCCAGCACCAGCTTGTCGGTGCGGTGGATGTCGGCGGGCTCGCCCGAGAGCGCCACCCAGCGGAAGGGCCCGCGGCCCTGGCAGAAGAGCGGGCGGATGTAGGCCGGGACGAAGCCGGGGAAGGCGTAGGCCTCGGTGACCCCGTGCTGGTAAGCCATGGTGCGAATGTTGTTGCCGTAGTCGAAAGTCACCGCCCCCAGGCGCTGCAAGCGCAGCATGGCCTCGACGTGGCGGGCGAGGGAATCGAGCGAGCGCTTGAGATAGTCGTCGGGGTCACGGCGGCGAAGCTCAGCGGCTTGCTCGACCCTGAGCCCGGCGGGAATGTAGCCATTCAAGGGGTCATGGGCGCTGGTCTGGTCGGTGAGCAAGTCGGGAACCACGCCGCGGGCGGCGAGTTGGGGGATGATCTCAGCGCAGTTGCCCACCAGACCGACCGAGAGGGGCTGTTTTTTCCGCAGGGCCTCTTTGAGGATGCGCAGGGCTTCGTCGAGGTCATTGACCATGATGTCGCAGTAACCGTTCTTGACCCGACGCTTGATGCGCTCAGGGTCTACCTCGACACCGAGGAAGCAGGCGGCGTTCATGGTGGCGGCCAGGGGCTGGGCGCCGCCCATGCCGCCGAGTCCGCCCGAGATGAGCAGCTTGCCGCGCAGGTCGCCCTGGAAGTGGCGCTCAGCGGCGGCGGCGAAGGTTTCAAAGGTGCCCTGGAGAATGCCCTGGGTACCGATGTAAATCCAACTCCCGGCGGTCATCTGGCCGTACATCATCAGGCCGGCACGTTCGAGTTCGCGAAAGTGCTTCCAGTTCGACCACTGGCCGACGAGGTTGGCGTTGGCGATGAGTACGCGCGGCGCCCAGGGATGGGTTTTGAAAATCCCCACCGGCTTGCCCGACTGCACCAGCAGGGTTTCGTCGTTCGCCAGGTGGCGGAGGGAGTGGACGAGCGCGTGGAAGCAGGCCCAGTCGCGGGCCGCCTTGCCGGTGCCGCCGTAAACAACCAACTCTTCGGGGCGCTCGGCTACTTTGGGGTCGAGGTTGTTCATCAGCATGCGCAGGGCGGCTTCCTGGTGCCAGCCCGGGCAGGAAATCGCCGTGCCCCGCGGGGCTTTGACCGGCTTGTAGTTGGTGGTGGTGGCGTTGGTGGCGGTGGGATTGCTCATCAGGAACCCTCTCGGGCAATCTTAGCGCAGCCCGAGGGCGTTTGGGTAGGGCAGGGGCTTGCCCCCCTGCCGTTTGTTTTTACTCCGGCTCCGGCGGGGCACTCTTCGGCAGGCTCAGGGCAAGCAAGGCCTTGCTCTATCTCCAACTGGGCAATCGGCGCATTCGCACGATGCGGTTTTTGCGGCTCTAGGAGGTTGAAGCAAAAGGAGGAAAAACTTTCTTCCGCAAAAACCGCAAAAACCGCAGAATCCGTAGACATCAAAAGCTGAGATGTGCTAGGCAGGTTTAGGGAAGGAGTATGGCGAGCGCCAGGGGGGGAAGAGGAAAGCGGGCGTCGGTGTCAACCGCAGATAATAGTGGGTTCTCAAGGGGTTGCACCCAGAAGGAGTTGACTGTAGTTGACAAATATCAATCCAGCAAAGCTAAATCAAATCAGCCGCTTGGGAGTGATTCGAAACCCGAAAACCCCCTGGGGGCAGAGGGTAGCTACCGGTAGGCGTACTTTAGGAGTGCCAAGGTGACTATGCTAGGCTTTCCAGAGGCGATTTTGTAGGCCGGGATGAATAACGCCACGCTCAACCAAATGCTGCTCGACAGCCTGCGGAGCTACAACAAACCCGACCTGCTCTGGCACAAGCAGGGCGGGCGGTGGCAGAAGACATCGGCGGCCACGTTTCTGCGGCGAGTGGCCTCGCTGGCCGGGGCGCTGAAGGAGTTGGGCATTTGCCAGGGCGACCGGGTGGGGGTATTCAGCGAGAACCGGCCCGAGTGGCACACCGCTGACCTGGCCATCCTGGGTCTGGGGGCGATCAACGTGCCCGTCTATCCCGCCGAATCGGTGGAGCGCCTGCGCTACATCCTGAGCGATTCCGGGGCTCGCCTCTGCTTCGTCTCCGGTCAGGAGCAGTTCGAAAAGGTGCAGGCGGTATGGAAAGAGCTGTCCCATTTGGAAATGGTGATTCCGTTCGCGCCTCTGCCGGGGAAGGAGTCCGAGCCCGGTCGGCGGGTGATTTCCTGGGAAAGGGTAGCGGGTGAGGATAGTCCGGAGGGAGTGGTGGGGGAGTTCGAGCGCAGCGCTGGCGCCCAAAAGCCGGAAGACATCGCCAGCCTCATCTACACTTCGGGAACCACGGGAACCCCCAAGGGCGCCCTGCTCACCCAGCGCAATTTCGCCTCGAATGTGAGCAGCGGGATGGAGTTGTTTGGCTGGCAGTCGGGCGACCTGGCGTTGTCGCTGCTGCCGCTCTGCCACATCTACGAGCGCACCGCCGACTACGGCTATTTCGTCCACGGACTGTCTATCGCCTACGCCGAAGGCTTTGAGAAGGTAGCTGAGAACCTGCGCGAAGTCCGGCCCACCGTAATGGCGGTGGTGCCGCGCTTCTTCGAGAAGCTTTATGCTCGGCTGATGGAGGTTCTCCGGGCGGCGCCGGCGCCGAAGCAAAAGCTCTTCCGCTGGGCCGTGCGCACCGGCCGCGAGGCGCTGCCCTATCGTCTGGCGGGCCAGCCGCTGCCCGGCGGCCTGCGGGCGCGCTGGCGTCTGGCTGAACTGCTTGTCTATCGCCGGTTGCGGGCGCAGCTCGGTGGGCGCCTCCGAGTCTTCATTTCCGGGGCAGCCCCGCTGGCACGCGAGTTGAACGAATTTTTCCACGCCCTGGGCTTCAACATTTACGAAGGCTACGGGTTGACGGAAACCTCGCCGGTGATTGCGGTGAACGTGCCCGGGGCGGTGAAGCTGGGCACGGTGGGGCGGCCGATTCCGGGTGTGGAGGTGAAGATTGCCGCCGACGGCGAGATCCTTACCCGCGGCCCCCAGGTGATGAAGGGCTACTACAACAAGCAGGAGGACACCCGGGAGGCGCTGCGGGACGGTTGGTTCCACACCGGCGACGTGGGTTTCCTGGACGAAGACGGCTACCTCAGCGTCACCGATCGCAAGAAGGATTTGATGAAGACGGCGGGGGGGAAGCTGATCGCTCCGCAGCCCATCGAGAACCAGTTGAAGCAAAGCCCCTACATCCAAAACGCCATGGTCGTGGGTGACCGGCGCAAGTATGCCGTGGCCCTCTTGGTGCCGAACTTCGCCCGGCTGGAGGGCTATGCCGATTCCTCCGGCATCCAGTTTCAGTCGCGCGCCGAGCTGCTCGCCAGCCCAGCGGTGCGGGCGGCAATCGCAGCCGAAGTCGAAAGGGTGAACCGCAGCTTGGCCCAATACGAGCGCCTGAAGCGCTTCGCGCTGCTCCCCCAGGACTTCAGCTTTGACGACGGACAACTCACCTACACCCAGAAAGTGCGTCGGCAGCGGGTTCAGGAGCAGTACCGCGACCTGATCGAACAGCTCTATCGCGAGGAGAGCGGTCCGACGGGGTAGGGCCGGGGCGAGTCCCCTGCCTGCCCAGCGCTTTTCAGCCGGGCCGCGGCCAGGCGCCCTTCGACTCGTCGACTTCGCTCCCCTCGGCTCCGCTCAAGGCAAGCAACTCCTTGCCCTCTCCCGGCGACGCGCCGTACAATTCGAAGTGAGAGGACACGAATCTATGGTTACCACTGCAACCAGCGTTGCCACCGACCAATTGGTGATTGCCGGACGGGCCTTTCGCTCGCGGTTGATTGTGGGCACCGGCAAGTACCGGACGTTCGAGGAAATGGTGCGGGCCCACGAAGCCTCGGGAGCAGAAATGGTCACGGTGGCGGTGCGACGGGTGAACCTTACCGACAAGGGCAAGGAGTCGCTGCTCGACTTCATTGACCGGAAGAAATTTTTTCTTCTTCCCAACACCGCGGGCTGCTACACCGGCGAGGAAGCCATCCGCACCGCACACCTGGCACAGGAAGTGGGGCTCTCGAACTGGATCAAGCTCGAAGTGATCGGAGACGAGAAAACCCTCTTTCCTGATGTGGGGCAACTGATCGAGGCCACCAAGGTCTTGGTGAAAGATGGTTTTGTGGTTCTGCCCTATACGAACGACGACTTGGTGACGGCGCGGAAGCTGATCGACGCCGGGGCGGTCGCGGTGATGCCGCTGGGCGCGCCGATTGGGTCGGGAATGGGGATTCAGAACCAGGCCAACATCCGCATTCTGCGGGAAATGATTACCGAAGTGCCCCTGATCGTGGACGCGGGCGTGGGCACCGCCTCGGATGCCACCATTGCGATGGAACTGGGCGCCGACGGGGTGCTGATGAATACCGCCATTGCCCAAGCCCGGGACCCGGTGCTGATGGCGCAGGCGATGAAGTCGGCGGTCGAAGCCGGGCGCCAAGCCTACCGCGCCGGCCGCATCCCCAAGAAGCTCTACGCCTCCGCCTCCAGCCCACTCGAAGGCCGGGTGCGCTAGCGCCGGCCCTTTCGCGCCCCTTGCCTCAAATAAGTCGCAGCAAGATCTTTGGGCATACGGTGGACGACGTGGTTCGCATCCGCACCGGCGACCGGGGTGAAGAAGCCATTTAGCCTCCCCCCTTTTTCGAGGCCGGAACAGCTCAGAGCTGAGAATTTCGCTATGAACCTCACATCCAGCGAATTGGTGCTGAGGGGAAGAATCGAGGCGGTGGGCCAGCGCTGCGGGATACGGCTCCCCGGCTGGATGGGCAACCGAACCGTATGGCTGCTGATACTTGCGGGGATGCTGCTTGGCGTCGGTTTGTTACTGAGATTTCGATATGGCCAAGCTTTGATTGCGGAAGCGGTCTTCGCACTCTCGGCCTTGCTGGCGGGGCAAGACATTTTCCGGTGTGCTCGGCGTGCGTTAAGCAACCTGCGGCTGGAAATGAATTTCCTCATGACCATAGCCGCCATCGGAGCCTTTGGCATTGGCCATGGGGAAGAGGGAGCCGCGGTGCTGTTTCTCTTTGGCATTGCGGAGACGTTGGAGAGCTACGCGGAGGACCGAGCCCGGGCGAGCATTGGCAAGCTGTTGGAGTTGGGCCCCCCAGTGCCCGTGTGCGGCGGATTCAGCGGTGAGACGGATGAGAGGGAACGGTGACGTTTCCCGGCTGGGCGCCCCGCAGCCTTCCCACCACCACGGAGAGTACTCCTGAAGATCGCTATGAAAACCGGGCAAAAAAGTGAACTAGCCTAGAGCCGGTCGATCTTTGCCGCTAGGATAAAATCACTTTCCGTCAGCCCATCTATCGTGTGCGTCCAGATGCTGATCTCCACTTTGCCCCAGGTCAGGTAGATGTTGGGGTGGTGACCCTGCTGCTCGGCCAACTTCCCGACCCGGTTAACGAACGTAAGGGCGTGCCGAAAATCTGGAAACTTGAACGTCTTGGTGATGTGGTGCGCCTCGGCGACGTTCCACCCCTCGACCTGTTTTTGCAGGGAGGCGAGCTCCTCTCCCTTGAGGGGCGGCACCCCGCCTCGGCAAGGAACACAGGTCTTGCTGGCCAGATCCGTCATTGCTCTCTCCCTGCCGACTTACGATCCTGACCGCTGCTCAATCTCCGCCTTC
>JBHHYS010000125.1:0-5765 GCA_046757645.1 Terriglobia bacterium | reverse complement strand
GCCATGCTCCTCCCAGAAGCCTTCCTGCACGGGATGCAGCCTGCCGTTCTTCGCCAGGCCTTCAATGGTGGTGATTTCCCGGCCATCGGCCTGCACGGCCAGCAGCGTGCAGGATTTCACTGCCTGCCCGTCGAGCAGAACCGTGCAGGCACCGCAGAGGGAGGTTTCGCAGCCAATGTGGGTACCGGTCAGGCCGAGGAGGTCGCGCAGATAGTGCACCAGCAACAGCCGCGGCTCCACCTCATCGACGTGCTCCTGCCCGTTCACCTTCAGCGCAACGCGAATGCCCACGGGAACACCCTCCCGGCGTGAATTGAAATCTCGCCTAAAACCGTGTCCACCGCTCTAGCGGCGTGCTGAAAGAGTCGCTGAACTTATCATTCTCAGGAGCTCCGGCGTTCAAGCGCCATGGCGTTGTTGAGTCGGGGCGACGAAGAATCTTGTAACTGGTTGCTCTGCTGCCAGGCAAGATTCTTCGCCCCGACGTTCAAGCGCCATGGCGTTGTTGAGTCGGGGCTCAGACTGACAGGCAACAGCGTTGTTCAGCATCGTGCTAGCCCCGGAGCGGCTTCACCCATATCCGCTCGGTGGCGTTCTTGCTCAGGTGGACGGTTCTGCCGGCCACCAGTGCCTGCACGGTCTCGTCGTAGTCTTTGTGCTCGACCACGAGCCGCGTGCCCACGCGCAGGCGCAGCCGATCCAAGTGGTCGAGAAAGCGAGAATCTTTTTCGAACACCCGCAGGATCTCCACCCGCTGACCCACACGGACGGCGCTCAACTGACGCACGCGATGCCGCCGCCGCAGGCGCGCCAGCCCCCCAAACAACGGGTTGCCGTGGGGGCAGCAGCTCTCCCGGCCGAAATACTTCAGCAGCAGGTTTTCCAGTTCGGGAGAGATAGCATGTTCGAGCTTCTCGGCTTCGTTGTGCACGTGCGTCCAGGACATCTCCAGAACTTCGGTCAGCAGCTTTTCCGCCAGGTTGTGGCGCAACATCAAGTGCTCAGCCAACTCGCTTCCTTTGCGCGTCAGCTGGATGCGGCCCCGCGGCCCCAGACGCACATAGCCGTTGCGCGCCATGCGCTTCAACGCCGCGGTCACCGCTGGGGGCGTGACACCGAGCTCCTCGGAGAGGCGGGCGCTGATGGGCACCTGCTCTTCTTGCTCCATTTCCCAGATGGCTTTCAGGTAGTCTTCCTGGGAGACGGTAGCGTGATTGCGTCGGCTGCGTGCCACTCCCCCCATAGCGGGGGCCATTATAACAATCGACGGGGCGTTTGGTTCAAGTTCTGCGCCCGCTCAGGCGACCGGCGGGGCCTGGGGGGCGCCGGAGGAACGCTCGGCTGGCGCTTGCCGTAGCCCGTGGAAGTATCCACTCAGATACTCGGTGGATTTGTCGTACGACCAGATGAACAGCCCAACTTTGCTCTGCTGACGCTGCCTCTCGGCGTTTACAAAGACGCGCCGGCGATTAAGTCTTTGCCGCAATTCTCCGTATGGGACTAGAAAGAAGTGATTCGGAAAACCCGAATATGTGGGGGCGTACAAAAGAATCTCACTCCGACCCGGCAGGTTCTTGGGGATGTTAAAGTCCCATCCCCAGTTCCCTCCAGGCGCCTTGTGTCTTGTACCGAGGCGGTAGAGAAACTCGCATTCTCCAACTTTGAACCCATCCACGATTTCCCAAAATCTAATGTCGGGAAGGTGTTTGAAAAAGGCTCGGCGGGCCCGCTCGTAGATAGGGTTCCTAATACGTCTTGCCCGGAGCATGCGAGCCAATATAGCACAACCCGCACAAAACTGCGGGAGAACCACCGTCTCTACCTGAGCGTCCTGAATCGCGTGGGCTCAGGCGACCGGTGGGGCCTGGGGGGCGCCGAAAGTATCCAGCAATTCGGCGAGCAGCTCGCGGACTTTGCGTTCGAGTTCGTCGCGCACCTTGCGATGGATGCGCAGCGGCTGCCCGTAGGGGTCGCGCACCCGCCACTCGAGCCGCCGGCCCTGGAAGCCGGGGACCACCGAGCGGCCGGGCAGCGGGGTCATATTGACCAGCACCTCCACCTGCTGCCAGTCAATCGCCTCCAGGCCCTTCGACTCCTGGCCCGCCAGGCTGACGTTCTTTTCCTGCATCACCTGGAGGGTTTCCGGAGGGATGAGCCCCAGAGGGTGCAAGCCGGCGCTCACCGCTTCAATCGCGTCCGCTCCCAGGTGGCGCGCCCAGGCTTCGGCCATCTGGCTGCGACAGGAGTTTCCCACGCAGACGAAAGCCACCCGGGTGCGCGCCTCCGCGTCCGGACGCAAGGGGGACTGCGGATGGGGGCGAGGCTGGGGGGCCGCCATGGTTCCCATCACAGCTCCTCCCCCAGCGCGGATTTCATCGTTGGCCTGCCAGTTCCAAGAAGTGCTCGTGCAAGGTGGTATCGGTGGTGAGTTCAGGATGGAAGGTGCTGATCAGGCAGCGGCCTTGCTCGACGCAGACCGGCTGGCCCTCGCACTCGCCCAGCACTTGCGCTGCCGGGCCCACTTGGCGGATGACCGGGGCGCGGATGAACACCATTTCCATGGGAGCGTCTGTCAGCCGGCAGTGGCCGCGGCGCACGCCGCTCCAAACCTGCCGCCCGTAGGCGTTGCGCTCCAGGCTGACATCCACCAGACCCAGGCTGGGTTGGGGCGGATTGGTCACTGCCTTCGCCAGCAGGATGGCGCCAGCACAGGTGCCGAAGATGGGCTTGCCCTCTTCGGGCAGGCGGCGAAGAGCCTGGCTGAAATTCTTCTCCTCGAGAAACTTCAGGAAGGTAGTGCTTTCCCCACCGGGAATGATCAGGGCATCAATCGCGCTCAGGTCGTCGGCGCGCTTGACGTAGCTCCACTCTATCCCCAGCCGCTCAAGCACGCCGGCGTGCGCCTCGAAGTCCCCCTGGAGCGCCAAAATCCCGACTTTCATTTCCCCCCCCCAACGCGTCAACCACCGGCTCCCAGCGGCCGGGACCGCTGGGTTGGACAAAAAGTTTAATACGCGAAGCTGATCCTTGGCCAAGCTCATGGCGCAGCGGCTTTCCCTATCAAGCCCGGTGGCAGCGGCCACCGGGTGATTCTTTCCCCCCGCCAGGCGGGAGCCTGGGGGCTCGGGGGTAGTTGTTTCCCCGCCCCCCTGGCTGTCATCCTGAGCCCCGAATGCCCGCCATGGCTGGCATTCGGGGCGAAGAATCTGCATTGAAAACTGCTCGATGGACAAGCAGATTCCTCGTCGCCCCGACTCAACAACGCCATGGCGCTTGAACGTCGGGGCTCCTCGGAATGACAATTGTGTGCTACCGGCCGCGGGTTTGCCCTTCGGCAAGCTCAGGACAAACGCTCGGCCTACCGGCCTCGCGTTTGCAGCAACTCCTTTTCCTCGAGCTGGCGGACGTCGAGTCCCTTCATCGCCTCGCCCAGCTCCGCGGAAGCTGCCAGCACCGCCTTGGGGTCGTTGTAGTGGGTGGTGGCCTGGACGATGGCACGGGCGCGCCGCTCTGGGTCGGAGGACTTGAAGATGCCGGAGCCGACGAAGACCGCCTCGGCGCCCAGTTGCATCACCAGGGCGGCGTCCGTGGGGGTGGCAATGCCTCCGGCGGAAAAGTTGGGCACCGGCAGCTTGCCGTGCTCAGCCACCCATTCGACCACTTCCAGCGGCGCCCCCAGGTGCTTGGCCTCCTGCACCAGCTCCTCTTTCGCCATCACGGTCAGCTTCTTCATCTGGCCGACAATGGCGCGCATATGGCGCACGGCTTCGACCACGTTGCCGGAGCCGGCTTCGCCCTTGGTGCGGATCATGGCGGCGCCTTCGGCAATCCGCCGCAGGGCTTCGCCCAAATCGCGGCAGCCGCAGACGAAGGGGATGCGGAAGGGATGTTTGTTGATGTGGTTCTCTTCGTCGGCGGGGGTCAACACTTCGCTTTCGTCAATGAAGTCCACCTCCAGCGCCTCCAGCACTTGGGCTTCGGCGAAGTGCCCGATTCTCACCTTGGCCATCACCGGAATGCTGACCGCCTTCATAATCTCGCGGATGATGCGGGGCGAGGCCATGCGCGCCACCCCGCCTTCCTTGCGAATGTCCGCGGGCACGCGCTCCAGGGCCATCACCGCGCAGCCGCCGGCTTTTTCGGCGATGGTGGCCTGTTCGGCGTTGGTGACGTCCATAATCACCCCACCCTTGAGCATTTCCGCCAGGCCCACCTTCACCCGCCACTGCTCATCATTGAAGAACTTCAACATTGCTCTTCCCTCCCTAGCAAGTAACGAAAATCCCTTTCCGCTGTCATTCCGAGGAATCTGCTTGTATCCCAGGGATACCTTCGCCATTTCAAAAGCAGATCCCTCGTCCCGATGGAATCGGGACTCGGGATGACAACCAAGCCGTTGCCGCCCAGTAGATGTCTCCCAAACGCTCGAGCTGCACCTTGAGCCCTGCCTCCTGAAATAGTTCCTCCAGCCGCTCGTGGCGGAAGCACTCCGAAGCATGGCCGTCTTCAGTGAGCAGAAGGTCTGGAGTGGAGCGCCCCCAATCGAGCGGTGCCATCATTCCCCGCCGGTGCATTTCCGTGTACCACTCCGCCCGGGGCACCATGGAAAGCTCCGAATAGACCACGAAGAGCAGGCGGCCACCGGGCCGCGTCACGCGCGCAGCTTCGCGCAGGGCGGCGAGCTTCTCCTCGCCCAGCAGTCCCAGCGTGCTCTGAGCACAAACAACGCCGTCGAAGGCGCTGTCTGCAAACGGGAGCTGTCGCGCACGGCCCGCGGTGAGCCCCGTGGTCGGGGCCAAGCGGCGGTGAGCGCGGGCGTCATGCAAATACGCCTCCAGAAAATCCATTCCCACCCAGTGACGCGCCGCGTCCGGCAGCGCTGCGAGCAAGCGGCCATTGCCGCAGCCGAGTTCGAGCACGCGACCGGCACCGTTGAGTTTCTCCCGAAGCCACTCAATTTCTTTCGCCAACGCCGCCTGGATGCGCGGCGGAGCCGAGGCATAGCAGGCTTCGATGAAGCCCGGCTGCGCGTGCTGCGTGTAGAACTCGGTGGCCCCCAGCGAACCCATCGGCTCGGCGCACTCGGCCACGCTTTTGCTGGTCGGGCTTCTCACTGTCGCCTCACACCAGGGCCACGCGGGCGCCTTCGCGGGGCGCAGTGCGGCGGCGCTCGCGCAGCTCGCTCTTGATCAAGCCGCCGAGAATCTCGATGCCCCGAGCAATCTGCTTCTCGTTCACCCCGGCAAAGCCCAGCCGCAAGGTATTCGGCTGCACCGCCTGCACGTAGAAGAAGCGGCCGGGAGTAAAAAGCACACGGCGCTCGCGGGCTTTGAAGAGCAAGGCCCCGGCATCGAGCCCCGGGGGCAGGGTCACCCACACCGACATCCCGCCCTCAGGACGCACCCAGGAGACCTGCTCGGGAAAGTGGGCCTCGAGCGCGGATTCAAGTTCTTGCAGGCGCGCCCGGTAGAGCCGCCGCGCTTTTTTGATCAAGCGCCCGAAACCGCCCCGACGCCCGAATTCGGCCAGAGCCGCTTGGGCGAGCTGGTCGGTGTGCAGGTCGGTGGCCTGCTTGGCGATGCGCAGCCGCTCGATGACCGGCTCGCCCGCCACCACCCAGCCCACCCGCAGCCCGGGGAAGCAAACTTTGGAGAAACTGTTCAGATGAATCACCAGCCCGGCCGGGTCGAGGGCCTTGAGGGAGGGCAGCTCGCGCCCGCGCAGACGCAAGGCGCCGTAGATGTTGTCCTCGACCACCGGCACTT
>JBHHYS010000124.1:0-5831 GCA_046757645.1 Terriglobia bacterium | reverse complement strand
CCCGGTCGGTGCGCCACTCCTTGGCCAGCTCCACCGCCGCCCGGCTCAGGTTGCCATGGTACTCCTGCAATTTCCCCTCGAAACGCCCGAAAAGCGAAAGCGCATCGGCGGTGGAGCCGGCAAAGCCGGCCAGCACCTTGTCGTCATAGAGGCGGCGAATTTTTTTGGCCTTCTGTTTGATGATGGTCTCGCCCAGACTCACCTGACCATCGCCGGCAAACACCACCTTGTTTCCCCGGCGCACGCAGAGCACCGTGGTCCCGCGGGGAGTCACCGAGAGCTGGGGTGGACGAGTCATGGAACTGGTTGCCGCCCTCATTCTACCACTGCCTCCCCTCACTTGATCTTCTGCCAGCGCTCTTCGAGCGCCGCCCGGGTAAAGAGCGTGTCCGGCACGCCGGTGTTGTATTTGACCTCTTCGAAGTGCACCTCTAGGGTCCTCAACCCGTTCCGCTCCCGGGTCAGTTGCATGGGGGTTTGGATGCCCTGGACGGCTACGTATTTTCCATAGTATTCAACCGTTTCAACCCACTCACCGCTCAAAGGCTCGCGCTCGCGGTAGCGCATTTGCGAGGGCAAGTAGGTGCGGGCGTCGATCAGAAGTTTGATGCTGTCGTTGCGTTCGTCCACCAGTTCCAGCACCTGGACGCGGCGGTTGTCGGCAAACTCCCGGCCCAGATAGTAGAGCTGCATCCGCTCCTGCTGAACCCGAACGCGAAGCAGGTACTCCAGGTCGCGCCGGTTGCCTTCCTGAAAGCGTTCGATCTGCTCCGGGGTCTGCTCGCGCACACCCTGGCGGTCGAGTTCCCAACCCTGGTCGTTGTCGTTGACATAAACAATCTTGCCCTTCTTGCCCAACTCCAGCCGTTCCTTGCCCGGAAACTTGACGTAGTCGAGAAAGCGATCGCCCGGGCTGGCCAACTGGCCCCGACTGAAGCTGTAGAGGCGGCCGCGGCGGGTAATGTCGCGCACCGCCAGAAACGTCTCCCCGCCCAGCGCCTCGATGGTGCGGTCGAGGATTTCCTGGGCTTTCGTCGCTCCCGGCAAGGGCTCGGTTTCTTGCGCGGCGGCCGCACCGCTCGCCGTCAGCATCACCGCCAGCAACGCCATGACCAGTTGTTGACGCATAACTTTTCTAGCCTACCAGAACCGCGCCCCCGTTTACATTCACGATTTCCCCGGTCATAAACGTTGCCAGCTCGGAGGCCAGAAACAGAATGGGCCCGGCAATCTCTTCCGGCGCGGCCACCCGCCCCAGGGGGATCTGGGCCTCAACCCCGCGACGCGCCTTCGGGCGCGCCAGCACCGGCCGCGACATCTCCGTATTCACCCAGCCTGGCGCCACGCAATTCACCAGAATGTTGTGGGGAGCCAGTTCTGTGGACAGCCCCTTGACGAAGCTGATGATGGCCCCTTTGGTGGCGGCGTAGTGGCTGTGGAAGGCCTCGCCGCGCTGCCCGGCGGTGGAGGAGATGGCGATGATGCGCCCATCGCCCCGCCGCTTCATCTCCGCTACGGCAAAACGCACCACAGCGTACACGGACTTCAGGTTGGTTTCGATCATTCGATCCCAATCGCGTTCGCCCAGCTCTTCAATGGGAATATCCTCAACGTTCCAAATACCCGCATTGGCCACCAGGATGTCCAGCCGGCCGAAGCGGCGCACCGTGCGGCGGAGGAGCGCCCGGGCGTCGCCCACGCGGCTCAAGTCCGCGCGCACCGGCATCGCTTCCCCGCCGAAGCCGCGCGCCTGCCGGGCCACCTCTTCCGCCGCCCGCCGGTGGCGGTGATAGCTGAAAACAACCTGCGCACCGGCTTCCGCAAACAGCTTCACCGTGGCGGCCCCGATGCCCCGCGAGCCCCCGGTAATCACCGCAATCTTCCCCGTCAGTCGAATCATAGCGACGCTCCCCGGAAATTCTCTTCAATGCGCTGCCGCACTCGGGCCACCAGCTCGTCCAGTTGAGACTTATCCAGGCCCGCGGTGGCGACCGGTGAATCGATGATGACCTCCACCCGGCCCGGGCGGATGTGCCAGGAGTGCGATGGCAACAGGCGCCGGGAGCCGGCGATGGTGACGGGCACCACCGGGGCGCCCATCTTGATGGCGGCCAAAAAGATGCCGGTCTTGAACTCCTCGATGCGACCGCTGATGCTGCGCCCGCCTTCGGCGAAAACTACCACCGAATGGCCCTGGCGAATGTAGTTCACTGCTTGGAGCAGGCGCCGGGCCGAGGCCAGAGGATTCGTGCGCCCGATGGGCAGGTGGCCGGTGCGGCGCAGGTGCCAGCCCAGAAACGGGATGGGAAAGAGCGAGGCCTTGGCCATGATGCGAAATGGCACGGGCAGGTGAGCAAACAAGATGGGGATGTCCAGATAGCTCTGGTGATTGGAGATGTAGACGTAGTGCTTGCCCGGCTCCAACTTCTCCAGCCCCCGCAGGCGCACGCGGGCCAGGCAGGTGGCCAGGATCAGGCGCGACCACAGCCGGGCGCAGCCGTGCTGGCGGGTGCCCTGCGGGTCGAACGGCGACACCAGCCACGACGCCAGGCCCATGGCGATGGTGTAGAGGTAAATCAAAGGAATGGTGAAGAGCAGCGAACGCACAAACCCCACCCTGTCGAGCAGCCACCCCATTGCCGAGTGCCGTTCCAACTTATTTATTATGACCGGCCAACCACGACGTTTGTTTGAGTTCTCACCCGATATTGTCCGGGTGACTCCGCGCACGCTGCGCAAAAAGGGTTGGTCGTGTCATGGTGTCAATCTGAGCGCAGCGAAGAATCCCTCCTGTGAAACACTCAACAGGTTGCGAGATTCTTCGTCGCCTTCAACCCTTCAGGATGAGAGCTTGAACGACTTTTTCAGCACCCAGCTAGGCCCCATCGGGCCCAATCGGTTGGAGCGGCACTAGGCCGGGTGGCCGCCCGGAATGGTTTCGACAGCGGCCACGCTGGCCGGCGTCCTCGTCGAGACCGGTGGCTGTGCAGCCAGCGCCTGCTGGCAGTCGCCCACCAAAAAAAGCGACCCGGTAACAAACACAACCTCCTCCCGGCGGGCAGCGTCCAACCCCCGGGCCAGGGCGCGTGCCGGCACAGGTTCGACCGCCACGTTCGGGTTGAATGTGCGCGCCAGCCGACCCAACCGCTCGCTGCTGGCCGCCCGCGGGCTCGCCGATTCGGTGACGACCACACGGGCTGCGGCGGGAAACAGCAGCTCAGCCACCTCCCCGACCGCTTTGTCGCGCAAGGTTCCGTAAACCAGGTGAAGGCGGCGCCCGCTGAGGTGCTCCTCCCAGAAGCGCAATACCTGGCGCGCGCCGGCGGGATTGTGGGCGCCGTCAAGAAACACCAGTGGCTCGCGCCGCACCAACTCCATCCGCCCCCTCCACCGCGTGGTGGCAATTCCCTCGGCCATGGCGGGCGCGGAAATGGCCCAGCCGCGGGCTGCGAGTTGCCGGGCCGCGGCCACCGCCAGCAGTGCATTCCCCATCTGGAAGGCTCCCCGCAAGCGGGGCGCAAGAGTCAAGGCAAAACCGTCGGCCGTGCGGAGCAGCCACTCGTAGCGGCCGAAGTCGCTGGTACGAACCTGCTCGGCGCGATAGTCGGATTCCACATCCACCACCGGCGCCTCGACCGCCGCCGCCTGCGCCGCCACCACCTGGCGGGCTCGGGGGTGTTCGGCGGCGTGGACCACAGGAACGCCAGGCTTGAGGATCCCCGCCTTCTCCGCGGCGATTTGCGCGATGGAGTGGCCGAGATAGCGCTCGTGGTCGAAATCGATCGGGGTGATGACAGCGACTTCAGGCGTGACCACATTGGTGGCGTCCAGCCGCCCACCCATCCCCACCTCGAGAACAGCGATCTCCACGCCGACGCGGGCAAAGTGCCACAGGGCCATGGCGGTGAGGCACTCGAAGTAGCTGGGGTGATTGGGCAGAAGGTTTTCCGCGAGCAGCGCTTCGATGCTGCCGGCAACGGCATTGAAGGCGCGGGCAAAGTCGTCGTCGGTGATGGCGCGGCCATTCACCCCGATGCGCTCGTTGATGCGCACCAGATGCGGTGAGGTGTAGAGCCCAGTGCGGTAGCCAGCCGCACGCAGGATGGAGGCGACCATCGCCGCCACCGAACCCTTGCCGTTGGTGCCGGCGATGTGCACGCTCGCGAACGTCCGTTCCGGATGGGCGAGGCGCTCCAGTACCGCGCGGACGTTCTTCAAATCCCACTTCAGGCTGCGCCCTTCATGCCCCAGCCAGAGCAACCGCTCGACCGCTTGGTTGTAACTGAATCCCATAAAGCAGGGCCTCGAGCTTCTCCACGGGCGGAACCGTCCGCGCGCCGCTGGCTACGCCGACATAAAGTTGAGGGCCTCGGCGAGATAGTTCTTGATGTCTTTGCGGTGGACGACAGCGTCCAGGAAGCCCTTTTCCCGCAGAAACTCGCTGCGCTGGAAGCCTTCGGGGAGTTTCTGGCGGATGGTTTGCTCGATGACCCGGGGGCCGGCGAAGCCGATCAGCGCCCCGGGCTCGGCGATGTTCAGGTCGCCCAGCATGGCGTAGCAGGCGGTGACGCCGCCGGTGGTGGGGTTGGTGAGCACGCTGATGTAAGGGATGCGCTCATCGTCCAGCCGGGCGAGCGCCGCGCTGATCTTGGCCATCTGCATCAGGCTGACCACCCCCTCCATCATCCGCGCGCCCCCGGAGCAGGAAACAATAATCAGCGGCGTGCGGCTCACGAGCGAGCGTTCGATGCCGCGCGTCACCTTTTCGCCCACCACCGCCCCCATGGAGCCGCCGATAAAGCCGAACTCCATGGCCCCCACTTGCACGGGACGGCCAGCTAGCGTCCCTTCGCCAAAGAGGATGGCGTCCTTCATTCCGGTGGCTTTCTCCGCGGCCCGCAGGCGGTCGTCGTATCTTTTGGTGTCGAGAAATTTCAACGGGTCGGTGGAAGCCAAGTTGGCATCGTGTTCCGTGTAGCGCCCGGCGTCAAAGAGCAGCTCCAAGCGGCGGCGGGCCACGATGCGGTAGTGATACTGGCAGCGCGGGCAGACGCTGAGGTTGGCCTCCAGGTCTTTTTTCCAAACGATGGTGCGGCAGCCGTCGCATTTCAGCCACAGGCCTTCGGTGCGCAGCTTGCGGTCCTCGGGGCGAGGCGCTTCCAGCCGCTTTTTTTCTCGCCGAAACCAGGCCATAGTGGTACTCGGTACTTGGCACTCCGTACTTAGTATTCGATGCCGCGCTGGGCTGGAATGCCCTTCTGGTAGGGATGCTTGACCTCGCGCATCTCGGTGACCAGGTCCGCCAGCTCGATGAGCTCACGGGGGGCGCTGCGGCCGGTCAGCACCACGTGCACCGCCTCCGGCTTCTGCTTCAGCGTCTCCGCCACCCCGCCGACCGGGACCAAGCCGTAGCTGATCGCATAGTTGATCTCGTCGAGAATAATCATATCGAATTCGCCGGAAAAAAGCTTCTGGCGGGCAAACGCCCAAGCTTCCTCCGCCGCCCGCTTGTCCTCGGGGTCGATCTCCCCGCCCAACTTCACAAACCCACCACCCATGGGGCGGATGACAAACTGGTCCTCGCCCAAAAGCTTGGCGGCGTCGAGCTCGCCATAGTGCCAGGAACCTTTGATGAACTGCACCATGAGAACCTTCAGCCCGCTGCCTACGGCGCGGAAGGCTAGGCCGAGCGCCGCGGTCGTCTTCCCCTTGCCCGGACCCGTGTGCACGATGATTAACCCCTTCTTTTGAGCTTCGGCCATGAGAAAGTCCCGACTCTACTTCGGGTAGGGATGGCCGCGCAAGAGGGCGAAGGCGCGGTAGAGCTGCTC
>JBHHYS010000123.1:0-5862 GCA_046757645.1 Terriglobia bacterium | reverse complement strand
CCGACGACCTTTGGGTTATGAGCCCAACGTGGTACCAGACTCCACTACCCCGCGCCGGCACTATACACAGTTTTGGGGCTGCGCGCAACCCGTGCTTTTCTCTGGCCGGGTGGTGCTAGGCGCTACCAGGTGTTGTAGGGGGTGCCGTCGGTGGCGATGGCGGTGGAGCCGGAGTGGACATCTATGATTCCGGTGGTCGTCTGTTCGGGCGAGATGAGCAGGTCGGAGTAGACTGGCTGCCAAGTGTCGCGCGCACCGGTGATATCTTTGGGGAGGACGCGCAGGTAGTCCTCCGTCACCAGTTCCTCGAGCGAGCCGGGGGGGCGCTGCTTGTCCAGGGTGAACTGCTCAATGATGGAGCGCAGCACAAAGAGATTCTCTTTCAGGACCGTCTCCTTCGCCTGCAGCATGGACCTCTGATAGTTGGGAACGGCGACGGCGAGCAGGATGCCGATCAGAGCAATGACAATCATCAGCTCGAGGAGGGTGAAGCCCGCCCCTGAGGCTGGCCGGGCGAAGCGCCCGCGGCCCCGCCGAAAGAGGCGCGGCTGGCCGGCGCCGCCCGCCCAGACGCGCATCTTCTCCGACACCGTTCGCACTTCTCTCACCTACCAATCACGGTAGCGGGTGCCATCGAGCGCGATCCCGCTGCTGCGGGAGTAAACGTCGAAGACGTTCTCTCCGCTCCAGGAGAGGGAGTCGGGCGGATCCTGAACCGCCCGCAAGCCCCAGTCGGTGGAGTTGGTCATGGGGTCCAGCGGTACGCGTCGCAGAAAGCGCACCCGCCGGTCAGGCTTACCGGCCAACGGCACCCCCTCGACCAGCGTCTCCAGATCGGCCGGGTAACCTTCCGTATCGGCCTGGACGGCGATCAAGCCGCGGTCGGCGGCGTCCTTGTAGCGGTCGATGGCGGAGCGCATGGTGCGCAGAGCGTGGCGCAACTGGATTTCCTTGTCTCGCTTGATTTTCACTCGTGCCAGGGGCACGGCCATGGTGGCGAGGATCATCAGAATGAAGCTGGCTACCACCAGCTCCAGCAAGGTCAGGCCCCTTTGACTCCGGTTGGCGCTGAAGCGAAACATTGCTCTCGATTCGTCCCTTGCTTAGGATGCGGCTCCGCTGCGAACTGGCCAAAGTCTAGCACTGGCGGTTTGCCCGGGACAACGTTTTCCACCGCCCCCACCCCTGGGTTCACCCGCTTCCCGGGTTGACACATGTGAACCGACGTCAACTACCTCTCACGCCTAGCAACCTGTGATTCAGTGGGTTGCCCGCGGTTGACATCCGATCCGCCTTCGGCTTGAAGCAATTTACCTCGGTGGGGCAGCTATTCTGTTCCCGCAGGGCAGATATCCCATTCCGCTGGGACATCCATTCCATTCTGGTGGGGCAGACATTCTTGTCTGCCCGCTCTCTCGTCTCCCTCACCAGTCTCCCCGACACTCGAGTAACATAGCCCTGTTTTTCGTGTCTACGGCTCTGGCGGTTTTTGCGGAGGGTGTTTTTCGAGCCTCGTTTTCACCGTCAAAAAAGTGAAGCGGAATACCGCAAGAACCGCATCGGCCGGGACGTGAGCGTTCCCCCCGAGCGAAGCCGAGGGGCCAGAATCAGCGCCGTCCTTCTTGTGTCCGGAAGAGGTGCTTTGCACCCGCTCAGATTGGAGGCGCCTTGCCGTCCACACCGCGGCTCCACTACTATGGCTAGTTCAGGCTGGCAAAGACGATGCCTCGCCCCGCTCCTCAGAAACCCGGTCGCAAGATCGTTGCCGAAAACCGCCAGATCCCGTACAAGTACCACGTCCTCGACCGCCTCGAGGCCGGAATGGTGCTGACCGGCACCGAGGTCAAATCCCTGCGCGAGGGCCGCGCCAATCTCCGCCACGCCTACGCGGTGGTAAGAGGCAGCGAGATGTGGCTGCTCAACTGCCACATCAGCGCCTACAGCCACTCCGGCTATGCCTCCCACGACCCGCTGCGCATCCGCAAGCTGCTGCTGCACAAAGAGGAGATTGCCAAGCTCAGCGGCCGCGTCGAGCAAAAAGGGTTGACCCTGGTGCCGGTGCGGCTCTATTTCAAAAACGGCCGGGCCAAGTGTGAGCTGGCTTTGGTCAAGGGCAAGAAAACCTGGGACCGCCGGGATGAAATCCGCCGGCGCACCGCCGAACGCGAAATCGAACAGGAACTGAAACGCTACCGCTAGCCCCACAACGCAGGCGGTAGGCCAGGGCCTTGAGCCCTGCCGCCGGGCGCTCTGTCCGCGAAGCGAAAAAGCGGCGGCCGGCCTGGGCGCTTCCTGCTTTCCCGATTCCCGGGTAGACTACGGGTTTCACTCAGTCTGGGGAGGGCCATCCGTGCTTGACGTCAAACTGAACTTCGCTGCTGCGGAAGCGATTGAGACACCCGCGCTGGTCACCTGGGTGTTTGAATCTCCCTCGAAAGAGCCGGCAGCCCAGCCTGTGCTGGAAGGCGTCCTCGCTGCGCTCAATCAGCGCACCGGCGGCAAGCTCCAGGAGTTGGCCGCGGCGGGCGAACTCACCGGCAAAGCCGGCGAAACTCTTCTGCTTCACCATCCTGCCGGCCTGCAGGCGCGCCGCCTGCTCCTCGTCGGCGCGGGCAAGCGGGAAAAGTTCACCCTGGCCGACCTGCGTTCTGTGGCCGGTACGGCGGCGCGCTTTCTGAAAGCCCGCAGCGTGCGGGAGTTCACTTTCTTCGTCCGTCCGCAGCCTGCAAGCATCGCACCCGCAGACGCGGCCCAGGCAGCCATCGAAGGTGTCCTGCTCGCCAACTTCGAGCCCGCGCGCTATCAGACCGAGCAGAAAAGCCAAAAGACCATCGCAGCCATCAGCCTGGCTGGCTTGGCGCGCGACCAGCAGGCGGCCCTGGAGACCGCTATCCACCGCGGCCGAGTGATCGGCGAGGCGCAAAACTTTGCCCGCGAACTGGTCAATGAGCCCGCCAACCGACTCACCCCGCGCCTGTTTGCCGAGCGCGCCGCTGCCATGGCCCGGGCGGTCGGCTTGGAGGCCGACATTCTGGACGAGGCACGCATCCGCGAGTTCAAAATGGGCGCCTTTCTCTCGGTTGCCCAGGGGAGCGAGGAACCGCCCCGCTTGGTCGTTCTCACCTACACGCCGCCCGATTGGCGTGAAGGCCGGCCCGTGCTCGGCCTGGTGGGGAAGGGAGTCACCTTCGATTCCGGCGGGATCTCCATCAAGCCGGGCGAGGGGATGGAAAAGATGAAGTACGACATGGCCGGCGGCGCCACCATGCTGGGGGTGATGCGCGCCCTGGGCCAACTGAAACCCCCGCACAAGGTGATTGCCGTCGTGCCCTTGACCGAAAACTTGCCCAGCGGCCGCGCCCAAAAGCCCGGCGACGTTCAAATCGCGATGTCGGGCAAGTCAATCGAGGTGGTGAACACCGATGCGGAAGGTCGCCTGGTGCTCGCTGACGCCTTGCACTACGCCCGCCAGTTCGGCGCCACCCACCTGGTGGATGCCGCCACCCTCACCGGGGCCATCGTGGTCGCTCTCGGCCACATCTACGTAGGGGCCTTCGGCAGCGACCCGAGCTTTCTCGACGCCTTAGTGGCCAGCGCCCGCGCTGCCGGGGAAAAGTTCTGGACCATGCCGCTGGACGACGACTACCGCGACAACATCAAGTCCGGCGTCGCCGACATTCAAAACATCGGCAAGGGCCGCGGGGGCGGCGCCATCAACGGGGCCATGTTTCTGAAGGAGTTCGTGGACGAAACCCCCTGGGTGCATCTTGACATTGCCGGCACCGCCTGGCTCGAAGAGGCCAAACCTTGGATGGCCAAAGGACCCACGGGCGTCGGCGTGCGCACCCTGGTGCACTTCGTCGAAAACTTCGCCAGCTAGCTGCAGCAAACGCTCGGCCCAAAGCTTCTCCTCTCAGGCTCTGTGGCTTTCTTTCGTTCTCGGAAAACACTAGAATTACGGTTGTTCGCCACGTCTGTGGAGGCTCAGCCAAGTGAGTGACGGCGCAATACGCGGATTGGCCACGGTCGCCCTCCTGAAAGTCAATTATGACGCTCACGTTGACCATCTCGACCTCTACACGCCATTTGTCCTTGACACACTAAGGGCTTGGGGCGGTGACGACTTTCTCCCGGAAGACCTGGCGGCCGAGATTGCATCTCGGCAGGGTCTCGAAATACCTGTTGATGCACTACGTACTCTGCTCAAGAGGACATGCAAGAAGGGTTATCTTCGCCGTGAGTATGGGCGCTTCTTCCGAAATGCCGATAAACCCATCGATGTCGACTTGGTCCCTCAGCGCGAGGCGATCGAGCGGGAGCACAGAGCAGTTGCGACACAGTTCATTGAGTTTGCTCGCGCCCACAGAGTACAAGTACGAGACGAGGAGGAAGCTCTTGGGATTATTCTGAATTTCTTAGAGGCAAATGAGGTAGCCATACTCGTCGAGCCGGAGTCCGAGCACGTCGCGACAGTCGCCGACCAGCACACAACGCGCAAGCTTCGCACCGTAGCCCTTTTATTCGTCACATTCTTCGCTCGGACCCAACCCTCGCTGAGTACGTCCAACGTATCCTTGAAGGCCTCGTCCTTGAAAACGCCCTCTTGCTCACCGACATTAATTTCAAGAAGCGACAATTCAAGGTCCTTGAGGTGTTTTTTGATACAAAGTTTCTTTTTAGAGCGCTGAGGCTTGCTCCCGACTCCTACGTTACCGCCGCCAGGGAAGCATTGCGAGTGCTGCGGCAGGCAAACGCGCGAACGTCCGTGTTCAGCGCAACCATCGATGAAATGGACGGTGTTTTGGCTGCCATGGAGCGATTGCTCGGGACTTCGATTGGCATCCGACAAATCCGGCCTACTGAGCTAGGTCGGTTCTTGGTATCGCGGCACTACCAACCGGGTGATGTGGCCGAAGCGCGTGTACTGCTAAAGAAGAACATTGGCCAGCTTGGCTTAACGATACGCGCATTGCCGGCCCGAATCCCTAGGTATGTCTTGGGCGAAAAAAGCTTGGCACGATGCCTGATGAGAGTAGATCAAACGGAAAGTGATGCCCGAGTCGATCATGATGTTAATGTAGTAGCTGCAATACTAACACTACGCGCTGGCCGGCTTTGCCATCTGCTCGATGAGGCACGTGCAATATTCGCAACAATAACCACGCCAGTTGTCAGGAACGTTGCATTGTGGTACCGCGCCGAAGGCGGTTTCGGCATTCCTCCAGTCATCCACCAAACTGCGTTGTCCAACGTCGCGTGGCTCAAGAACCCGAAGGGACCGGCAGCGCGATTAAAGAAACATGAGCTTGTGGCGTTGTGTGCAGCAGCACTTCGCCCAACCGACAAGATGTGGCGGCGCTTCACCGAAGAGTTACGCCGGCTCAAGACGTCTGGCAACCTATCCTCGGATGAAGAGGTTGCTGCCCTCACCAGCCACCTCATTGATTCCCGTCTGTCCGAGATCGACGACGAAGAGGATGTGGACGCAGAAACAGTGCAAGATGTCATTGACTGTGTCAAAGAGGAATACGCAGAGGAAGCATTGCGCGTTGCGCATAAGGCGATCGAGGAAAAGGAGAAGGGAGTTGCGGCGGAAGCCAGCCGTGCGCACGTTGCTCTGGAAAGAGCACGCAGAAGCGAAGAACAAAGCCGCCAGCATGATTTGAGAATCATCCAAAAAGCAGAGGGTATCGCAAGGCTAGTGGGTTTTTTCTTCTATTGGGGATCGGGCGTAATCGCTTTGGTTGCAATGCTCGTTGGTTCGACAAGCCTTGCGTCAGGATTTCATCCTGTGGTGGGCGTCCTCTTTGGAGTTGGTATAGGGGTAGCTGTGTTCATCAGTTTTCTGAGCTCGTTTGCAGG